>JANMJM010000335.1:0-15226 GCA_031371345.1 Vicinamibacteria bacterium
ACTTGCCGGTGTGGGCGTGGAAAATCGGACGCGCCGTCGCCTGGAGCCGCTCGGCCCGAATGCTTGGCGCTGTGATGGCTCAGACGACGCTCTGGCGTTTGACGCTGATGGTCGATGACGGATTCTGGTTCGATACGCAGAAGCTGCAGGCGGTGTGGCGGCAGCCTCCGAAAGACCTCGTGGAAGCGCTGACCGAAATACTGAGGTACCTCTAAGGGACCAGGCCTCTGATCTGAGCGGCTTTGAAAGACACCGCATCTAACGCGTACTGGCTATCGCACAGTCTCCAGCGTCTCTGAGCCGGGTAATAAAACGCCGCGATGTGATCGACGCCACTCGCAATCGACGGATCTCCCTTTTTCGTGGTGTCGAAGTCTCGGCGGGCAATGGACACCCAGTACGTGCGCACCAGAGAGCACGCATCGCCGCGTGGCGACGGTCTGCCGGGAAACGGGCAGGTACCGTTGAAATTTATCGTTGTCGTTGCCTCATCGACTTGCCACTGCTTGATTTCAAAATTCTCACGGTTCGCTGTGACATCACGCGTCTCGGCGTCGGTGCCATAACATCCGGGCTCGAAATTGCGCATGATGAACGGGATGTTCGTGATGAAGGAGTCCGAGAAATCCAGAAGGAACTGCCGCGCCATGTCGCCGACTTCCTTGGCGGAATCGTGGAGCGAGAGCGCGGTCGAACCGGTCACTTTGTTCTCGACGGGCTTTCCTTGCGACATGAAGGTCTCGACCACCTCCAAGTTCAGCGTCACGTCGTTCAGGGTCGTCACGGTCGCCGGCGCTTTCCAGACGACCGAGCGTCCGGTTCCGCTGAAACTTCCCACTGCCGCCGACCAGTTGAATTTCAGTTCAGTACTTGAAGGCTCCGCATCCGTAACGACGACGCTTACCTGCACATCGTCCAGCACATTTGCAAAATCCGCGGGCGCATTCGCACGCGTGCTTTGGACCGTGAACTTTCCGATCACAGGAGGCACGTTTGTGACAACCGGTCCGGGATCCGGAACGGGCGTGGGCCCCGTGGGCGTCTTGCCGCCACAGGCCGCCGCTATCGCGATCGCGAGACCGACAACGCCGTAACGAATGTTCACGCTTTCAATGCGACCGGGCGGGCAGACTCCGCCGTTTCGCGAATTTCGCGAATGATATAGGTGGGCTTGTCCTGCGACTCGTGGTACGTCCGCGCCATGATCTCGGCGAGCAAGCCCATCGTGACGAGCTGCACGCCCGTGAAAATCAACAGCACGCCGAGCAGCAACAGTGGACGATTGGCAATCGATTCGTATCCGAACAGACGCTGGTAGGACAGCCACGCCGTAATGACGAATCCCACGAGCCCCATCGGCACGCCGATCAGGCCGAACATTTGAAGCGGCCGTGTCGAATACGTCATCAGGAATTTCACGGTGAGCAGATCGAGCATCACGCGCAGCGTTCTCGACAGGCCGTACTTCGACGTGCCGTGACGCCTCGGGCGATGATTCACGACGACCTCGGCAATGTCGACGCCCATCTCGCTCGCAATCGCGGGCAGAAAACGATGCATCTCGCCATAGAGCTTGATGGGCTTCACGACTTCCGCGCGGAACACTTTCAGGGAGCAGCCGTAGTCGTGCAGATGGACGCCCGTCGAGGCAGAAATAATTCTATTCGCCACTTCCGAGGGCAGCCGGCGCGTCAACCATGCATCCTTGCGATCTTTCCGCCAGCCGCACACGATGTCGGCGCCTTCTTCGATGCGCGCGATCATGCCGGCGAGATCGCGCGGATCGTTTTGCAGGTCGCCGTCGGAGGTGGCGATGAGGCGCCCCTTCGCGTGCTTGATGCCGGCGGCAAACGCCGCAGTCTGCCCGAAATTCCGGCGAAACCGGATGATGCGCCAGCGCGGGTCGCGCTGCTGGTGCCGGCTCAGGCGATCGAAACTATCGTCGGTGCTCCCGTCGTCGATCGCAATGACCTCGTAGCTCCGCCCCCACCGCTCGAGCGCGTCCGTGACGTCACGGTAGAGCTCGTCGATGTTCGGCGATTCGTTACGAATCGGAACGACAAGAGAGAGGTCAGGGTACATCGAAGTCGATATTATACAATCACTTACGACGTTTCTGCCAGAGGTAGTAGGCCGCGCCGCCAGCCAGGGCAATTCCGCCGAGCCAGAGGCCGACCGTCTTACCGTTCTGCTCGACGTAGTTGATCGCCTGCTCGCCCCACAGAACGGCCAGTATTCCCTCTCCAAAGTATCGGACGCCACGCCCCACGGCAATGGCGATGACGAATGTGCGCACCGGGATGGCGGCCACACCGGCGAGCAACACGAAGATTTTGAACGGCGCCGGGGGCGGAAGCAGCGCGGGCACGAGCAACGCCATCGCGCCATATTTCCGCATGAGGTTCGTGCCCCACTCGATGGTGCCCCCCTTGAAGCGTTTATTCAGCAGCCCGTGGCCGCCTTTGCGCGCGACGAAATACAACGCCAGGCAGCCGGCGACCGACCCGAGTGTGGCCATGCTGGCGTAAAAGATCATCCGTTGCGGATGATGCGTGACCATCACGATGACGAGCAGATCGTTGATTTCGGGAAAGGAGAGGAAGGAGGAATCGAGAAAGCCGATGACGAAAAGACCCGGGCCGCCGATGCTGATTGCGAAGGCTTGAATCCAAGCTGTGATCCGCGCCATGAAGGAACTAGTATTCTACTCGCGACGGTGACCGATCGATTCCTGAACGTCCTCACGGCGATCTCCCTTCTGATTGGCATACTCGCGGCAATCTATTACGCCCATGAAGGGTTGACGCTGAGCCACTACGACGCGAAGGCGCATCTCGTGGTGGCGCGCCGCGTGCTCGACAGTCTGACGCCCGAGTATTCCCAGATTGGCGCCGTGTGGCTGCCGCTTCCCCATCTGCTCAACCTGCTGCCCGTGCAGATCGATGCGCTGTATCGCACCGGCGCATCGGGCGTCGTGATTTCCGTCTTGTCGTATGCCCTGGCGTGTTACGCCATCGCGCGGATCATTTTGCGCGTGACCGGGTCGCGTGTGGGCGCGATCATCGGCGTGGCCGTCTTCGCGCTCGAGCCAGACGTGCTGTATCTGCAGTCGACGCCGATGACCGAGCCGCTGCTCTTCGGATTGATGCTGCTCGCTGTCAGCCTTGTGTACGACTGGGTCGATGGCGGCGCTCAATCGCCGCCGACGGCTGCCGGGTTCGCACTGAGTGCGGCGTGCCTCACGCGCTACGAAGCGTGGTTCGTCACCGCTGCGCTCGTCGGCCTTGCGGCGACTGCGCTTTTCCGGCGCGGGCTGCCGTCGCGGGCGGTCGCGCGGGCCACCGCTGATCTCGGCGTGTATCCGGTCGTCGCCATCTGCCTGTTCTTCTTCCACAGCTGGTTTACCACGGGCGCGTGGTTCGTCACCGGCGGCTTTTTCGTGCCCGATGACAGGCTTCACGGCCACCCACTCGATGCGTTTCTCGCAGTCTCGTATGGCGTGCGAGTGCTCGTCGGCAATGTCGTGGTCGGCGTGGCGATGATCGGCCTGGGTGCCATCATCGCGGGCATCGTGAAGGAGCGCGAGCGAGCGCCGTGGCTCGTTCTCCTCGCGTTGACGGCGTTCATGGTGCTGCCCTCCTACGCGTTTTTCGAGGGGCACCCCTTCCGCATGCGCTATATGGTGGCGCCCACGGTTGCTGTTGCGGTGTTCGTAGGCATGAGCGTCGGTCTCTTGCGCGGAAGGCTTCGCACCATCGCCGCGATCGCCGCCGGCGCATGGCTGGCCTTCACGGTGAACCCGTTGAACGCTCAAGCGCCGATGGTTCAGGAGGCGCAATGGGATCGTCCGTTCAGCGTCGCGCGCGAGCAGGTGACGGCCTGTCTGATGCGCGAGTACCACCACGAGCCGATTCTCGCCAGCATGGGATCGCTTGCGCACTACATGCAGGAGCTCTCGCACGAAGGTCTTGGGATCCGCGATTTCATTCACGAGGGCAACCTGCCCTACTGGCAGGAAGACATCGAGTCACCGAAAGGGCGCGTGAAGTGGATTTTGATCGAGGAGCGGGCCGAAGGCGGCGACGTGCTCGCTGAGCGTGCGCGGGCGTCTTCGGAGTTTCTGAGCGGATTTACACGCGTGTGCTCCGGAGGCGGCGTCGCGCTGTACAAAGCGAATTAGGCTCGCGCGCTAACGGGCAGCCTGGTTTATGTCATCCAGACGAAAGGTTAACCCTGGAGTTAACTGTTTCGCCGGATCACAGCGAATTAGCCAGCATCCGCAACCCTATGGTTCACTATTGAAATCCGGATCATGCGCTAGCCACGCCGGTTTTCTTGGGCGATTCCCGCGTCACCGACTCTGCAAAAACTGCTGCGTAATTTGCAGCATCTGGTCGTGGATCTTTCCGTTGGTCGCGACCAGCTGCGGCCGCCGCGACTCGAACGGTCCGCCGTTGAAGTTGGTCGCCTTTCCGCCCGCCTCCTCGAGAATCACGGCTCCGGCGGCGATATCCCACGGCTTCAGATCCTGCTCCCAGAATCCGTCCATCCGACCGGCCGCCACGTAGCAGATGTCGAGCGCCGCAGAACCGAGCCGGCGCACAGCGCGCGCCTTGCCAACGAAGTCGCCAAACAGCCCGACGATCTCCGGAATGCGGCCGTGAACGTCGTAGGGAAAGCCGGTGACCAGCATCGACTCGACAAGCGTTGCCGCGTCGGAAACATGGATGGGCCGTCCGTTCAGGAAGGCGCCTCCCCCACGCTCGGCGACGAACAATTCCTTCCGCGTGGGATCGTAAATGGCGCCAATTTCACCGCGCCCGTCGATCTCGAGCGCCAGCGACGAGCAGAAAATCGGCAGTCCGTGCGCATAGTTGCTGGTGCCGTCGATAGGATCGAACACCCAACAGTGAGACGCGCCGCGCGTGTCTTTTTCCTGGCCGAATTCCTCGGCGAGAATCGTGTGATCGGGAAAGCGCTTCCCAATCAACTCGCGGAACATCGTCTCGACCGAGACGTCGGCTTCCGTGACCAGGTCGATTTTGCCCTTTTTGGAAATCTTGAAGCCGCTGTCGATGAAGTCCATCTGAATCTGGCCGGCTTTGATGACGGCCTCGATGGCGGTGGAAAGCAGGAGGGGGTTGGCTGGCATCGTTACCCGCGGATGTGTTTCAACATCCGCACTTCCATGCCGCCCTCCCGGGCCCGTTGCATGGAGACCTCATCCATGAATTGTTTGATGAGGAAAATTCCGCGGCCGCTCGCCTTCAGCACGTTTTCCGGCGTCAGCGGGTCGCACACCGCGCCAGGGTCGAACCCGTCGCCCTGATCGCGCACGCGCACGACGAAATCGACGGGATTGTCTTTCGGCACGGCGGTGAAATCGATGAAGACCAGCTTGTTTGGATCGTTGTGATTGCCGTGCGTAATCGCATTGACGACCGTTTCGCGGACCGCCATCGCCGTCCAGTGCAGCGAGTCCTCCTCGATGCCGAGGCGTCGGGCAATGTGCTCCGCGACGAGTTGTACGAGCTCCAGCGCTTCGATCGCGCTATGGATTTCCAGATGCACGTCGTGGAAGCCGCCGGTCATGCGTATCGCGTAGTATAGTCTCCCGATGGCTTCAATCGCCGCAGCGACGGTGAGGCCTGCCCGGCACGTCAAGGGACGGGTTGGGCTTGCCGGCGATAAATCCATTTCTCACCGCTACGCGCTCCTGGCTGCCTTGGCAACTGGGGGGACGACCATCGCGCAATATTCTCAGGGTGCCGACTGTGCCGCGACCCTCGATTGCCTGCAGCATGCCGGCGTCGACGTCCAAACGCGCGTACACGACGGCAGCCTCACGGTAAAGATTGTTGGACGTGGCCTCCGGGGCCTTCAGGCGCCCACCCGCCCGCTCGATGCACAGAATTCGGGCACGACGATGCGGTTGCTGTCCGGCGTGCTGGCGGCGCATACGTTCGTGTCGACGGTGAAGGGTGACGAGTCGCTCACCAGGCGGCCGATGGGCCGCGTGATTGTGCCGCTCGAGCTCATGGGCGCACGCATCGAGTCGCACGAGAAAAAGCCGCCGCTCACGATCCATGGCGGCCGGCTGAAAGGCATTACCTATCGACCCGAAGTGCCGAGCGCGCAAATCAAGAGCGCGGTCATGCTGGCCGGCCTGCAGTCGGAAGGTACCACGGTGGTGCAAGAGCCGCTCGCGACGAGAAATCACACCGAGCTGGCCCTGCGCGCATTCGGCGCCACAGTGCGTGTGGACGGCACGGCCGTGAGCGTGGAGGGCGGCCAACAGCTGCACGGCGGCGAGTTCACCGTTCCCGGCGACATCTCTTCGGCCGCGTTCTGGCTCGCGGCCGCTGCCGCGATTCCTGGATCGGACGTGGAAATCAAAAATGTGGGCTTGAATCCCACCAGAACGGCGCTGCTCGGCGTCCTGCGGCGCGCCGGCGCCGTCGTAGAAGAAACCGTCGAGCGCGAAGCTGGTGGTGAGTCGTCTGGCCGAGTCCGCGTTCGATTTGGCCAGCCTCGTCCGTTAACACTCGGCGAAGCTGAGGTGCCAGGACTCATCGACGAGATCCCTGCGCTCGCTGCGTGGGCCGCGCTTGGCGGCGAGTTGCACGTAACGGGCGCCTCAGAACTGCGCGTCAAAGAGAGCGATCGCATTAGCGCGCTGGTCAGCGGCTTCCGAGCGCTTGGCGCCGATGTCGAGGAGTTCAGCGACGGATTTCATCTCCGAGGATCCCGGAAGCTGAAGGGCGGCCACGCCGACGCGGCAGGCGATCACCGGCTGGCAATGGCGTTTGCCATCGCCGCGCTCGGCGCTGAAACGCCGTCCGTCATCAGCGGCGCCGACTCGGTGGCGATTTCGTACCCGGATTTCTTCACCACCCTGGAGAGGCTGTCCGAGTCGCTTTGAAAACCGACAAGATTTATCTCGTAGGGTTCATGGCCGCGGGCAAGACCACGCTGGCCCAGGCCCTGTCGCGCAGGTTGGGCTGGCGAGCGGAGGACGTCGACGCGGTTATCGAAGCTCGCGAGCGCCGCACGATCGCCGAGATTTTCGCGCGTGACGGCGAGCCGTACTTTCGCAGCGTGGAGCGGCAAGTGGTTCTGTCGCTGATCCCGCTGCGTCATGCCGTCATCGCGACGGGCGGCGGCACGTTCGTCGATCCCGAGAACCGCGCTGCGATTAACGCCGATGGCGTGTCGGTGTGGCTTGACGTGCCGCTCGACGGATTGCTGACGAGAATTCCTGCGGATGGCCGCCGGCCGCTGGCGAACGACCGCCTGCAGCTGGCGATGATGTACGAAACGCGGCGACTCGCGTATCAGCAGGCGCAGGTGCGGCTGGACGCCAGCCTCGCGCGCGCCGAAGAGCTTGTAGAACAATTGATGGAACTTCTCGACTAGACGACTCACTCATGCGCTACCTGGTCATCAGCGATATCCACAGTAATCTTGAAGCCCTCGAGGCGGTGCTTCGCGCGTCCCTCTCGCAGAAATGCGACAGTGTGATTGTGCTCGGCGATCTTGTCGGCTACGGTGCCGATCCGAATGCGGTGGTCGATCGCATACGGGGCCTGAAGCCCATTGCTGTCGTACGAGGCAATCACGACAAGGTTGCCGCGGGTCTCGAGAACGCCGAAGATTTCAATCCGATGGCGAAGGCCGCGGCGTCGTGGACGCAGGACGCGCTGTCGGGCAGCACGCTCGAATATCTGAAGGCACTGCCCATCGGACCGCACCTGGTCGAGAATGTCGTGGAAATCTGTCACGGGTCTCCGCTCGACGAAGATCTCTATGTGGTCGCCGACCTCGACGCGATCCGATCGATCGCGGCGTCGCGACGGCAGCTGTGTTTGTTTGGCCACACGCACGTCGCGCTGCGCGCGTCGGTCGACGGCCGCCAGCGACTGGATATCGAAACGCCGCAGGGGAACCCTGAATTCGACACCGCGATGGTGGACACCGCCAAGTATCTGATCAACCCGGGATCGGTCGGCCAACCGCGCGACGGCGATTCGCGCGCCGCCTATGCGATCGTCGATATGGATCGGCAGGTCGTCACGTTATATAGAGTGGCGTATCCGATTGAAACGGCGCAGAAGAAAATTCTGGATGCGGGATTGCCGCCGATGCTGGCGTACAGACTCGGCATGGGAAGGTAGCTGGCCCAAAGCCTAAAGCCTAAAGCCTGGAGCCCGAAGCCTTCTTCTCCCGCTTCCTCATCTCCATTGCATACGCATCTTTCGCGGCACGCGACCCCAGGATCCACCCGATCACGATTCCCACAAACAGGACAGTCGGTATGAAAATGAAGTGCGCCGACGTCATGTTGGCGAAGTTCATGGACGTTTCTTCCCGAGCTGCGCGGAGAGCGCGCTGATGTCCGCTTCAACTTTTCCGAGCCGGCGCCAAAGGACCCAGACGTACGCCATGAACGCGAGCCACACGAACGCGTAGGCTGCGATGACCAACGGCGCCGCTGGCAACTGGTCGCCTTTCGGCACTTCGGTGACCGGAATGAACTCGGTCTGCGGTTGCGCGAGCACGATGGCATTCAATAGGAGAACAACGGTCAGCAGGATTCTTTTCATTCTTCGCTCTCGAGATAAAGCAAATCCACAGCGGCGCGCTGCTCTTCGAGCCGCACGCGAAGCGTGAGAAGAGAGATGTACAGCAACAGAAACCCCGCAAACGCGTACCAGAGCGGTACCGCAAAATCGACCGGCAATGTCGGCACCACCGTCGTCAACGGATGAATCGTTCGCCAGATATTGACCGAGATATAGACGAACGGCGAGGTCGCCATGCCGAACACGGCAAGACCCGCCGCGAGCGTCTCGGAGCCGTAGCCGCCATACCGTCGCAGCAGCAGGTACGAAACAAAAATCATCCACATCAGCAGCGACATCGTGAGCCGCGGGTCCCACACCCACCACACGCCCCACGCCTTCCGTGCCCAGAGCGGGCCGGTGACCATCGCAATGGCGCCGAACACCACCGTCAGCTCCGCGGCGGCATGAGCGATCCAATCGTATTGCGCGCGTCGCTTCACGAGATAGATCGCGCTCATCACACCGCAGAAGAACGCCGAGAGCAGCATGAGCATCGCCGGCGGCATGTGAAAGTAAAAAATCTTCTGCACCAGCCCCATGGTCGACTCGAACGGGGCGCGCGCGATGACGACGGGCGCGGTCAGAAAAATCAGGCCGGCGGCACCGAGGAGAAGTGGAAAGGCTTTACGCATAGGTTATTCGGTCATGACCGGCTCGAACGTCCAGAGCGAGAGCGTAAGAAATACGACGTCGAAGGAGACCAGCAGCATTATCCACAAACGCGCCATATCGAGCTGCGGCGCGGCGTCGAGCAGGGCGCCGGTGCCTCGGACCGAAGCGATCATGACCGGGATCGTCACCGGATACAACAGGATGGGCAGCAGCACGTCGCGGCTGCGCGCGCGCGCCAGCATGGCGGCGAACAACGTGCCGACACATGAGAAGCCGATCGTGCCGAAGATCAGAAGCGCGCTCATCAGGACTGGGTAGGCAAACAATCGGGCCTGAAACAACAGGGCGACCAGCGGCACGACGATGATTTCGGTCGTGAACAGCAGCCCCAGAATGCCGATCAGTTTGCCGACATAAATTGCCGGTCGAGCGCTTGGCGCCAGAAGGAGGGCCCGGAGCGTGTCGGCGTACCGCTCGCGCTCGAACGTACGGCCGAGAGCGAGCGTGCCGGAAAACGCAATCACTACCCATAGAATGCCAGCGGCCGCATCGCCGAGGGCCCTCTCGCGGACAAACGATACGGCAAAGATGATCACGCAGGAAAGCGCAAAGAACACGGTCGTGTTGATCAGCTCGCGGCTGCGGGCTTCAATGGCCAAATCCTTGCGGGCCACAATCCAGACCACACGCCAGAAAGCGCTCACGGCGCGGTCACCGCGGCGTGAAGCCGATCCTGGTAACGCTTCCGAAGGCCGCGCACATCCGCTTCAGTGCCCACGAGCCGTCCATCTCGCAGGACGACTGCCCTGTCCAGCACTTCCTCCGCCGTATCCAGATCGTGCGTCGCCAGCAGGACCATGCAGCCCGCCGCACGCAGCGATTTGAGCCGGTCAATCAGACCGATGGTCGACGCGTCATCGAGGCCGGTAAAGGGCTCGTCGAGCAGAAGCAGTCGAGGTTTGTGGAGTAACGCGCGCTCGAGCGCCAATCGCTGGCGCATGCCGCGCGAAAACCCCGACACCAGATCGGTGCCGCGATCGAAGAGCAACGCGTGCCGTAAGGCCTCGGACGCCCGCGCGTCTGAATCGATCACGCCGTACAGGCGCGCGAAAAACACCAGGTTCTCGCGAGCCGACAGTTCGGAATAGAGATGCAAATCGTGAGACAGCACGCCGATTCTCGATCGAAGCACGGCGCCGATGTGCTTCGCCGTGTGGCCGCCGTAGAGCACCTCGCCCGAGGAGGCCGCCGCCAGCGTCGACACGATGGCGAGCAATGTCGATTTGCCTGCGCCGTTCGGTCCCAGCAAGCCGACGATTTCGCCCGCGCGGCAATCGAGCGACACCCGCGACAGGGCACGCCTGCGGCCATAGTTGCGGCTGAGTTCTCGGATGGAGAGATCGTGAAAGTCGAAGGTCACGCGGCGAGACCCTGGCCGCTCTCAGCGTCCAGGTCGCGATAGACGCGTTCAAGCTGAAGAATGAGCGCCGGGCGCCGCTCGCCGTAGCGCGCCGGGTCTACCGTGCCTGCCCGCCGCTGCTGCTCGAGCTTCAGCAGCTCGGCGAAGATTTTCTCGCGCTTGTTGGTGAGTTGCTTCACACGTCCGCTGTCGGTCGGCTGCCTCGGTGTGCGAGCCGCGGCCCAGGCTGCGAGGAGGAATATCGCCGATACGAGCGTGAGCGCGATGCGCCGAGGTGCGGGATTATGGTGTGGCAGGCCGCTCACGTTCACCGTGAGATTTCCTCCGGCCGCGATCGGCGGCCCTTGCGCCAGCACGTACTTCTCGCCTTCGAAATCACGTTCCTGCACAGACGGAAGCTGCGGCGAGCTCATCGTCATGTCGCCAAGTTTTTTCATCAGCACCGCGACACTTCCCACGGGAACCGGAATCGTCTGCGTAAAACTCACGTCGCCGTTCGTGTACGGAAACGAGTACGCCAGTTGCACAGACGTCTGGCCGGGAGGAAACGGCCCCATCACGGTCACCCGCTCTCCGCGCGCGATCGCCGTCGGAGGGCCGCCCATTATCGTTGTCCCTTGGGCGCCGGTCGGCATGTCGAGCAGAAACGCCTTCGCGGGATTTACCGGAACGCGCGCGCTGTTCTGAATATCGAGCAGGTAATAGACCTGCAGCGCTTCGTCGGCGAGATCGATGATGACGCGCGTCTGGTCGCCAAGCACGACGTTGCCGGTCTGCGCCTGAAATACCGGAGCCGCCGCGCCCGCTGTTTTGGCGGTGGCGACGAGCATCAAACGGATTCCGCCTTCACTCGGCCACGGGAATTCCTGCGACTCGAGCCGCTCGCCGTCAACGATCGCGACGGCTTTCACGCTGGTGCCTGCGGCCACACCGCTGAAATCTGCACGCCCGTTCTCGTCGGTCTTGACGGTGATCACTTTCGTGCCGGCGTGCAGTTCGACAGGATGACCGGGAAGGTTGTTTGAAAGCTGTCCACGAATCAGGCGGACCGAGACGTGACCTTCGGGAAGATCGGTCACGGGTCGGGGAATGCCAGACATCTGTTTCGGATCGGGCATTTGAATTTGCGCGAGGCCCGGCGCCGCAAACGCGAGCAAGGCGAAGAGCAACGCCAACAGCTTCGTGCCGCAGCTCTTGCAGAACTTCGCGTCTTCGTCATTCACGGTTGCGCAGTTACTGCAAGCACCCGGGACACTTGCCCCTTGCCCCTCACCCCTTACCCCTGACATGTCACTATCGGTGAGCGGAGCGGCTCCCAGTTTCCCGAGCCGGCTCGCGAGCTCTCTTTCAATAATTTCCCGATACCCCGTCCCTGTGTTGTCGAGCTGTTTCAACAGTCGCGCGGCCCTGGTCCGCAGCCGCCGCACCATCTCGTCGTAGTCGCCGGGCGAGATTTTCCCCATCGCGTGATCGAACTCGAGCTCTTTGATGGTACGCAGCACGAGATTCTTTTCCCTCTCGAGCGCGACGCGCGTGCGGTTGCCCACCATCTCGGCCTCGAACGGCTCGGTAGTGACAAGCGGCCAGAGCGTGCGAAGCGCGCCAAGGCCGACGAGCGCAGCGGCGCCGATGGCGAGACAGATGAAGATGACGTTTTCCCGGCTGGTGCCGCGCGTGACGAAGACGGCGGCTGTCGCCGAGACCAGCGCGAGCAACGTGAAGAACTGCCACGGCCGCAGCGTGGATGGGTCGGTCGTCGATCGGGGATGAGACAAGGGTTTAATCGAGGCTATCGAGCTCTTCGTCTACGCGCGCCTGCAGCTGATCGTCTTCGCCAGCCGCCAACGTCGGTTCGTCGACAGGCTTGGCAGCCGGACGATGCGACCACTTCGCGACGGCGAACGCTCCCGCAATCGCGCCGATGCCGCCAACGGCATACGGGAACAACCATGCGAGACGATTGAAGCCTTTGTCGATCGGCGCCGCGAGCGGCTCCTGGCTGCCGTACTTCGCGACGAAATGTTGAATGACCTCGTCTTTGGTCTTCCCCTGTTTGACAAGGCCCGAGATTTCCGCGCGCATGTCTCCAGCCGTGGAGCACGTGCACTCCGACAACGACTGGCGGCCGCACGTGCCGCACATGCAGATGATGGCTTCGTGCAGCTCCTTTTCGAGCGGCGTCCGCGTCGTCACCGGCACGTTCGTCACGCCTGCCGCATGCTGGGCTCGCGCCGGCGTCGGAAGGGCCAGCATCAGCAGCAGCATGCCGGCTGTCACGGCTTCTGCCGGGAACTTTGCCATCGCGAATGCAAACGTCCGCTCGGGCAGCAGCGAGAGGCCGGTGCCGAACGCCATGACCGCGAACCCGAGCCAGATCCAGTTCACGAGCGGATTGATCACGATCTCGAGCTGCGCCGACTGGTCGCCAATCGCGTAGGCCGGCATCGACAGATACAAATCTTCGTTCGGCGTACGGCGAATCGCCACTTCCGTCGTCGGTTCTTCTTCGTGCTTTCTGAAGAACCAGCGCGCCGGATACATCTTGCCGATTTCCTTGCCGTTCTCGAGCACGGTGACGTGCGCGGTCACCATCTGCTTCTGCCCATCGTCGGTGAGCTTCACGGCGTCGTTCCGAACCGTGAATCGGCCAACCGTCGTCTGCTGCCCCGGCTTCAACAACACCTGTTCGCTGCGCTTGAAGCCCTGCCCGGCAAACCCAAGGAACATGAACACGATGCCGACGTGGACGATGTAGCCGCCGTAACGCCGGCGCGAGCGGCCCACCAGGCCGATCATCGCCGTCAGCAGGTCGGTGCCGGTGCTCTTACGCCGCACGATTGCGCCGCGCCAGAACTCCTGGCTGATGGTGCCCAGCACGAAACCGGCGAACACGAAGCAGATGCCCGAGCTCCAGATGCGAACGCCGAGCGCGAGAATCAGCACGAGGGTAGCCACCGCCGAGAGCGTCGGCCACATGAACTGATCGCGAAGATTCGAAATCGTCGACTTCCGCCATGCGAGCAGCGGCCCAACACCGGTGAGCAACAACAGGATCAACCCTATCGGCGTCATCCAGCGGTTGTAGAAAGGTTCTGCCACCGTGATGCGCTGTCCGGTGACCGCTTCACTGATGGTCGGGAACATCGTCCCGAACAGCACAAAGAACGCAGAGAACAGCAGTATCCAATTATTCAGAATGAACGCGGCCTCTCTCGAGGCCCACGAGTCGAGCTCGTTGCGCGAGCGCAGCAACGGCAAACGATAGATGACCCAGCCGAAGCTGAAAATCAGCAACGCCGCCATGAACGCGCCGAACAGCCATGCCAGCTCGGGATCTTTACCAAACGCGTGCACCGACTGCACGACGCCGGACCGCGTCATGAAAGTACCGAAAATTGTGAGGAAGAACGTGACGATGACGAGCGTGACGTTCCACACGCGCAACATGCTGCGCCGCTCCTGCACCATCACCGAGTGAAGGAACGCGGTTGCAGTGAACCACGGAAGCAGGCCGGCATTCTCGACCGGATCCCACGCCCAGAATCCGCCCCATCCCAGTTCTTCATATGCCCACAACATGCCGAGCGTGAGGCCGAACGACAGGAAAATCCAGGCGAACATCGTCCAGCGCCGCACCGCGCGAAGCCACGCGTCGTCGAGGTGCCCCGTGATGAGCGCGGCCATGCCGAACGCGTAAGGGATCGTCATGCCGACAAAGCCCGTATAGAGCGATGGCGGATGGATCACCATGTAGAAATTCTGCAGCAGCGGGTTCAATCCCCGACCGTCGGCCGGCGGCACTCCCAGGAAGGTCTGGAAGGGGTTCTTGTGAATGATCATCAAGAACAGGAAGAACATCTGAACGGCGGCGATGATGGCGACGACGTAAGGAATGAGCTCGCGGTGCCGCTCGCGATTGACGTACACGGCAAGACTGCCGAAGCACGCGAGCAGGAACACCCAGAACATGATCGATCCGTCGAGCCCGCCCCAGTACGACGTGATCTTGTAGAAGAGCGGCTGAACCGCGTCGGAATAATGCTGAACGTATTTGATGGAATAGTCGCCGGTGACAAAGGCGTGCACGAGCAGCACAGACGCCACGGTCATCAGAGCGGTGACGAGGTGGAACGCGCCAATCCCGCTTTCAACCATCCGCCGCGAGCCGCGCCGCGCGCCGGCCACCGAGATGCCAACGGCGTAACTGCACACGACGAACGTGGCGAGCAAGAGCGCGTAGCCGAGTGAAGCCATAGGGAAAGTAAAAACTAAAACTAGAAACCAAAAACTAGAAACTAGAAAGTAACTGGACTAGGACGTGCTGCCCGGCTTGAATCCCGGCTTCGCTTCGTATTTCGATGGGCACTTCGCCATGACGCCGTTCGGCACCACTTCAAATCCAGCGGGCGTCAGCCGGCCCTTCAGCACCACTTCCGCTTCATCCTTAAATGTATCGGGAAGAATGCCCGTGTAGGACGCACCGACGACGCTGCCTTTGCTCTGGACTTTGAATTTGTATTCCAGCGTGTTCGGTTTCTGCACCCACGATCCAGGCACGACGTACCCGTGA
>JANMJM010000359.1:0-3465 GCA_031371345.1 Vicinamibacteria bacterium
CGGTGAGCGTGGTCGGCCGCGACGAAGTCGACCTGGATCGCCAGCATGTCAGCTGGTTGTCGCCACTGGCGCGCGCGTTGATGAAGTCCGGGCCAGGCGACAGGGTGCTCCTCCACGCACCGGGCGGGACGGAGCAACTGCAGATCCTCGAGGTGCGTTATGAGCGCATCCCCGTGGAGCCCTTCAGGGAACCACCTGGGGCCGAGGCCGCGCCGAAGACTCGCCCTCTCACCGGCGGCTAGACCGCCGTAGCTCACTGATGGATCCGGCGGCGCTCAATCATGTTCCAGCTTCAACACCTTCGCGTTGACGGAATCCGCGATGTAGATCGTTTTTTGATCCGGGCTGACGACCAGGTAGTGCGCTTCGCCGATCTGATTTGACGTAGCGCCGTCGGCATCCCGCCCGCCCTTGCCAAGCCATCCCGTAATTTTTCCGCTTTCGTCGAGCGACATGATCATCCCGTCCATCCCCGACGACATCCAGATCTGGCCCTTCGCGTCCACGAACAGGCCGCTCGTCAAATTCGGCTGCTGAATTTCCCGGAGCGGACTGAGATTGCTGTCGAGCACCAGAATCTTCCCCATCTGACGATCGGTGACCCACAGTTCTCCTTTCGGCGTAACGGCCACGCCGTGAATCGTGGGGTACGTGCCATCGGCATGAGGAAGGGCGCGGCTCGTGATGTATTTGCCGGTCTTGTCGAACTTGAACACGCGCGGATCGGACCCTTGGGTCACAGGCGGTTTTGCGGTGTTATAGGAAGCGCAGTATGTGCAGTCGGGCGGCCCCGCCGTGCCGCCATGCCCCTGCACCACGTAGAAATTGTCGTCCTTGTCGAACGCGACGTCCATCGGCTGATTGAACATCCCGTTCCATTTTGTGTCGTCCCATGTGGCGACTTCGCCGCGCGTGCCCACGGTCATTAGGGGCTCGCCGTTCGGCTTCAGCTTCCACAGCACGTTCAGAAAGTGGTCGAGAATCCAGACATTGCCATACCGATCGATCTTCATGCCGTGCGTGTTGATGGCGATGTTGGGATTGAACGTGCGGAGGAATTTTCCCTGCGCGTCGTACTCCACCATCATCATGGCGGGGTTGCGGTTGTACACCAGCAGATGACCTTGCGCCGTCAGCGCCACGCCTGAAACATTGCCGAATTTCTGTCCGGGCATTGCAGCCGGCTGGGCGACAAAATGGTACGGCAACGCCGGCGCGTCCGGAGGATGCACACCCGGCGTGGCGCGCGGCGGAACGATGTGTGGATCGCTTCGGCCTGCCGGCCGATTCTGAGGCGGCGGCGCCGGACTTGGCGCGTCCTGGGCCAGCACGCAGATCATCCCGATCAATACCGACAGAACGCCGGCCGTAAATAACTTTTTCATCTGCCCCCCATCATTCGATGCTCTACTCCGAGCAGGCCACGCCCGCCGGTCGTCCTGTGGGAGCAACCATACGCACGCTTTCGGAGGGCAGCTTCCGAAACTCGAGGTGCTGCACTGCGGGCGGCTGCGTCGGTGACAACGTAAAGAACACTCCCACGGTTCCTTTCGCACACTGAAGATTGAACTGCCCTCGCAGCCAGTTCTCTGGATTCACTGGAGTGGCCCTCGTGCACTCGCCGACCTCGTTCTGCAGCTTGCGGATTTCGGCCTGTCTTTGCTCGGCCGGTGCATCGAGAAAGAGATTCATGGACGCGATCTGTTTCGCTTGGACGTCGTCCCAATGCGTCCAAAGGTTGAAAATGCGATCGCGGATTTGCGATTGCAGCGGCGTCGCCGGCAATTCACGTTGGCGCAGGCCGCCGGTCTTTTGCATCGCATCCCAACTTTTGGATATCGGTTCAGTTGGACCCGAATACGTCAGCGTCGCCATCGCAAACATTCCCACGCCGTACTCAGGAAGCCATGCCATGTACGAACCAAATCCCGGTAGTCCGCCGCCGTGCGACACGATGTGTTCGAAGCGACAATCGGACGCTATACGGAGGCCATAACCGTAGCCGGCCTGCGACGCCAGAGTCGCCCCATCCACGCGTTGCGCCATCAGGTTGGACGGTGTCCAGAGGTGGGCCATCTCGCGCACAGAAGCGCGGCGCACCGGGCCGGTTTCCATGTCGTCGCGCGGGGGCCACGCGGCGAGATGAAACGCCACGTATTTGCCGAGATCGGTGGCAGTGGTCAGCAAGCCGCCCATGGCGCCGAAGACGCCGTGGGGCAGGGGCGGTTCTTCTGCATACAGTCCGTCGGGCTTCAGGCGGTAACCGACTGCCCGTCTACCCACCGGGATTTCCTGGAACTCGAAGGTCGATCCGTCCATGTGCAGCTTTGTGAGAACGTGCTCGCGCACGTACTTCTCATACGGTACGCCGGACGCCTTCGTCACCACGCGGCCGAGCAGACCGAAGGCGTAGTTGGAATATTCGTAGCGCGTCCCGGGCGGCGTGGAGAACGGAATCCCCGCACGCAACCATGCGTCGAGCGTTTCGTCGGTCGCGCTTAGTTGCTGATCGCCCCAGGGATTGTCTTCGGGAAAACCCGCGCTGTGGCTCATCAACTGACGGAGGCGCAGCGGCGGCGTATCGCGCGTCGGCAATTCCATCCGCGCGAATTGCGGGATCCATTTGGACACCGGATCTTCTAACGACAGTCTGCCTTCATCGCGCAGCTTCAAAATCGCGAGCGCTGTGAAACTCTTCGTCATAGAGGCGATGCGGAACGCCGTGTCCGCCGTGATCAGCTCCTGCGAGGCGAGGTCGCGGACGCCGTAGGAATTTACGTGGGCCAGGCGGCCATCGATCACGACCCCCCATACCATGCCAGGAATCCGTTTCTCTGTGGCATAGAGGCGGAAGATCCGGTCGATGTCCGGCATGGCCGATTCGAGCTTTTTCACGCGAGCGGGATCGGTAAACCGAGGAGGTGGATAGCCGTCGCTGGCGACAAGCGTGGCGCTCATCAGCAAGGCAATCAGGTAGACAACTCTCATTCGCGGAAGGATGCCACAGATGGCCTCGAAAGCCGGCAGTATTGCGTAATCCTTCACCGGGAGGCGTGTTCCCTGTAAACTAACCCTACCGGTAGTTCATCTTTTTGTCGGCTGACAGAGGGCTCAATATGTCAGACCAAAGTAATAGCCAAGGCGTGCTGTGGGCGCTCTCAGCGACGCTGCTCATGGTTGTCGGCGCGGCCGCAGCCAACCCGGATCTTCGGCTCGTTGACGCCGTAAAAAATCAGGACGTGCAGCAGGTCCGCACGCTGCTGAGCGGGCGTCTCGACGTGAACCTTCGATCCGAAGACGGCTCGACGGCGCTCTTGTGGGCCGCACATTGGAACGATCTCCAAACGGCGGAGCTGTTGGTCCGGGCCGGCGCCGATGCCAACGCGGCGAACGATTTTCGGATGACGCCGCTCTCTCAAGCGTGCACGAACGGAAGCGCCGGGTTGGTTGATTTGCTTCTGAAGG
>JANMJM010000010.1:0-14970 GCA_031371345.1 Vicinamibacteria bacterium
CCGCGCGACCACCGGCACGATCGTCGATCTCGATACGATTCCGCTCGACGATCCGAAGACGTATCAGATCTTCGCCGACGGCCAGACCTACGGCATCTTCCAGTTTGAAAGCTCCGGCATGCGCGACATTCTGCGCAAGGCCAAGCCGCAGCGCCTCGACGATCTCATCGCGTTGAACGCGCTCTATCGTCCAGGGCCGCTCCGCAGCGGCATGGTCGACGACTTCATCGCCCGCAAGCACGGCAAGGTGAAGGTGAGCTACGAGGTGAAGGAGCTCGAGCCGATCCTCGCCGACACGTACGGCGTGATTGCGTATCAGGAACAAGTGATGCGCATCGCGAGCGTGCTCGCCGGCTTCACGCTGGGCGAAGCCGACCTGCTGCGCAAGGCGATGGGAAAGAAAAAAGCCGACGTCATGCAGGCGCAGCGGCAGAAGTTCGTCGAAGGCGCCGTGAAGCGCGGCATCAACGAAAAGAAAGCCACGAAGATCTTCGACTTGATGGAGCACTTCGCGGGGTACGGTTTCAATAAGTCGCATTCAACGGCGTACGCGCTGCTCGCCTACCAGACGGCGTACTTGAAAGCCAATTACCCGTGGCACTTTGCTGCCGCGCTGCTGACGATCGAGTCGCAGAACACCGACAAGCTGGCGATGTATCTCGCCGAGTCTCGCGAGCGCGGCATTCCGGTGCTGCCGCCCGACGTCAACAAGAGCCAGCTCGCGTTCACGGTCACGGCCGAGGGCGTGCGCTTCGGCCTGACGGCGATCCGAAATGTGGGCGAGGGTGCCATCGCGTCGATTCTCGGCGTGCGCGCTGCGAGCGGACGCGTCACGTCCCTGCACGGGCTGTGCGCCGACCTCGACCTGCGCCTGGTGAACAAGCGCGTGCTTGAAAGTCTGGTGAAGGCGGGCGCTCTCGATCAGTTCGGCGCGCCAGTGACCGGCTCGGCCGCCCCGAGTCTCGGCGCGCTACGCGCGCGCCTGATGGCGACGATCGATCTGGCCTGCGAGCACGGCGCGCGACGCCAACGCGATCGCGACCAGGGGCAGGCACAGCTTTTTGGTGGAGCCGCCATCGATGGCGGCGAAGATGTCGCCGATCCGACGCTTGCCGGTCCGATGAATGTCGAACCGTGGACCGAGGCCCAGCAGCTGGCGTATGAAAAAGAAGCGCTCGGCCTGTACTGGAGCGGGCACCCGATCGATCGTGTCGCCGCCGAGTTGAAAACATTTGGCGCCAAGACGACGGCGGATCTCGCCTCGGTGGCTGCCAGCGGCGCCGACACCGGCAATAGCAGCGTCCCATACGGCCGTCGCAACGGCGGGGTGGACGTCGCCATCGGCGGCATCATCGGCGCGATTCGCCAGTTGAAAACACGCAAGGGCGATCGGATGGCGGTCATCATGCTCGAGGATCCCCACGGCAGCGTCGAGGTGGTGATTTTCCCCGAGGCGTATACCAAAGCGGCGTCGATGCTCGAAAGCGGCGCCATGGTCGTCGTGAAAGGAAAAGTCGAGCTGGATGAAGAGACCGTGCGGATGATGGCGAGCGAAGTACTGCCGCTCGACGCCATGCGGCAGAAGATGGCGAAGGAAATGTCGATCAAGCTCACATCGCCGCCTCACGGCCGGGCGACGTTCGAGGCGTTGGCCGATTTGTTCGCAAAGCATCGCGGCGACCGGCGTGTGGTGCTCGAGCTCGAGCTGCGCGACCAGGCGCCGCCGATTCGCCTCCGTGCGCCTCTGGCGGCGCAGGTGCGCGTGCAGCCCTCGGACCAGCTGGCGTCGGAAGTGGAGCGCATCTGCGGCGCCGGCAGCGTGGTACTACGATGACATCGCCCTTCTTTACCACGGAGGACACAGAGGAAATACAAAGAGGGACTCCTCTGAACACAATTGCCCGTCGCCGTGTTTTGTTGGTGGGTGCCTCCGTGTCCTCTGTGGTGAATGACACGTATGCCGACTGAGACATTAGAGTTCGAAGACGCGTTGATTCCGCTGCTGAAGGAGGTGGATGCGCTCTCGGCGCTGCCGCGCACCGATGCGCGCGAGCGCGAGCTCGAGCGCCTGAATCATCGCCTGCAAACCGCGCGGTCGGAAATCTACGGCAAGCTCACGCCCTGGCAGCGCGTGCTCGTGTCGCGGCACCCGAGCCGTCCGGATATTTTTCATTACGTCGAGCGGCTGTTCACCGATTTCGTCGAAATGCATGGCGATCGCCGTTTTGCCGACGATCACGCGATCGTGGCCGGCACGGCGTGCTACAAGGGCGAGCCGGTGCTGGTCGTTGGGCATCACAAGGGCGGTGACACCAAGGCGAAGATCTACCGCAACTTTGGTTACGCCAGGCCCGAGGGATACCGCAAGGCCATGCGTCTGATGTCTCTCGCCGAGAAATTTCAGCGTCCGATCATTGCGTTTATCGATACGCCGGCCGCCTATCCCGGTGTCGAATCCGAAGAGCGAGGCGTCGCCGAGGCCATCGCCTTCAACCTTCGCGAGATGGCGGTTCTGAAAGTCCCCATCGTCGTCATCGTGACAGGAGAGGGTGGCAGCGGTGGGGCACTCGGCCTCGCGATTGGCGATCGGATCCTGATGCAGGAGTACGCCATCTACAGCGTGATCCCGCCGGAGGGCTGCGCCGCGATTCTGTGGCGCGACTCGAAGCGGAAAGTGGAGGCCGCGCAAGCCTTGAAGCTGACCGCTCCCGATTTACTCGAGCGCGGCATCATCGACGAGATCGTGCCAGAACCGATCGGTGGCGCCCATACCAGCATCGACGAGGCGGCCATGTTGATCGACGGTCCGCTGCACCGCGCGCTGCAATCAGCGAGCGCGCCGGACATCGACGCCCGCTTGAGCAGGCGCTATCAGAAGTTCCGCGAGATGGGCCGCCTGGGCGCAGATTTTACCGACGCCGAAAGCACCTAGAGTGGCAGTTATTACGCACTCTTCACCACAGAGAACACAGAGGAAATACCAGGAGGAAATTTCAACGGATAAGACGTCTGATGCCGCTCGACAGATGCGCAACGTTAAAATTAAGGAGCAAGCCCACCCGGACACCACCCAGCTGCAGGTAAGACAACAGCTGGGCAAGGTGAACGGGCAAAAGTTGCTCCACGGCTTTTACCTCAACCATCACAATTTTCTCCACGCGCATATCCACTCGGTATGCCGCGTCAATCCTAAGATCGTCGTAAACGATGGGCAGGGCCAGCTCGGATTCAACAATCAGGCCCGCTTTTTCAAGATCGTGGACAAGACAACGGTGGTAGGCACTGTCAAGCAGTCCGGGTCCAAGAGCGCTGTGCACATTGAACGCGCATCCGATAATTGTGTGAGTCACGTCGTTCAGTTCCATTCCTCTTTGCCTTTCCTCTGTGTCCTCTGTGGTAAATGGTATTGATGGCTGTTCCGTATTTATGGGAGCGGCTCACGTGCAAGGACGAGGCCGTCAAGAACCTTGTCGATGCGCTGAAAATCAGTCCTGCCGTGGCGAGGCTGTTGGCGATTCGCGGGATTGACGAGCCCGAAGTCGCATACCGCTTTCTGCACCCGTCACTCGACCATCTTCACGACCCATTTCGGCTGGCCGATATGACGCCGGCCGTCGAGCGCATCCTTGCCGCGATCGAGCGCAAGGAGAAGATTGCGATCCATGGGGATTACGACGTCGATGGCATCACGTCGACCGTCATCCTTCGTCGTGCGCTCGAGCTGTTTGGTGCCCACGTGGTCCACTTCATTCCCGAGCGGTTGCGCGACGGCTATGGGTTGCAGCCGGAAACCTTCGATCGGCTGCACGCCGACGGCGTGCAGCTCGTCATCTCTGTCGATTGTGGTATTCGCGGCATCGAGGCAGCGCGCCGCGCCGCGGAACTGCACGTCGATTTAATCGTCACAGATCATCACGAGCCGGATACGACGCTGCCGGCGGCGATCGCCGTGATCAATCCGAAGCGACACGATTGTGATTATCCCGACAAGAACCTCGCGGGTGTGGGCGTCGCGCTCAAGCTGGTGCAGGCACTGTGCCGCCGGCTCGGCCGCGACAAAATGCTGCCGGCGTTTGTGAAAGTCGCGGCGATCGGCACGCTCGCCGATGTGGTCCCGCTGGTTGGGGAGAATCGGGTCATCGCCAAACTCGGGCTCGAAATGCTGTCGCAGGGTCCACACAAGGTTGGGTTGCGTGCGTTGCTCGAAGTCGCCGGACTGACAGGCAAGACGATCGACGGCGGTCACGTGGCGTTTCAGATTGCGCCCCGCGTGAACGCGGCTGGCCGAATGGCGAGTCCCGATATTGCCGCGCGCCTGCTGCTTGCCGTCGACGAGACGATGGGCGCCGAGGCGCAGGACCTGGCCCGTCAGCTCGACGGCGAGAATGTGCGAAGGCAGGGAGAAGAGGCCGGCATCCTGGCTAGTGCGAGAAAGGTCGTCGAAACCGATCCGGCTGTGGGCGCGCGCAGTATTCTCGTCGTCGCGGGCGATGGGTGGCATCGCGGCGTCATTGGGATTGTCGCCTCCAAGTTAGTCGATGGCTTTCATCGGCCTGCGATCGTCTTATCCATCGAGGGGGAGTTGGCGCACGGATCGTGCCGCAGCATTCGCGGGTTCAACGTGCTCGCGGCGCTCGAGCACTGTGCGGCGCACCTTATCCGGTTCGGCGGTCACAAGCAGGCCGCCGGGGTGACGATGGCGGCATCGAGCGTGACGGCGTTTCGCGAGGCGATTGCCGATTATGCCGATAACTTGTTGGGGCCCGACGACCTGAAGCCGCGCATCAGGCTCGATGGCTGCATCGGATTTCGCGACATCACGGCGGACTTCGCCGGACAGATGGCGATGCTCGCGCCGTTCGGGACGGGAAATCCGCGGCCGCTCTTCGAAGCCCTGGGCGTCGAAGTGATCGACGGACCGCGCCGCTTGAAAGATCGGCATTTGAAAATGGCGCTCAAGCAGAACGGCCGAATCTTCAGGGCGATTGCGTGGCGGGCGGTCGAACGAGAGCAGTTCATCGCCGACAACCGGACGTCTTTGGATCTGGCCTTCTCGCTCGAACACAATCATTATCAAGGTGAGGAATTTCTGGAGCTGTCGGTGACCGACGTGAAAGCGCGAAGCGAGGCCTAGCGTGGTGGTCTGGCAGAAGCGTGCCCGGCTGGCCGCGCTGGTGGTCGCCATCGGTGTGGCGGCCGCGGTGTTTACCACCACTCGGCGCCGCGAGCCGCCCGCTGTGCGGCAACCCGTTGCGCGCGTTGATCCGGCGGCGACGGTAGAGAGTAAGGGCGCCGTGGTGCGTCAGGTGACAGGCGGGAAGGAGAACTTCCGCGTCACGGGAGACCTGCTGAACTATCCCGACGGTTCGTCGAAGCTCATGAGAGTGAAAATCACGATCGAGCGGGAAGGCAAAACCTATATCGTCACGGGCGACGAGACCAAGATTGGCGACAATCAATCGCATCTTGAGATCGTGGGCCACGTGCACCTCACGTCCAGCGATGGACTCGACGTCGTCGCGAAGACCGCAACCTACAACGAGGGGGAAGGCATCGTCCGGGCGCCTGGAGACGTCACGTTCAGGCGCGGGCGGATGAACGGCACGGGCGTCGACTTCACCTACGACAAGAATCGCGATCAGATAGGCCTGACAGACAAAACCAACATTACGCTGGCCGCCGATCACAAAGGTGACGGTGCGACAACGATCGCGGCGGGGTCGGCGTTGATTGCGAGGAAGGATAAGTTCGCGAGCTTCGATCGCAGCGTCCACATCGTCCGCACCGATCAGGTCATCGACGCCACGAGCGCGATTGCGGATCTGACCGAAGACGAGAAGCACATCACGGGGTTGCAGCTGATGGGCGCTGCGCGCATCACGATGCTCGGCGCTGCGCCAGGCGGGCTGAGTGCGATGGCCGGCGACATGATCACCCTGACGTATGTGCCCAACACCGAGGTGCTTCAGCGGGCGAGTCTCGCGGGCGCTTCATCGATCCATCTCGCCGGCGAAAAAGGAAGCCCGGAAAAGACGTTGTCGGCCAGCACGCTCAACCTCGAGCTCGCGCCGGACGGCACAACGGTGACGGCATTGACCGCACGCGATCAAGTGGTGCTCGATCTGCCGGCGCCAAAGGGGCAGGCGTCGAAATCGATCCGCTCGGCGTCGCTTGTGGGATCCGGAGACGCGCAGGGCGGATTGAAGTCCGCGGTGTTCACCGATAACGTCGAGTATCGCGAGACGGGAGGCACGCCCGCCGTGCAGCGCGTGGTCACGTCGCGCGTCCTCGACACGACGCTCGCCAATGGGTTCAACGACATCCGCGTGGCGCGATTTTCTGGCAACGTGCGATTCAGAGACGGCGGCACGCAAGCGACCGCCGCAAACGTGCAGTATCAAATTCCTACCGGCGAGGTCGAGCTGACAGGAAAGATCGGCAACGCCGTGCCGCGCGTCGAAGACGATCGCGTGAAAGTCGATGCGGTCCGGATCAACATGACGGTGCCGGGCCCAAAGCTGAGAGCCGAGAGTGGCGTGACGACCCTCCTGAAGCCAGCCAAACCAGGCGCGAGCGGGGCCAAGGCGAAGATGCCTGGCATCATGCAGCAGGATCAGCAAGTCAACGGCAAGAGCGACAAACTGGATTACAACGGCGACACGTCGGCGATGGAATTCACTGGCAGCGCGACGCTTTGGCAGGGGGACACGAAGATTCAGGGTCCCGTCATTCACGTTGAAGGCTCGACTGGTAACTTGTCTGCCTCAGGCGGCGTGCGTTCGTGGATGGTCGTGCAGGACACGCATGCGGAGACGAAGGAACAGGAGCGGAGCGTGGCCCGAGGCATGGGCCAGGAGATGAAGTACGAAGACGCGGAACGGAAGGTGACGTACCTGACCGATGCGAACCTGATTGGCCCGCAAGGCGATGTCAAGGGCAAGACCGTCATTTTGTTTCTCGGGAAAAACGGGCAGGATATCGATCGGATGAACGCGGTCGGCAACGTTACGTTCAAGGAGAAAGATCGCCTCACCGTCGGCGAAGAATTGAATTACAGCGCCGCCGATGAGGAGTACAGCATGGCTGGCACGAGAGAGAAATTCGTGCGCATGGTGCGGCGCGAAGATCGGGAGTGCAAGGAAAGCACCGGCAGTTCTCTGATTTTCAAGCGAGGGGCTGACAGCCTTGCGATGAAGGGCACAGAGGGCACGCGCACGCAGACCAAGACCGTCAGTTGCACTGAACTGCCGCCGGCCAACTGAATGGCGACGCTCCGGACGCAAGACCTCACGAAGTCTTACGGTGGCCGTACGGTGGTGCGGGGCGTCAGCCTCGAAGTGACATCGGGCGAGATCGTTGGCCTGCTTGGGCCGAACGGCGCAGGCAAGACGACGACGTTCTATATGACCGTCGGGTTGACGGCGCCCGATTCCGGTCGCGTCATTCTGAACGGGCAGGACGTGACCGACGCGCCGATGTATGCGCGCGCGCGCAAAGGGATCGGCTATCTGCCGCAGGAGCCGTCGATCTTCCGCGGCCTCACGGTCGAGCAGAATATCCTGGCGATTCTGGAAACGCTCGATCTCGATGCGGCGGCCCGCCGGGCGCGGTTAGCCGACCTGCTGGCCGAGCTGAATTTGACGGGCCTGGCGAAGGCAAAGGCTTACACGCTGTCGGGAGGGGAGCGGCGGCGCGCCGAAATTACGCGCGCGCTCGTCATCTCGCCGCAGTTTCTTCTGCTCGACGAGCCGTTCGCCGGCATCGACCCCATCGCCATTTCCGACATTCAGAAGATCATTTTTCATCTACGAGATCGCGGCATCGGCGTGCTCATCACCGACCACAACGTCCGTGAAACGCTCCGCATTACCGACCGCGCCTACATCGTCCACGACGGCGGAATCTTCCACAGTGGCACGCCGGAAACCCTCGCCGCCGACGAGGAAGTACGCCGCGTCTATCTGGGCACGGAGTTCCGTCTCGACTAGTGGACACGCGCTGCTGCTAGGACCGATTTTTGTGCCTTTGTCAAATGATGTGCAAAATTGAAAACTGCAGACTGAGGACCAAAAACTGACTTAAGATGGGAGCCAGGGATGGCTATCAGTCAGAAGCTCCACACAAAGCTCGTTCAGAAGCTCATTCTGACGCCGTCGTTGCAGCAGGCGATCAAGCTCCTGCCGATGTCGACGCTCGAGCTGGCCGATCTGCTCAACCAGGAAGTGGTCGAAAACCCGATGCTGGAGGAGGTCCCCACCGAGGATCTCCAGCCCGCGGAGGCCGCTGCGCAGGTTGAAAAACCGGATGCGGCCAAAGTGGAAAAGGGCGACGCCTGGGACGACAGCGACTACGAATATTTCTTCGGCGATTATCTCGACGACGGGTACCGGCCGCATACGCCTCAGGAAGTGAAAGAACTTCCTCCCATCGAGAACACGCTCGCGACGTCTTCGTCGTTGTCCGATCACATGATGTGGCAGCTCTCGTTGCTGCCAGACGACGACAACGTGCGCGAGATCGGCTCGGCCATTATCGGCAATTTGAACGACGACGGCATGCTCGTCGCCTCGCTCGACGAGATCGCCGCGATGGGCCCGTGGCCCGTCGAAGACGTTGAAAAAGCGTTAAAGATTGTCCAAGGCTTCGATCCGATCGGCGTCGCGGCGCGCGACCTGCAGGAGTGCCTGCTGCTGCAGCTGCGTCACATCGGTCTCGAGGGCACGCCAACCGAGAAGATCGTGACCGAGCACCTCCGGCTGCTGCAGAATCACCAGGTGCCCGAGATCGCCAAGCGGCTCGGCATGTCGATCGACGATCTGAAAGAGCACGTCGAGGTCATTCGCCACCTCGATCCGAAGCCTGGCAGCCGCTACAATCCATCGCAGTCTCACTACGTCATCCCCGACGTGTACGTCGTCAAAGTCGAGGATCAGTACGTGGCGGTGCTGAACGAGGAAGGCCTGCCGCAGCTGCGCATCAGCCCGGTGTACCGGCGGCTGCTCGATAAGAGCGCCGACAACACGACCGAGACGCGCGCCTACGTGAAAGACAAATTCCGATCGGCGCTCTGGCTCATCAAGTCGGTCGAGCAGCGCCAGAAAACGATTCACAAAGTCGCCACGAGCATCATCAACTTCCAGCGCGATTTTCTGGATCATGGCATCGAATACCTGAAGCCGCTGGTGCTGCGCGACGTCGCCAGCGACATCGGTATGCACGAGTCGACGGTCAGCCGCGTGGTGACCAATAAGTACATGCACACGCCGCAGGGCGTGTTCGAAATGAAGTACTTTTTCCACAGCGGCATCAGCAGTTCGTACGGCGAGAGCGTCTCGTCGGTGACGATCAAGCAACGCATTCGGAAGATCATCGAAGCTGAAGATCCGCGAAAGCCGCTCAGCGATTCCAAAATCGTGAGCATTCTCCAGCACGAGGGCCTGGTTCTGGCGCGGCGCACGATCGCCAAGTACCGCGAGGAGCTCAAGATTTCTACGTCCAATCAGCGCAAGGTGCTGTACTGAACCCTTCATGCGCGTTACTCTCACCGGCCGGCAAGTCGACATCACCCCTGCGCTTAGTCAACTCGTAGAGCAGCGGCTCGCCAAGATCGAGCGCCTGCTGAACGACGCGGCGTTGTCGGCGCAAGTCGTGCTGTCGCGAGAAAAAAACCGCTTTGTCGTCGAGCTCACCGTGCACGCCAAGCAGGATCACATCCTGCACGGTCTGGGCGCCACCGCGTCGTGGAGCACGTCGCTGACGGCTGCGGTGAAGAAAGTGATGCAACAGGCCGAAACGGTAAAAGGTAAATGGCAGGAGCGCAAACGATCGGCACTGGTGCGCGCGCCAGGGGCACGGCGCCGCGCCTGATGGCGCAAGCGATATGACGAGCCCACCTCCCGGCGTCACGGTAGGCGGGTTGCTGCAGGCCCGTCCCGAAACCTTCGGACTGGATCTCGATGTTCTTGCCGGCGCCTCTGGCCTCGACCGCCGCATAACCAACCCTTATGTCCAGAAAACCGGCCTCGCACTCGCGGGATTTCACGACTACCTGCGGGCCGGACGCGTCCTCGTGTTCGGCAACAGCGAGGTTCGCTACCTGGAAAGCCTGCAACCGGCCGATCGCAGCGAGACGATGCGGCAAGTGTGCGGACATCAGGACGTGCCGTGCATTCTGGTCACTGGCGGATTGCGGGTGTTCGGTGAGGTGATTTTTGAAGCCGAGAAGTGTCATCTTCCGGTGCTCCGCACGCAGGTTCCTACCTCGGTGGCCATCGCGAAGCTGACGGCCATCCTCGAAGACAGTTTCGTGGTCCGCGAGCTGCTGCACGGCGTGTTGCTCGACATTCTCGGGCTCGGCGTGCTGATCGTCGGGGAAAGCGGCATCGGTAAAAGCGAGTGCGCACTCGATCTCATTGTCCGCGGACATCGACTGGTGGCCGACGACACGGTCGAGGTGCGGCGCCGCGCCGAAACGATCCTCATCGGCACGTGTCCCGAGTTGACGCGGCATCACATGGAGATCCGGGGGCTCGGCGTCATCAATATTCAAGACTTGTTCGGAATCGCGGCCACTCGCACCTCGAAGCGTGTCGAGCTCGTCGTGCAGCTCGAGCGCTGGGAGGCCCGCCGTGACTACGATCGTCTCGGCCTCGCAGATGAGCGCTATCTCATTCTGGATCTGCCGCTGCCGCTCATCAGGATGCCGGTCGCGCCGGGACGCAACCTCGCGATCCTCGTCGAGATTGCCGCGCGCAATCAGCTGCTGCGCGCGCGTGGGCATCACGCGGCGCGCAGGCTTGCCGATCGCCTCGAGCGGCAACTGCAGCTGGCGGGCATCGACGACATCGACGAGTCGGAAATCGACGACGTCCCCGACTCCGGGGAAGAGCCGTGACTCCTCGCCGCCCCGCTCGTTTCATCGTCCTCACCGGCTTATCGGGATCGGGGAAGTCTCAGGCGATTCGCGCCCTCGAGGATCTCGGCTACTTCTGCGTCGACAACCTGCCCGCCACCCTCATCCCGACACTCGCTGGTCTGGTGAAACGCGAAGGCATTTCGCGCGTGGCGATCGTCGTCGACATCCGCGAGAAAAGCTTTCTGGCGGAGTTTCCGAAGACCTACAAGAGACTGCGAGCGATGAAGGGACTGAACCCGGCGTTGATCTTCCTCGAGGCCAGGCACGATACGCTGGTGCGCCGATTCAGCGAAACACGCCGCCCGCATCCACTGGCGCCGGGCAAGTCGGCGGCTGAAGGCATCCGCGCCGAGCGGAGGCGCATGAACGTGATCCGGGGTATGGCCGACGAAATCATCGATACCTCGGAGCTGACGGTCCATCAGCTGCGCCAAGCGTTTGCAGGCTTCTCGGGAGTCACGCGCAACGAGAAAACAAAGCTGCCCGTCACACTCGTCAGCTTTGGTTTCAAATACGGGATTCCTCTCGACGCCGATCTCGTGTTCGACGTGCGGTTTCTTCCCAACCCGCATTTCGTGCCGCGCCTTCGGCCCAAGACCGGCAGGGATCGAGCGGTGATCAAATTCATGGACGATCATGCCGCCACAGGCGAGCTGCTCACTCGGCTCACCGATTTTTTAAGGTTTCTCATTCCCCAATACGTCGCCGAGGGGAAGAGCTATTTGACGATTGGCATCGGTTGTACGGGCGGCCGGCACCGCTCGGTGATGATCGCGGAAGCGTTGAACAACACGATTGCCGGGCTGCCGGGTGCGCGGGTGCGCGTCAGGCATCGGGACATTGCACATAAATAAAGGGGTAAGGGGCAAGGGGTCAAGGGTAAGGATCACGCGTGAACGCGTCGTCCTTATCCCGGGTCCCTTACCCCTTACCCCTATCGAGGTACACGGATGATCGGCGTGATCGTGGTGACTCATGGCCAACTCGCCAACGAGCTGGTGAATGCAACGAAAACCATCGTCGGAGATCTGCCGCAGTTTGTCGCCGTGTCGATCGGCTGGCACGACGATCCGACGATTGCGCGCGAGGCCATTAAGGACGCCATCGCCCACGTGCAAAGTCCGGCCGGCGTCCTGATTCTGACCGACATGTTTGGCGGCACGCCATCGAATCTCGGCCTCTCGTTTCTTGAAACCAATCGCGTGGAAATCATTACCGGCGTGAATCTGCCGATGCTGATCAAGCTGGCGCACCTGCAGAGCTCGTCGGATCTTCTTGGCGTGGCGCGCGAAATGCGCGAGATTGGACGCAACGCGATTTGGGTCGCATCCGACTTGCTGCACACAGAGGTGAAGACGTAAACTCCCATGGTTTCGCGAGCGGTCACGGTGGAAAATCGTCTCGGGCTGCACGCGCGAGCGGCCGCGCGGTTCGTGCATCTCGCGTCGAACTTTCACGCGCAGATCCGCGTGACCCGCGGCGTACAGACGATGGACGGGAAGAGCATCATGGGGATTCTCTTGCTGGCGGCGGCGGCGGGAACGGTGCTGACGGTGTCGGCCGACGGCCATGACGAGCAGGCGGCTGTCGACGCGCTGTGCGGCTTCATTCAAACCGGCTTCGGCGAGGACGCGTGGAGCGCCTAAGAGGCATCGGTGTCTCGCCGGGAATCGGCGCCGGACGGGCCGTCATCTTCATTCAACGGGCGCAGGTCCTTCGATTTTCCATTCCTCCCTCACACATTCAGGGCGAGGTCACGCGTCTGGACGAAGCCAGGCGACGCTCGTCCGAGCAGCTCGATCGCATTCAATTCCGGCTACCCGGCAGCGACCTCGGCGCGTTGTTCGAGGCCCAGCGGCTGATGCTCGACGATCCCATGCTGGTGCCGCGCGCGACGGCAATGATCGACGAGCAGCGCGTCAACGCCGAATGGGCGTTGCAGCAGGTATTCGATCACCTCGCGTCGGTGTTCGATTCGGTCGAAGATCCCTATTTGCGCGAGCGCAAAGGGGATCTCGCCGATGTGGTCGGACGCTTGCGGATGAACCTCACGCCCGGAGGCTCGGGTTTCCGTGAGGTGCTCGGCCAGTGCGAGTCGCCATGCGTCCTCGTCGCCGACGAACTACCGCCATCGGTGGCCGCGCAACTCGACTGGACGAAATTCCAGGCCTTCATTACCAACGCCGGGAGCCGCACGTATCACACGGCGATTCTGGCGCGATCGCTGCACGTGCCGGCGGTCGTCGGCCTGCATAACGCAACCGACAGAATTCAGCCGGGGATGATGATCCTCGTTGACGGCCAACAGGGCACGGTCTCGATCGATCCGCCAGAAGACGCGGTCGCCGAAGCGGCTGCGGCCCGAAGAGCAGGACGCCGCAGTTCGGTCCCGCGGTCCACGCCGTTCAGGACCGCTGACGGGGTCAAGATTCTCGTCGAGGCGAATGTCGATCTGCTCGGCGACGCCTCGTTTGCCCGCGCGCAGGGCGCCGAGGGCATCGGTTTGTTCCGCTCGGAACTCCTGTTGGCTGGACAACCGGCCGACGCGCTGACCGAGGACATGCAATACGACGTCTATCGGCAATTGCTCGAGGATATGAGCCCCGCGCCTGTGACCGTCCGCACGTTCGACATCGACGAAGATCAGCTGGCGAGCGGCGAACAGTCGCGCGACACGCTGTGGTCGAAAGGCTACGAGACGGGGCGCAGCCGGTTCGGATTGCGATCGATCCGCCTCACGTTGAAGCGACGCGAGCTGCTGCGCACGCAGTTGCGCGCGCTCGTGCGCGCGGCGAGTCACGGTCACCTGCGCGTGCTGTTTCCGTTTGTCTCCGGCGTTGACGAACTGCGCGAGGCGCGCAGCGTGCTGGACGAAGCGCGGCAGGAGGTGCAGGCTCGCGGCGGAGCCCTGCGGCCGCTGCTCGTCGGCGTGATGATCGAAGTGCCGTCGGCCGCGATCACGGCCGACCTGCTCGCAGCGGAAACCGATTTTCTCACCATCGGCACCAACGATCTCATTCAGTGCTGCCTGGCGGTCGACCGGAACGACGAGCGCGTCTCCCACTTGTACGAGCCGCTGCATCCCGCCATCCTGAGATTGATCCGTCACGTCCGCCGCGCAGCCGCCCGCCGCGGCGTGCCGTTGTCGATCTGCGGCGAGATGGCGTCAGATCCGGCCGTGCTCGCGCTCCTGATCGGCATGGGTCTGACGCAATTCAGCATGACGCCCGCCGCAATACCGGTTGCGCAGCAAGTAGTCGAGGAGCTCGACTCGCGCGAGTTGCGAAAAATTGCCGCGGGTGTGCTGCGATTGAGCAGCGCAATTGAGATCGAGCAGCATCTGACCGAAGCGCTGACGCGCTACAAGGTTCTGGGTTCCGGGTTGTAGAGGTTCTGGAGGGTCAGTGAAACATGATGTGGTGAAAGTGGAGAAGCCATGGGGGCACGAACTCCACTGGGCGAAAACCGAGCGGTATGTGGGGAAAGTACTTCACGTGAAGGCGGGCTACGCCCTCAGCCTGCAGTACCACAACATCAAGGACGAGACGATTTTTCTCTGGACCGGCCGGATCGTGTTCGAGATTCAGGAAGGCGAGCGGCTGGTGAAGCGCGAGATGCTGCCGGGCGAGAGCGTGCACATCACGCCGCACACCATCCATCGCATGACGGCGATTGAAGACAGCGATATTTTCGAGGTCTCGACGCCGGAGTTGGATGATGTGGTGAGGTTAGAGGACAGATACGGACGATCGTAGTTGTTAGTTGTTGGTGAACTCGGTCCGGACCCAGTTGGCCTGCAACTCATTCCATTAAAAGGCCTTGCGATGACGATCACGCGACTCATTCTGCTGGCGATGGCGCTCTTCGTGGTGGTGTTCGCGGCGAGAGTCTTCTTGGGGTCGAGGAAGTAACTAGAAACTAAAACCTGGAGACTAGAAGGTAAGTTTCGAAGTTTCCAACTCACTTTCCAGTTTCCAGTTTCCCGGTTCCTAGAACGGAATATCGTCGTCGGTCAGCTCTACCGACCCGCCCGGCTCGCCCTGATTCATCGAGTC
>JANMJM010000042.1:0-2285 GCA_031371345.1 Vicinamibacteria bacterium
TGAACAGTGTCGCACGGTCGCGGTCGTAATCCCGAGAGCACCGCCATGGATTCGTCCCAGGCTATACCCAGCCAGCGCCAATACGAGTCCTTCCGACGTGCAGCGATTGTGTTTTGAGACCGCCCAGCCGCCGACCTCCGCGTAGCGCAAACGCTCTCGTCGCGCCCGCGTCAGCTCGGATTCAACGCCTTTCCACAGCTGGTGGCGCGACTCTTGGGCTCGAGCCAGAGGACTGTGCCGGACGCGCAGATCCTCGACCTGTACCTGGCCTGAATGTTCGAGATACCAGACGCACGCGGTGACGCGGCGCCGGCCATCGACCATCAACAGGTGCCAGCTCTTTTCATCCTCCGCCGTCTCGTGGAGGCCGCCGGGTGTCAGCTGATCGCGTCCCAAGGCCCCGTCGTCGAAGTAAATGCCACCGCGCAGTTTCTGCATTTCGCGCAGCAGCCGCTGATGACGTCGGCCACTGGTTTCGACGTTGTCAAAAAATTCGGGTACCGTTCCCGAGGGCGCCAGCAGGATCAATCGCTTATCGAGCGATGTAATCGTTCTTTCAAGCAGTTTCAGCACAAGCTCCCCCTTCATGGTGCCGCAGGGCACTCCACGGAGTTGCTGGATTAAACCAATTCGAGTAACCGGGACGTTTGTTTTTGGCAGCTGGGGAGGCCGCCGTGTCGACCGAGAAAAAGATAGTACTCCTCACAACTCGCTGTTGCAAGCAGAACATCGCGAGAAAAGGCGGAATTTGAGATGATCCAGTTCGATACATGACTTCCACGAATGCCACGTTCGCAAGTTGAAGGCCAGCCCTCGGGGGTTCCGACGAGGTTGAGAACCCCCCAAAACACAAGCAAATCCGTGCAGCGGTAATTGTTACCAGATCGTATTGCTCGTCAATACCCACGCTTCTGAAATATCGCTTACGTTCCTGCGGGACCGCCGAGTGTCGCGAAATGGCGTAAACTTTCGCAATGATGCGCCCAATAAGCGGGACAATTTTTCTCGCCGGAACGATGGCGCTTGTATTTGTTATGTCGGCATCGGCCCAGTCCGGCTCCAATGTGGTCGTCGTCATCAACCAGGCGAGCAGCGACTCGGAACGGATCGGCGCGCGATATGCGGAAAGCCGTGGGGTTCCGGCGGAAAACGTCGTTCGCCTCAAGACGACGACATCGGACGACATCGACCGCGCGGCGCTCGAGTATGAAATCGAACGACCCATCTCCGAGGTGATTACTCGCAACGAGGCTCAGGACCATATCCTCTTTATCGTGGTGACGAAAGGCATCCCGCTACGGGTGCGCGGGACGGCCGGCCTGGACGGCACCATGGCGAGCGTGGATTCAGAGTTGGCGCTCCTCTACCGCAAGTTACTCGGGAGTCCCGTTCCTCCTGCGGGCCGTATTCCCAATCCGTATTACCTCGGCGATCGGCCGATTTCGGCCGCCGCACCTTTCTCGCATGCCGCCTATGACATGTACCTCGTGACCCGGCTCGACGGTTTCACAGCAGAGGACGCGCTTAAAGTGGTCGAGCGAGGAGCGGCGCCCGTGAACGACGGGCGCTTCGTTCTTGACGCGCGCGCCAGCGTGGTCGGAAACCGCAGCGGCGACACGTGGCTCACCATGGCAGCCGACAGGCTGTCTGCCGCAGGATTGAAAGATCGCGTCCTTCTCGACACGAACACGTCGGTTGCCACGCCAACCGGGCCCATTCTCGGGTACTACTCTTGGGGATCGAACGATCCTTCGGTCACGTCGCGCAATATGAACTTGCAATTCGTGCCGGGCGCGCTCGCTGGAATGTTCGTCAGCACAGACGCGCGAACGTTCAAAGAACCTCCCGCGTCGTGGACGATCGGTAAATGGGGTGACAGAAAAGGCTATTTCGAGGACTCACCGCAGTCGCTTGTGGGCGACTTGATCCGGGCCGGCGCGACGGGCGTGTCTGGACACGTCGCCGAACCGTTCCTCGACGGCAGCGCGCGGCCGCAAATCGTGTTTCCGAGCTATGTCGCCGGATTCAATTTGGCCGAATCGTTTTATCTGGGTATTCCCTTTCTGAGTTGGCAGAACTTGGTAGTCGGCGACCCGCTTTGCGTCCCGTTCAAGCGCACGCCCCCCCCTGCCGACGAGCTGTCGCCGCCGATGGATTCGGAGACCGAACTGCCGAAATATTTTTCGGCCCGGCGTTTGGCCGTTCTGAGCTCTTACGGCGTGCGGCCCGAGATCTCGAAGCTCATGCTGAAGGCGAGCGCGCGGCTGCTGCATCAGGATCTGAAG
>JANMJM010000314.1:0-5189 GCA_031371345.1 Vicinamibacteria bacterium
TCCACGGTCGCCGATAAGGTGAAACGATTGATGTCGTAGATCTGCCCCGGCTTCAACGGCTCGCCGGGCGTCACGATTTCATTGCCGGTTGAAAGAATCGCAACGCGAGGTCGTGCGAAGACCTCGACGCTTGACGTGCCGATCGCGGCCAGCGCTCCGAGCCGGCTCGAATTGATGGTGTCGCCGGCGTCGAGCACGATCTGACCCGTTTGAATGTCGGCGCCGCGCGTGCCGACGTTCTGCTGCGGCTGGACTTCCACGAACACTCTTACTCTTGTGTCGGAGTCCGACGCTGTTTCTTCGACCATCACGACAGCGTCGGCACCCTCGGGCATCGGCGCCCCGGTCGAGATTTCGATGCACTCACCGGCATGCACTGCCACGGGCGACACCTGGCCGGTGTAGAGCGTGCCGATATGCGCAAGCGTACACGGCTGCTCGCGCGTGGCGCCGCGCGTATCGCTCGCTCGTACGGCGTAGCCATCCATGCCTGCCCTCGAAAACGGCGGCACGTCGGCGCTGGATCTGACCTCGTGTGCGAGCACGCGCCCGTTGGATTGTTCGAGTGGTATGCGTTCGGTTCGTGAAATCGCCGTCCCTGTCGCGTCGAGAATCGTGCGCGCAGCAGCGAGCGATATCGTGTCGCCAAAGGGCCGCATTTTGGTGGGTGTCATACGCGCGTCACCGTTAGCGGGAGAGCTCGCGCACGAGATGGCCGAGCTCGGGAAGCAGCAGTTTGTTCATCGCGAGGCGCACCGCATTTTCGGATCCCGGCAGCGAGACGATGATCTTTCCGCTCGCGGTGCCGGCGCACGCGCGGCTCAACATCGCCGCAGGCCCGATCGCCTCGTAGCTCAACATGCGGAAGAGCTCCCCGAAACCGTCGAGCCGCTTCTCGATGAGATTGCAGACCACCTCGTAGGTCGAATCGCGCGACGTGATGCCGGTGCCGCCGGTCGTGATAATCACCTGTGCCGACGCGTCGTCGAGCTGCTGCGCGATCGCGGCGCGAATGGCTTCGGGATCGTCGCGGACGATTCCTCGACCCGAGACCTGATGGCCGTTGGCCTCGAGGAGCTCCGCAATCGCCCGCCCGCTCGTATCGGTGCTCACGATGCGCGTGTCGCTGATGGTCAACACGTAGCACCGCACCGAACTCGGCGAGGTCGCTTTGTGATCCAGGTGTGACATCTCAGCCATATGTTAGACTCAAGGGTCATTCGTGCGCGCCCTTAGCTCAGTTGGATAGAGCGTCTGGCTACGAACCAGGAGGTCGCAAGTTCGAGTCTTGCAGGGCGCACCATCCCCTCTACAAAAGCATACCGGGAACGTGGGAGAATCTATATATGGCTGATGGATGGAAAGCACTCAGAGAACGGATCGAACAGCTCGGCCGGATGAATACGATTTATTCGGAAGGCAAGTGGAACGACTGGAAACCGGGCGATCCGCCGAAGCACGATCACTACACACACGGAACGCCGCGGAAGGTCGACGACGAGCTTCCGGATCTGCCAGACAGAGACTGAACGGCTTCAGGCCCTGGGCTTCAGGCTTTGGGCCGTCCACGAGAGCGCGGCAAGTGCGATGGCAGCGGCGAGCAACACGCCATCGCGCGCGAGCGTTTTCAGCGACAACGCTTCTCCAACCCCGAAACATCCGCAATCGATCCCGGCACCTTTGGTGTAAGACAGCAGCATCACGCTGAAAAACAACATCAGGACGGACGTCGCGGCAATCGCTGTATAGCGCAGCCACACACCCGCAATCAGCGCGATGCCAAGCGCGAGCTCGAGCCATGGAAGCAGACGCGCGAGCGTGAGCACGGCCCACTGCGGCAGGAGTTGATAGGAATCGATCGACAGCGCGAAGAGCAGCCACGACTGCCGCAGCTTCGTGTACGCGGCGTAGACGAAGACGGCGCCAAGGACCACGCGCAGTCCGACCGCGAGCCTACTGCGCGAGGAGCTGATCAAGGTACTTGCTGATGATCGGATAGCTTACGACGCCAACCACAGGATTCGGCTTGCTGTTGGCCGTGATGATCATCGTCGGCGTAGAGCCGACCAGCATGCGGCGTCCGAGCTCGATGTCTTTCTGGATGGCGGCTTCGATCGCCGGGTCCTTCGCGATCTCGCGGATGCGCTTGCGCTCCTCGAGTGTCAGCACCGTATCGACGGCCTCGTCGACTTTGCCGCTCACACTCCACGACTCCTGCTGGCGGAACAGCACCTCGCTCACTTCATCGAACTTGCCGAGGCGATCGGCGGCCGACGCGAGGATGGCGGCATGTCTCGCATATTGATGCTGGGGAAGGGGAAAGTCGTGATGGACGAGCCGCACTTTTCCCTTCAGCGCGTAGTCCTCTTTGATGCGCCTCAGCGTGCCTTCCGCGAGGCCCTTGCACGACGGGCACTGAAAGTCGCTGAAGAGGTCGATGCGAACCTTGGCGATGACGGGCCCGACGGCGCGTCCGGACGGTTTGGTTTGCGCCGAGGTCGTGGCCGAACCGCTAAGCGCCATCGACAGGCACAGGGCAAGCACGAGTCGGCATGCAGCAAAAAGTTTCATAATCCATAGTAACCTGCCTTGTCGTGAGTTTGCCGCCCGAGGACCTGATGCGCGCCGCGCTGGGCGAGGCCAGGAAAGCTGCAGCCAATGGTGAAGTACCGATAGGCGCCGTCGTCGACATTGACGACCAAATCGTCGCCGCCGCGTTCAATAAACCCATTTCATCGGTCGATCCGACGGCGCATGCCGAGATCCTCGCGCTTCGGATGGCCGCCCTCAAGGCTGGAAATTACCGTCTCACGGGCGCCACGCTTTGCGTGACCGTCGAGCCGTGCGCGATGTGTGTGGGCGCGCTGGTGCACGCACGGATCGGCACGCTGATTTACGGGACGCCCGAACCAAAAACAGGAGCCGTTCGCTCGACGATGAAGCTGCTGGACGATCCGTCGTGGAATCATCGGATGATCGTGGTGTCGGGCGTGCTGGCGGACGAATGCCGCGAGATGTTGCAGGCGTTTTTCAAGGAGAGAAGATGATGACCGATGGCAGGCCCGTGCACGTGGTGAGCACAACACGTCGAATGAAGGCCGCGCCCGATCGCGTCTACCGCATCATCGCGGACTATCGCAACGGACATCCTCAAATTTTGCCGAAGCAGTTCAGCAACCTCTGCGTCGACGCCGGCGGCTACGGCGCCGGAACCGTCATCCGGTTTTCGATGACGGTGATGGGAAGAAAAATGGAGGCTCGTGCCGTGGTGTCCGAGCCGCAACCTGGGCGAGTACTGGTCGAGAAACTCGACGGTGCGGGTTCGCCGATCACAACGTTCACCGTCGATCCCGGTCCGACCGATCAAGAATCCGTTGTGACGATTTCCACGGAGCTGACGCCGCGTCGCGGTGTTGCTGGCATGATCGAGCGCTTCATGACGACGAGGATGCTGACGAGGATTTATAGAGAGGAGTTGACGCTGCTTGCAGCCGTATCGACGGCGGCCGAGAAAACAGCAGAGGTCTGATCAGCTACAATAGTGTGTTCGGTTCTGCCAGATTCCCTCTGCGGAGAGGTACCGAAGTGGTCGTAACGGGGGCGCCTCGAAAGCGTCTTGCCCCGTAAGGGGCACGGGGGTTCGAATCCCTCCCTCTCCGCCATCCTTCCGCTGCGCTCCTAGGCGCGTTTCCCAAGTGTGCGTGTTCGCCCTTTAACTCTTGGGCGTTCTTTCTGACGAGGTTCGGGCGGCGGTACGGGCGGCACGATAAACAGACGTTTGTCGGCGTCTGGGATGAGCTCTAACCGACAGGTCGGGCACCGATATACCGTATTCACACGCGGACCGTCGGCCGGCACAGCCAACGTCGTCTGGCATGCAGGGCATTTCCAGGGACTCCGGGAGAGATAGGTAGGCACCCATGGAATTATCGGATACCTAAGACGGAACGTCAGTCCTGTTTAGTACGAAAGCGTTCCAGCCGTGCGCCCAGGCGAGGTTCGCCGATCTTCTCCGCCATCGACGCGAACGCGGCGGTAGGTCCTGCCCAGTGCAGCTGATCGACATTACCAAACAAAGGCGCGTCGGTTCGCAGCGTGGCGAGATGCTTGAACAACAGGGCGCGCTCGCGATTTCCGCCAAGCACCTCGGATGGAAATTGTTCGATGTGTCCGTGGCGTGCGATGAGGCGTGCAGCGGTCTTCACGCCGATTCCCGCGATGCCGGGGAAGCCGTCGGCTGCGTCGCCGACGAGCGCAAGATAATCCGGGATAAAGGCAGGCGCCACGCCGAACTTGTCGAACACCCCCTGCGCATCGCGAATGTGGCCGCTTTTGCGATCGACCTGCACCACACGCGTGCCGACGACGGACTGCGCGAGGTCCTTGTCCGGCGTCCAGATGCACACCTTCTGCACGCGCGCGTCGGCAGCGGCGAGATGCGCCGCCGAAGCGAGCGCGTCGTCGGCCTCGAGCTCGACCATCGGCCAGGTGGCGATACCCATCGCCACAAGCGCATCTTCCAACGGATGGAACTGCGCCAGGAGCGCAGGTTCCATCCCTTCGGAAGTCTTGTAGCCCGGCCACAGATCATTGCGGAACGATTCGATCACATGATCGGTGGCCACTCCAATGTGTGTCGCGCCCCCCTCGAACATTTGCGCCACCGTGCCCAGCACGCCGGCTACCGCGCCGAACGGCCGATCGCCTTTCGTGTCGCGATTTCTGTTTCCGTAAAAATGACGGAACAGCTCGTACGTACCGTCGAGCAGATGCACGATGAGGGACACATGGCGAATTTTACGCCGGAGTCCGGAGCGTCGGCTCGCGCTCCCACACACGGCCGTTCTTCGCCGCGTCGATGAAGTCGGCGATGCCCTTGGCACCCTCGATCGCGACAATGCCACCGTCGGCGTCGATTCCCGCTTGCGCGAGCAGCGGCGCTGCCGCGCCGACGACGCCAATCACCTTCAAATGCCCGAACGCGTCGCGGATCCAGTCGATGGCTGCCGCTTCCGTTTGAAGCATCGCGGCGCCGTCCTCGGACGGCGCGACGACAACGGCATCGAACAAGATCGACGGCCCGCCGGCGAGCTGGTGATCGGCCTCGATGCGCTTGCCGCCCTTGCCCTTCACCCCGCCGATCTTCGGCGCGACGACCTGCAGGCGCGCACCGGCCTTCTCGACCGCCG
>JANMJM010000120.1:0-38994 GCA_031371345.1 Vicinamibacteria bacterium
GGGCGCGTCATCACATCAAGGCGTGATCGCCGACGTGAAAGAGAGCGAAGCGTACGACCTCGACGATTTGATTCGCGATGCGCCGCCGCCCGCGCTGCTCGTCGTGCTCGACGGCATCGAAGACCCTCACAATTTCGGCGCGATTGTGCGATCGGTGGACGCGGCCGGCGCGCATGGCCTCGTCAGGCAAACGCGGCATTCGGCACCGCTCGGCGGTGCGACCAGCAAAGCGTCGGCGGGCGCGCTCTCGCATGTGAAAATCGCCGATGTCGTCAACATCGCGCGCGCGATCGACGAATTGAAGGACGCCGGTATCTGGACCGTTGGGCTCGCTGCCGACGCGCCGCAGAGCTACGATAAGATTGATTTCACCGTCCCCTCGGCCGTGGTTCTGGGCGCCGAGGGCACCGGGCTCCGCCGCCTGGTCCGCGAACGGTGCGATATGCTCGCCTCTATCCCCATGAAAGGACACGTAGATAGCCTCAACGTGTCGGTCGCAGCCGGCGTCGTGCTGTTCGAGGCCGTCCGGCAGCGGGGTCCCGCCCGGCCACCAAAGTCCAGCGTCTAACCCATGCAGGCTCCTTGGTTGCGTGGCATCCGTTGTGCTAAACTAAACTTTTTGTCTGGGCTGGCGTAGCTCAGCTGGTAGAGCAGCTGATTTGTAATCAGCAGGTCGGGGGTTCAAGTCCCTTCGCCAGCTCCATTTGGCTCGTGTGGCGCCGGCCGTCACCAACGGCCTCACGATAGGCGGGGAACTGACGGGGTAACCGGTCTGCTTTGATTCAGCAGCGCAACTAATTGATGAGCGCAGCTCCGAAAAAAATTCGGGGAGGTGGCAGAGCGGTCAATCGCAGCAGGCTGTAAACCTGCCGCCTTCGGGCTACGGAGGTTCGAACCCTCCCCTCCCCACCATTAAGGTATCGGCGACTGGGTGATTGGTGATTGGGTGATAGGGGAGTCAGAGATTTGGTGATTGCGTGATTGGTGATTGGGCGATTGGGGAAAATCGCCAGAACACATCGCCCCATCACCTATCGCGCAATCGACGATGAAACAGGCGGGAGTAACTCAGTGGTAGAGTCACAGCCTTCCAAGCTGTTGGTCGCGGGTTCGATCCCCGTCTCCCGCTCCAACTGCCGTCGCGCGGTGGCGGACAGACTCTCAACTGAATTCTTTTCGCCGATGTAGCTCAGTTGGCAGAGCGCGTCCTTGGTAAGGACGAGGTCACCGGTCCGATTCCGGTCATCGGCTCCAGCCTTCGCTCGCGACGCGAGCTTCGGCAGGCAAGCCACGAAGGCTGTCCGCCGAAGCAGAGACGCGCAGGCGGGCAACAGACGGTTAGGGTTAGCCACTAGATAAACGGAGAGACGCAGGCATGTCGAAAGAAAAATTTGATCGTTCAAAACCGCACGTCAACGTAGGCACCATCGGTCACATCGACCACGGCAAGACCACGCTCACCGCGGCGTTAACCAAGGTATCGGCCGATAAGGGCTGGGCCAAGTTCATCCCGTACGACGAGGTCGCGAAAGCGTCCGAGTCGCAGGGCCGCCGCGATGCGACGAAGATTCTGACGATCGCGACGAGCCACGTCGAGTATTCGACGCCGAAGCGCCACTACGCGCACGTCGACTGCCCGGGGCACGCCGACTACATCAAGAACATGATCACCGGCGCCGCGCAGATGGACGGCGCCATCCTGGTCGTGTCGGCCACCGACGGCCCGATGCCGCAGACGCGCGAGCATGTGCTGCTCGCCCGCCAGGTGAACGTGCCGTACCTCGTGGTCGCGCTCAACAAGGTTGACGCGGTCGACGATCCCGAGCTCCTCGACCTGGTCGAGCTCGAAGTGCGCGAGCTGCTGAAGTCGTATGGATTCCCCGGCGACGACTTGCCGGTCATCCGTCTCTCGGCGCTGAAGGCGTTGAACGGCGAACCGGGCGGCGCTGAAGGCGTGCTCGCGCTGATGGACGCGCTCGACAACTACATCCCGATGCCGATGCGCGAAGTCGACAAGCCGTTCCTGATGCCGATCGAAGACGTCTTCTCGATCTCGGGCCGCGGGACCGTCGTCACGGGCCGCATCGAGCGCGGCAAGGTGAAGGTCGGCGAGGAAATCGAAATCATCGGCTTCGGTCCGACCAAGAAGAAGATCGTGACCGGCGTCGAGATGTTCCGCAAGCTGCTCGACGAGGGCACGGCTGGCGACAACGTCGGCGTGCTCCTGCGCAGCACGGAAAAAGAAGAAGTCGAACGCGGACAAGTGCTTGCCAAAGGCGGATCGATTACGCCGCACACGAAGTTCAAGGCGACGGTGTACGTGCTCTCGAAAGAAGAGGGTGGCCGCCACACGCCGTTCTTCAACGGCTATCGTCCGCAGTTCTACATCCGGACGACCGACGTCACCGGTTCGCTGCACTTGCCGGAAGGCGTTGAGATGGTGATGCCGGGCGACAACACGGACATCAACGGCGAGCTGATTACACCGGTCGCCATTGAAAAAGGTTCGCGCTTCGCGATTCGTGAAGGCGGCCGCACGGTCGGCGCCGGCACGATCACGGAGATCATTGAATAGAAAATCTGACTTTCGGCTTTGGGCTTGGGGCTTTTGGCCTGGCCCAGAGCCTAGAGCCTAAGGTCTAGAGCCGAATTTATGCGAGACATCATTGCGCTGGCGTGCGCCGAATGTAAGCGCCGGAATTACAGCACGACGAAGAATCGGAAGAAGTCGTCCGAGCGCCTCGAGTTGAGCAAGTACTGCAGGTTCTGCAGGAAGCACACGGGGCACAAGGAAACGAAATAAGGGCAAATGGCGAGTGGGCGATTGGCGATAGAGCGATGGGAACTTGCATCAGGCGATGGCAAAACCCATCACCCAATCACCAATCACCCAATCGTCGATGTTTTAGGCCAGTAGCTCAATTGGTAGAGCACCGGTCTCCAAAACCGGGGGCTGGGGGTTCGAGACCCTCCTGGCCTGCCAGTTCACAAGCTTCCAGCTGCCAGCTCGGAGCGGAGCCGGCAGCGACGAGCAACGCAGGGCTACTGGAAGCTGGTAGCTGGAAACTGGAAACTGGAAGCTGAATGAGTAGCAACGTGGCAACTGAAAACATCGGGGAAGCGCGGGGCAGCGTCAGCGGCTGGTGGAACCGCAGTCGCACGTTCCTCGTCGAGGTCCGCAACGAGCTCAAGCGCGTCACCTGGCCGACGAGAAAAGAAGTCTACGCGGCCACGGTCATGGTGATTCTGTTCTCGGCGGTCCTCGGGTTTTTTCTGTGGACCGTCGATCTCACCCTCGATCGCGCGGTGCTGTTCCTGTTTCAGCGCTTTTCAAGGTAGCAGCGATAGTGAGTATGACCGACCTCAGTCAGAAGCAGTGGTACATCGTGCACACGTACTCGGGCTTTGAGAAAAAAGTCGCCGAGTCGCTTGGGCAGCGCGTCCAGGCCTACGGCCTGCAGGACGAGATCGGCGAGATTCTGATCCCGACCGAGGATGTCGTCGAGATGCGCGCCGGACGCAAGGTCGTGACGCCAAAGCGGTTTTTCCCAGGCTACATCCTTGTCGAGATGAACATGTCCGACAACGCGTGGCATGTGGTGAAGAACACGCCGAAGGTCACCGGCTTTGTCGGCGCGGGCGTGAAGCCGACGCCGCTCAGCAAGGAAGAGGTCGAGCAGATTCTCGATCAAGTGAAAGAGGCGGCCGAGAAGCCGAAGCCGAAGTACATGTTCGAGAAGGGCGAGCAGGTGCGGATCAACGAAGGTCCGTTTACCAGCTTCAACGGTGTGGTCGACGAGGTGAACCTCGACAAGAACACGCTGAAGGTCATGGTCACGATCTTCGGCCGCGCCACGCCGGTCGAGCTCGACTTTTTGCAGGTGGAAAAAATTTAACCACTGAGGACACAGAGTAAACGCAAAGACAAAACCTCTTTGTTTTTCCTCTGAGTCCTCTGTGGTAAAGGGAATATGGCGAAAAAAGTTACAGCAATGGTGAAGCTCCAGATTGCCGCAGGCAAAGCCACGCCCGCGCCGCCGGTCGGCACCGCGCTCGGTCCGCACGGCGTGAACATCATGGACTTCTGCAAGAACTTCAACGCGAAAACTGCCGGGCAGGAAGGCTTGATCATCCCGGCCGTCGTCACGATCTACGCAGACCGGTCGTACACGTTCATCACGAAGACGCCACCGGCGTCGATTCTGCTGAAGCGCGCGGCGAACATCGCCAAAGGATCGGCCGAGCCGAACAAGAGCAAGGTCGGCACCGTCACGGCGAAGCAGGTCGAAGAGATCGCCAAGATCAAGCTGCCCGATCTGAACGCGGAATCGCTCGAAGCGGCCATCAAGACCGTCTCTGGCACCGCCCGGTCGATGGGGCTCGACGTTATCTCGTGATTGGGTGATAAGTGAAAGAGCGATAGGGGCGATCGCAAGATCACCTATCGCAACAATCGTCAGATGTAGTGAGTGGGAGGGCTCGGAACACCCGACCCGTTTGCACCACAAGGAGAGTGAAGTGGGTAAGAAGTTTGAAGCCGCCAAGAAGCAGGTTCCCGAGCATCCCCTGACCATCGAGGATGCGATTCCCCTGCTGCAGAAAGTCAAATACGCGAAGTTCGATGAGACCGTCGAGCTGACGGCCCGTCTCGGGGTCGATCCGAAACACGCCGATCAGATGGTCCGCGGCACCGTTGTGTTGCCGCACGGCCTCGGCAAGAGCAAGAAAGTGCTCGTGATTGCCGCCGGAGAGAAACAGAAAGAAGCGCACGAGGCGGGCGCCGATCACGTCGCGGGCGAAGAACTCGTCGAGAAGATCAACGGCGGCTGGATGGATTTCGATGCCGTCGTCGCCACGCCCGACATGATGCGCGCGGTCGGCCGTCTCGGTAAAGTGCTCGGCCCCCGCGGGCTGATGCCGAACCCGAAGACCGGCACCGTCACGTTCGACATCACCACCGCGGTGAAGGAAATCAAGGCCGGTAAAGTGGAATTCCGCGTTGACAAGACCGGCATTATCCACGCTCCGGTCGGGAAGACGTCGTTCGCGTCCGACTCGCTTATCGCCAACACGCACGCGCTGGTCGACAGCATCGTGAAGGCGAAGCCGGCCGCGGCCAAGGGTAAATATCTCAAGAGCGTCACGCTGTCGTCGACGATGGGTCCTGGCATCAGGATCGATACGGCGCATCACGACGTGGCGGTGAAACACTAATGGCTGTCACACGAGCACAAAAACAGGAAGAGCTCATAGAGCTGCAGACCGCGTTCAAGGGCACCGAGAGCGCGATTCTCGTGGATTACCGCGGCCTCAACGTCCCGCAGGTCACCGACCTGCGGCGGCAGCTGCGCGGCGCCAAGGCGAGCTACAAGGTCATCAAGAACACGCTGGCGAAGCGCGCCGTCAAAGGCACCGCGTTCGAACCCCTCGGCGACCACTTCGTCGGCACGACGGCCATCGCCTATACGGCGCACGATCCCGTTCTGCTGGCCAAGACGCTGACAACCTTCGCCAAGACGGCGCCATCGCTGCAAATCAAGGCGGCGGTCGTGCAGGGACGCGCCATCAAGCCGGCGGAAGTCACCGAACTGGCGGCGCTGCCCGGGAAACCCGAGCTATACGCGAAGCTGCTGTTCCTGCTGAGCGCGCCGATGGTCCAGCTGGTGAGCGTGTTGAGCGCCGTCCCGCGCGATCTGTTGAGCGTGCTGGTCCAGGCGGAGAAGAAAAAAGGCGAGGCTGCGCCAGCCAGTTAACACATTGAACATTGCGCGGATCTGAAAACTTTTCGTGGCGTCTTAATAAGGAGATAGAAATGGCCGACTTGAATCAGCAGCAGGTTATCGAATACATCAAAGGCATCAGCGTGCTCGAGCTGTCACAGCTCGTGAAGGCGCTCGAATCCGAGCTCGGTGTCTCGGCCGCGGCAGCAATGCCGATGGCCATGCCGGGTGGCGGCGGCGGCGCGGCGGCTGCGGCGCCTGTCGAAGAGAAGACCGATTTCAACGTCAGCCTCGTCAGTTACCCGGCCGACAAGAAGATCAACATCATCAAAGTCGTCCGCGAAGTCACCAGCCTCGGCCTGAAGGAAGCAAAGGACCTCGTGGAAGCCGTTCCCAAGGTTCTCAAAGAAGGCATCCCCAAGGAAGAAGCCGAAACGATCCGGAAGAAATTCGACGAAGTCGGCGCGAAGGTCGAAATTAAGTAACGCTTTTCGCAGTCGGACTTTAGGCTTCAGACTCCAGACTTCAGGCCATGAGCCCGAAGGCTGGAGCCTGAAGTCCGTCTTTTTTTTCTGCATTGGCACACGGGATACGGCTCGCCTTGAATGGCCAGGAGCCTGAAGCCCGTAGCCGGGAGTCCATAGATGTACAGCCTTCCCAAGAACGTCTACCGCGAGCGCATCGACTTTTCGAAAATCAAGACCACGGTTCCCATTCCGAACCTGATTGAGATTCAAAAGAAATCGTACGAGCGTTTCCTGCAGATGAACCGCCTTGCCTCGGAGCGAGAAGACGCGGGCCTGCAGTCGGTGTTCAAGTCGGTCTTTCCGATCAGCGATTTCCGCGAGAACTCGTCGCTCGAGTTCATCGAGTACTCCATCGGCAACTGGGAGTGCAAGTGCGGCAAGCTGCAGGGCCTGCACCACCTCCGGAAGCCCTGCGCCGGCTGCGGCAATGTGCTGATTGCCGACCCGTACGGCGATCGCGAAGTGATCTGCCCGCGCTGCGGCCGCCCGAATATCGTCGAGGGCGACGTCTGCGATATCTGCGGCAACACGGTGGCGTTGAAGCTCAAGTACGACGTCGATGAATGTCAGGAGCGCGGCATGACGTTCGCCGTGCCGCTGAAGGTCACCATCCGCCTCGTCGTCTGGAACAAGGATCCGGAAACCGGGGCCAAGACCATCCGCGACATCAAGGAGCAGGAGGTCTACTTCGGCGACATTCCGCTGATGACCGAGAACGGCACGTTCATCATCAACGGGACCGAGCGCGTCATCGTGTCGCAGCTGCACCGGTCGCCCGGCGCGTTCTTCCACTCCGAAGACAAGACGCTGTTTGTCGCGCAGATCATTCCGTATCGGGGCTCGTGGGTCGAGTTCGAGTACGACGCCAAGAACCTGCTCTACGTCCGCATCGACCGGAAGAGAAAGTTCCTGGCGAGCGTCTTCCTGCGCGCCCTCGGCTTGCGTGGGGCGGACGAGATTATCCGGACCTTCTACACCGTCGAGAAAATCTACCTGAGAAAAGACTCGAAGTTCTGGGCGGTGAGTGAGAGCCTCGTCGGCTTGCGCGCAGCCAAGGACATCACGATTCCGAAGTCGGATATCGCGATTCAGGCCGGCAAGAAAATCACCAACTCGGCCATCGGCGCCCTCCGGAAAGCCAACGTGGAAGCCATCGAGATCTCGGACGCCGAGCTCGAAGGGGCCTATGCCGGCGCCGACATCGTGAATGCCACGACGGGCGAAGTGATTCTCGAGGCCAACGAAGAAATTACGCCGCGCGTGATTTCGATGGCGCAGGAGAACAACATCGACAAGATCGAAGTGTTCTTCCCCGAGCGCGACGACGTGGGCCCGATCATCGCGACCACGCTCAAGAAGGATCCGATTCACACGCACGAAGAATCGCTCATCGAGATCTACCGCCGTCTGCGTCCGGGCGATCCGCCGACGCTCGACAGCTCGCGGTCGCTCTTCGAGAACATGTTCTTCAACCCGCAGAAGTACGACTTCTCGCGCGTCGGCCGCTTGAAGCTGAACACGAAGCTCGGCCTCAACACGCCGCTCGACGAGAAGATCCTGCACCCTCAGGATTTCTACGAGGTCATCAAGTACCTGCTGAAGCTGCGCAAGAACCCGGTGAACGTGGACGACATCGATCACCTCGGCAACCGGCGCGTGCGCTCGGTCGGCGAGCTGCTCGAGAACCAGTTCCGCATCGGGCTCGTCCGCATGGAGCGCGCGATCAAGGAAAAGATGTCGGTCTACCAGGAAATGGCGACCGCCATGCCGCACGACTTGATCAACGCCAAGCCGGTCATGGCCGCGATTCGCGAGTTCTTCGGATCGTCGCAGTTGTCGCAGTTCATGGACCAGACCAACCCGCTGTCGGAAATTACGCACAAGCGGCGTCTGTCGGCCCTCGGACCCGGGGGTCTGTCGAGAGAGCGCGCGGGATTCGAAGTCCGCGACGTCCATCCGACGCACTACGGGCGCATCTGTCCGATTGAAACGCCGGAAGGCCCGAACATCGGCCTCATTTCGTCGCTGTCGTGCTACGCCCGCATCAACGAGTTCGGCTTCATCGAGTCGCCGTATCGCAAGGTGAAGGACGGCCGTGTGGCCGACTTCGTGCTCGTGACCAACGGCGGCGGCACCAAGTTCAAGACCGGTGAAATCGTCGAAGCCAACGACGTCATCGAGGAGAACTCCGCGTCGAAGACACGGAAGAAGCGGGCGGCGGAATACGAGCCGCACTCCTTCTATCTGTCGGCGTGGGAAGAAGACCAGTACATCATCGCGCAGGCCAACGCCGAGCTCGATCCGCAGGGCAACTTCGTGGGCGACCGTATCAATTGTCGCCAGGCGGGCAACTTCATTCTCGCGCCGCGTGCGGCCGTGCAGTTCATCGACGTGTCGCCGAAACAGCTCGTGTCGGTGGCGGCCTCGCTGATCCCGTTCCTCGAGAACGACGACGCGAACCGCGCCTTGATGGGATCGAACATGCAGCGTCAGGCCGTGCCGCTGCTCAGAGCACGGGCGCCGTTTGTCGGCACGGGCATGGAGCACATCACCGCGCGCGATTCGGGCGCGGTCGCCGTGGCTCGTCGTGCCGGAACCATCGACTATGTCGACTCGCTCCGCATCGTCGTTCGCGTCGAAGGGGAAAGCGAAGACGCGATGGCGAACAAGGAGATGGGCGCCGACATCTACAACCTCACGAAGTTCAAGCGCTCGAACCAGAACACGTGCATCAGCCAGAAGCCGATCGTGCGTGTCGGACAGAAGGTGCACAAAGGCCAGGTGATGGCGGACGGTCCCTGCACCGAGTTGGGCGAGCTTGCGCTCGGCCGCAACGTGCTCGTGGCCTTCATGCCGTGGCGCGGCTACAACTTCGAAGACGCCATTCTCGTGTCCGAGCGGATGGTGAAGGACGACTACTACACCTCCATCCACATCGAGGAGTTCGAGATCGAAGCGCGTGACACCAAGCTCGGGCCGGAAGAAATCACGCGGGACATTCCGAACGTGTCGGAAGGCTTCCTGCGCGATCTCGACGAGAGCGGCATTATCCGCATCGGCGCGTATGTGAAGCCGGGCGATATCCTCGTCGGCAAGGTCACGCCAAAGGGCGAGACCCAGCTGACGCCGGAAGAGAAGCTGCTCCGCGCGATCTTCGGCGAGAAGGCCGGCGACGTGCGCGATGCATCCCTGATCTGCCCCCCGGGCATCGAGGGCATCATCGTCGGCGTGAAGATCTTCTCGCGCAAAGGTATCGAGAAGGACGATCGAGCCAAGGCCATCGAGGCCGAAGAGCTCGAGATGATGGAAAAGAACCTGCAGGACGAAATCCGCATCCTGCACGACGAAGTGAAAAAGCGGGTCGTGCAGATGCTGAACGGTCAGACGCTGCGCAGCGACCTGTTCGACGAATACGGCCGCGAGCGTATGCACAAGAAGGGCACCGTGCTGACGTCCGAGATTCTTCAGGACATGCCCTACGACGCGATGGTGCGCCTGAAGATTCAAGCCGACGATCCGCGGCTGGAAGACGACCTGCGCGCGCTCGAAGAACGAACCGAGCGGCAGGTGGAAGTCACCCGGCAGCTGTTCGAAGAGAAGAAAGAGAAGATTCGCCGCGGCGACGAGCTGCCGCCCGGCGTGATCAAGCTCGTGAAGGCGTACGTGGCGATGAAACGCAAGCTGTCGGTCGGCGACAAGATGGCCGGCCGCCACGGTAACAAGGGCGTGATCGCGCGCATCCTTCCCGAGGAAGACATGCCGCACTTGCCGGACGGCACGCCGGTCGAGATCGTGCTGAATCCGCTCGGCGTTCCCTCGCGTATGAACGTCGGTCAGATTCTGGAGACGCATCTTGGCTGGGCCGCGCACGCGCTTGGTCTCTACTTCGCCACGCCGGTGTTCGACGGCGCGACAGAACCCGAGATCAAAAGCTGGCTCGACCAGGCCGGCTTGCCGAAATCCGGCAAGACGAAGCTGTACGACGGTATGACGGGCATGGAGTTCGAGCAGGATGTCACCGTGGGCTACATCTACATGCTCAAGCTCTCGCACCTGGTGGACGACAAAATTCACGCGCGCTCGATCGGGCCGTACTCGCTCATCACGCAGCAGCCGCTCGGCGGCAAGGCGCAGTTCGGCGGACAGCGATTTGGAGAAATGGAAGTCTGGGCGCTCGAAGCGTACGGCTCGGCGCACATTCTCCAGGAGCTCCTCACCGCCAAGTCGGACGACGTCACGGGCCGGGCGAAGATTTACGAAGCGATTGTGAAGGGCGATGCGTCGTTCACCCCTGGATTGCCTGAATCGTTCAACGTGCTGATCCGCGAGCTCCAGTCGCTCTGTCTGGATGTGGAGCTGTTGAAGACAAAGAAGAAGTTAATTGAGCCCGCTGCTGTCGCACCGGCTCCTGCACTTGAGGAAGTCTAAGTAGGCTTGGGGCTTTAGTCTTTGGGCTTTTGGCCAGTGCGTTCAGCGCGTTCTGGCCGAGAGCCTAAAGCCCAGAGTCTAGAGCCCTTGGAAGGGGAATCATGAGACCTTCATTTCACGAACGCGGTTCGCTCACTTCCGATTTCGATGCCATTCGCATCAGTCTGGCGTCGCCGGAAAAGATCATGTCGTGGTCGCACGGCGAGGTGACCAAGCCCGAGACGATCAACTACCGCACGTTCAAGCCGGAACGCGATGGCTTGTTCTGCGCGAAGATCTTCGGGCCGATCACCGACTGGGAATGCCTGTGCGGCAAGTACAAGCGGATGAAGCACCGCGGCGTCATCTGCGACAAGTGCGGTGTGGAAGTGACGCAGGCGAAGGTTCGCCGCGAGCGTCTCGGCCACATCACACTGGCGACACCGGTCAGCCACGTCTGGTTCTTTAAAGGGCTTCCGAGCCGTATCGGACACCTCCTCGATATCTCGCTGCGCGAGCTCGAGCGCGTCCTGTACTTCGAGGCCTACGTCGTCGTCGATCCGCTCGACAGCGATTTGAATCAGAACCAGCTGCTCAGCGAAGAGCAGTATCGCAAGGCGCGCGAAGAGTGGGGACACAAGTTCCGCGCTCAAATGGGTGCCGAAGCGATCAAGGAGCTGCTGAAGCGCGTGAACATCGAGAAGCTCGCCGAAGAGCTTCGCATCAAGATGCGCACGGAGCCCTCGGCGCAGAAAAAGCTGAAGTACGCCAAGCGTCTGAAGGTGGTCGATTCGTTCCGTAAGTCGACGAACAAGCCGGAGTGGATGATTCTGGATGTCATCCCGGTCATTCCGCCCGAGCTGCGTCCTCTCGTTCCGCTCGACGGCGGCCGCTTCGCGACCTCCGACTTGAACGACCTCTATCGCCGCGTCATCAACCGGAACAACCGGTTGAAGAAGCTGATGGAGCTGAAGGCGCCAGACGTCATCATCCGCAACGAGAAGCGCATGCTTCAGGAAGCGGTCGATGCGCTGTTCGACAACGGCCGCCGCGGCCGCGTGCTGCGCGGCGCGAACAACCGTCCGCTGAAGTCGCTGTCCGACACGTTGAAGGGCAAGCAGGGCCGGTTCCGTCAGAACCTGCTCGGCAAGCGCGTCGACTACTCGGGACGTTCGGTCATCGTCGTGGGACCGGAATTGAAGCTGCATCAGTGTGGCCTGCCGAAGAAGATGGCGCTCGAGCTGTTCAAGCCGTTCATTTACAACAAGCTCGAAGAGCGCGGTCTGGTGGCGACCATCAAGCAGGCGAAGGAAATGGTCGAGCAGCAGAAGCCGGAAGTGTGGGACATCCTTGAAGAAGTCATCAAGGAGCATCCGGTTCTCCTGAACCGCGCGCCCACGCTGCATCGCCTCGGCATTCAGGCGTTCGAGCCGGTGCTCGTCGAAGGCAAGGCCATCCGGATTCATCCGCTGGTCTGCACGGCCTTCAACGCCGACTTCGACGGCGATCAGATGGCGGTCCACATTCCGCTGTCGCCCGAAGCGCAAATCGAAGCATCTGTGTTGATGCTGTCGTCGAACAACATCCTTTCGCCCTCGAACGGCGCGCCCATCGCGGTGCCGTCGCAGGACATCGTGCTCGGCTGCTACTACCTCACGAAGGCGAAGCCGGGTGCAAAGGGTGAAGGGCGCGCGTTCGGCAACACCGACGACGTGATCTTGGCGCTCGAAGGCGGCGAGCTGGAAACGCTGTCGCCGATCCGGCTGCGCTACACCGGCGAGCTGCAGGACATGACGACGGCGCGCGACGATCAGGCGGTGCTGCACACCGACGTGCAGTGGGTCGAGAACAAGATCATCAACACCACCGTTGGCCGCGTCATTCTGAACGACGCCGTGCCGAAGGGCATGCCGTTCGTCAACGGCCTCCTGAAGAAGAAGGGGCTTCAGCAGCTCGTGCAGTCGTGCTACCTGCGCTACGGCCTGGAGAAGACCGTCGAGATGCTCGACTCGCTGAAGAACCTCGGGTTCACCTACGCGACCAGATCGGGCCTGTCGATCGGCATCGACGACTTGATCATCCCGGCGGAGAAGCCGGCGCTCGTCAAGGGAGCCCGCGACGAAGTCATCAAGGTCGAACAGCAGTACCTCGAAGGCGCCATCACCAACGGCGAGCGCTACAACAAGGTGATCTCGATTTGGTCGGACGTGACCGAGAAAATCGCCGACGCGATGTTCAGCGAGATGCAGGAAACCGAGCAGGCCGGGCGCAATTTCAACCCGGTCTACATCATGGCCGACTCGGGCGCTCGAGGTTCGAAGCAGCAGATTCGCCAGTTGGCGGGTATGCGCGGATTGATGGCGAAGCCCTCGGGCGAAATCATCGAGACGCCGATCACGTCGAACTTCCGCGAAGGCCTCACCGTGCTGCAGTACTTCATCTCGACGCACGGCGCGCGTAAGGGTCTTGCGGACACCGCGTTGAAGACGGCCGACTCGGGCTACCTCACGCGCCGACTGGTTGACGTGGCGCAGGACGTCATCATTTCCGAGCCGGATTGCGGCACGCTCGACGGCATCGAAGCACGAGCCATCATCGAGAGTGGCGAGGTCATCGAACCGTTGCGCGACCGCATCATCGGCCGCGTCACACTCGAGCGGCTGATCGATCCGTTCTCGAGCGACGTCATCATCGAGGCGAACCAGGAGATCGACGAAGAGCTCGCGTCGGCGATTCAGGATGCCGGCATCGAGAAAGTGAAGATGCGTTCCGTGCTCACATGCGCTTCACGCCGCGGCGTGTGCGCGAAGTGCTACGGGCGCGACCTGGCGACCGGCAAGCTGGTCGAGCTCGGATCGGCGGTCGGCGTGATCGCCGCGCAGTCGATTGGCGAGCCCGGCACGCAGCTGACGATGCGCACGTTCCACATCGGCGGAACGGCGTCACGCGTCTCGGAGCAGTCGACCGTCGAGGCGAAGAACGCGGGCACCATCCGGTTCCAGTCCATCCAGGCCGTCGAGGCAAAGGACGGCGCCCTCGTCGTCATGAACCGCGCCGGATCGCTGGTTGTTCAGGATGCCAAGGGGCGCGACCGCGAGCGTTATCCGATTGTGTATGGCGCACGATTGCGCGTACACGACGGGCAGCAGGTCGACGCTGGCCATGTGCTCGTCGAGTGGGATCCGTACACGTTCTCGATCCTTACGGAAGAGCCGGGCCAGGTCCGCTTCAAGGACATCCTCGAGGGCCTCACGGTTCACGAGGAAGTGGACGAAGTGACGGGTCTCTCGCGTCTCATCATCATGGACTCGCCGGACGAGAAGAAGCAGCCGGCGGTGGAAATCCGGACGCTCGACAGCCAGGGCCATCCGACCGCGAAGGTCAGCCGGAAGTACCACATGCCGTCGCACTCGCATTTGATGGTGAGCGATGGCGAGACAGTGCACGCGGGCGACGTGCTTGCGAAGATCCCGCGCGAAACGACGAAGACGAAGGACATCACGGGCGGCCTGCCGCGCGTGGTCGAATTGTTCGAAGCGCGCAAGCCGCGTGAAACGGCCGTCATCTCTGAAATCGACGGCATCGTGAAGCACGGTCCGGTGGTGAAGGGTCAGCGGAAGATCGTGATCGTTCCCGACGAGCCGGGCGCCGAACCGCGCGAGTACTCGTGGCCGCGCGGCGTGCACGTGAACGTGCAGGAAGGCGCGCGCGTTCGCGCAGGCGAGCCGTTGATGGACGGCCCCAGCAATCCGCACGACATCCTGAACGTGCTTGGCGAGAAGGAACTGCAGAAGTACCTCGTCAACGAAATTCAGGAAGTGTACCGGCTGCAGGGCGTGAACATCAACGACAAGCACATCGAGGTGATCTCGCGCCAGATGATGCGTTGGGTGAAGATCGAGGACGTCGGCGACACGGAGTTCCTGATCGACGAGCAGGTGGACAAGTTCCGCTTCCTCGAAGAGAACGAGCGCGTGCTGTCGAAGGGCGAACGTCCGGCGACGGGCCGGCCGCTGCTGCTCGGTATCACCAAGGCCTCGCTGTCGACCGATTCGTTCATCTCGGCGGCATCGTTCCAGGAAACCACGCGCGTCCTTACCGAAGCGTCGATTTCAGGCCGCATCGACTACCTGCGCGGCTTGAAGGAAAACGTGACGATGGGCCGTCTGATTCCCGCGGGCACTGGGTTCGAGTATTACCGCGGCGTCAGAATCCCACCGGACGAGCCGCCGCCGCCGCCGGCTCCGCCGCAACCGACCGAGGACGATCTCGAGTTGGATCGCGAGATGGAGTACCTCATCGAGCCTGAAGAGGCGCTTGGGGGCGGAGGAGTCATTGAGTGACTTCGCTGTAACTAGAAACTGGAAACTGGAAACTGGAAAGTAAGTACGGAAGTTCGGAAGTAGGAAAGCACAAAAAGTACGGAGGGCGGTGGCTGAAGAGCTGCCGCCCTTTTTTTATGCTCACTCACGCAGCGCGCCGCGTAGATCTCGCATCGAATTCGTGGCCGTTCATCTCAAGAAACGTCAGCATCGCCAAGACACCAATGCGCTTGTTGCCATCTCGGTAGGGGTGGTTCTTGACCAGGCCCATGCCGGACGCGGCAGCTAACGTCGGCACGTCGGTATTCTCGGCGTTATGCCAACTAGGCTTGCACCCGACGGCCGCCGATGCAATCATGAGCCGCCGCGGCTGAAACGCATGACGTTAGACGCGCAGTCGTCGCACAGAGAGAGAGCACTGCCGATCGGGACCACACCTTCATCAAGGAGAAACATCATGAACTCGCAGGAAAGGTTAGCTCGGTTGATTCTGTTCGTGATTTTGGGCGCTCTGATGATGGCCAGCCCGGCTCAGGCGGCAGAATCCTGCCACAAGATCAACGCCAAGGGTGTTGGACAAGATCGGGGCGGTGGCGTGACAGAAGCTCAGATAATTGGAGGCGGGCTGTTGCATGGAACTACAGAGGGAAACTTCCTGGTGACCGGCCTCTCTGGGACAGTCGCCTCGTTCGTAGGGACGGTGGAGTTCACGACCAACCACGGAACCCTTACCGTGACTGTCGCAGGGACCCTCGACGTGGCAACCGGGGAGTTTGGTGCCTCGGGTGCAGTAACAGGCGCGACAGGAAAGCTCGCCGGCGCAACCGGCGGCCTCTCGTTCAGGGGGGTAGAGGATTTGTCCGACGGTAGCTTCGTGGAAGACGTCACTGGAGAAATCTGCGTGCACTTGGCGCCCTAGGACCAGGACGTCGAGGCTGTCAGCGATTTCAGGAAATAAGCATGGGGCTGAGGACAGAAATGAGCCAACGACGTTATCGCATCGAGCGTGTAAGTGCAGTGTTGAAGTCGGAACGACGTAGCCGCTGGAAGATCCGAACGGATCCGCTCGTTTCCGGCATCGAGTATGTCTATACAGTCACAGACGAGAATTTCTCGCGACACAATTCCTGGGAGTTCGTCGTTCGCGTACCCAAAGCTCGCGGCGGGAGTATTGAGGTCCGGCCCTCGGTTGTTCCGAACGTCCGCGCGTGGGCTGGATTGGATAGACGCGCGCTGATGTTCGAACGAGTGACCAAAGGAAGGTACCGCGGCGGCTGTTACTGCAAGGTTGCACTTGCTGATCCGACAGGCGAACGTACCAGGCTGATAGCCAGAGTCGACGAAAAGAAGCGGCTTCCTTACTGGTTTCGATCTCTGAGCGCTCGCCTGAGATCTAAAGAATCCATTCGTCATACGCGAGGGACCGATAGTGAGTCGCTCGTGATTACCGTTCCCGCGGATAATCATGAAGAGATGATCGCGTTCTTTCTGGCAGCCAAAGCTTGGGTGTTGAAAGAGCGGTTTCACTTTCGCGCCCCCGCAAGAAGCTAATCCGAATCCGCCGCGGCCGCGCTGCCGCCGGACCCGGCGTTTCTCCATGAATGATGAGGAAGGATGACCGCATGGCACGCTATGAAATTGTCTCCGGTGTTGTGTTCGCGCTCATCGCACTCGCGCAGTTGATTCGGGCCATTCTTCGACTGCCCGTTCAAGTTGACGGGCTGACGATTCCAGTCTGGGTTTCATTCGTTGCAGCCGGTATTACCGGCGGGCTCGCGATCTGGGCTTTTCAGTTGCGCACACGCTCCGCACATCCGGGATGACGTCGTGCGACTGCCGCGTGCTAACCTCTGCCGGTTCGCGGCATCGACGCTTCAAGACGAAAGGAACCTGCATTATGCATCGCACTCTCTCGGTACTTGGCGCTCTCACCATGCTGCTGGTGGCATCCACCGGGTTTGGCGAAGATGGTGCGCGTCTGATTTCTCTCGATCACTACGTGCGTGTGAAGTCGACTGCCCCGGCCATCAGCGGCCAGGACGCACAAATCTATGTCCGCGAAATGGTGGTCGCGGGCACCGCGTTGCGCGGCCGTTCGGCTCCGAACAGCATCGTGCTGTTTGTTCACGGAGCCGGCACGCCCGCCGAGGTTTCGTTCGACGTTCCCTATAAGGATTACAGCTGGATGGCGTATCTTGCGAAGGCGGGATTCGACGCGTTCTCAATGGACATGACCGGATACGGCCGGTCGACGCGGCCGCCGGCGATGAACGATCCGTGCAACGTGTCGAAAGAGCAACAGGCCCAGTTTGTGCCGCAGTTGATTGCCGCGCCGTGTGCGCCGTCCCGTCCCACGGCGATTACGACTATGGGCTCCGATTGGAACGATATCGGAGCGGTGGTCGATCATCTGCGTGCGTTACGTGGCGTCGACAAGGTGTCGCTCGTCGCCTGGTCGCAGGGTGGACCGCGCGCGGGCGGTTATACAGCGCGCAACCCTGACAAAGTCGCGCGGCTGGTTGTGCTGGCGCCTGCCTACAATCGTGCCGGCGCGCTCGAAGCGCCCAACCCGCTTCCGACAGGCAATAGTCCGATGAATGTTCAATCTCACGCGGACTTCACGGCTAACTGGGATCGGCAGGTTGGCTGTCCCGATCAATATGAACCCGCCACGAGCGACGCAGTTTGGAACGACATGCTCGCCTCCGATCCGGTCGGCGCGACGTGGGGCACTGGAGTCCGACGCGCGCCACAAGTGCCGACCTGGGGTTTTAATCAAACGGTTGTCGCCAAGATGCAGACACCCTTCCTGATGGTGACCGGCGTACACGACAAGCAGGTGCCGCCCGAACGTGTGCGGGAACTCTACGCAGATCTGGGTTCGAAGCAAAAAGTGTTCATCGATCTCGCGTGCTCATCGCACAACGCCATGTGGGAAAAGAACCACTTGTTGATGTTCAGGGCCTCGCTCGAATGGCTGAGAGACGGCAAAGTGAATGGAATGTCGGAAGGCGAACTGAAGTTCGGCTACTAGCTCGACCATGAAGAGTGAAACGCCCTCCGAATACATCCATGGCACTGCTCCTGAAGAGCAGGCTCGCCTGTCGGTGCTGAACGACTTGCTCAACGTCGATTCGTTGCGCGAGCTGCATCTGCAGGGCGGCGAACGCATCCTGGATGTGGGCAGCGGCATTGGTCAATTGTCGCGGGCGATGGCACGCGCCACCGGCGTTCGTGTGGTCGGAGTCGAGCGCAGCGCCGAACAGATTGCTGAAGCCGAGCGGCAGGCCGCAGAGGCCGGCGAGGTGGCACTCGCCGAATTCCGGCAGGGCGATGCGTTGCGCCTTTCCTTACGTGACGAAGAGTGGGGGGCGTTCGACGTAGCGCATACGCGCTTTTTGCTCGAACACCTGCGGGATCCGTTGCCGGCTGTGCAAGCCATGGTGCGGTCGGTGCGGCCCGGCGGACGGATCGTCCTGGAAGACGACGACCACGACTTGTTGCGCCTCTGGCCAGAGCCGCCCGGCTTCGCAGCCCTGTGGCAGGCATATCAGCGCAGCTACGAATACCTGGGCAATGATCCGGCTATCGGGCGGCAGTTGGTGTCGTTGCTGGTTCAAGCGGGTGCGGCGCCGGTGCGCAATACTTTTATCTTTTTTGGCAGCTGCGCGGGCGAGCCGCACTTTGCACATTACGCCGAGAATCTGATTGGCGTGATCAACGGCGCACGGCATACAGTCTTGGAAGCTGAGTTGATGAGCGGCACAGTCTTCGACGCGGCCATACTGACCTTGCGGGAATGGAGCCGTGACCGAAGCGCGACGCTTTGGTACGCCGTCTCATGGGCGGAAGGTCGCCGCCTTTGAAGTCTTACGTGATCACAGCCGGCGTCGTATTCGGTCTGCTCACCCTGGTGCACGTCTGGCGCATCATCGTGGAACCCAACTTGGCCAGCGACCCGTGGTTCATCCTCGTCACCCTCGCGTCGGGCGCGCTGTGCCTGGGAGCCTGGCGTGTCGCCCGGCGCGGCTCAGAGCGCTGAACTATATGAATAAGAAATCAGTGAACCTTCATGCCGGCTGATAGACGTCAATTTCTCGCGGGCACATTCGGGGCGGCTGTGTTGACGTCGTTGCCGGCCTCTCTCTTGGCAGACACGCGCATTCCGCCGGAGACGCCCGCGTGGGATACCGGACAGGTTCGGCACATCCTTCCGACAGTCAGCGATTCTGAAATACTGATCAAGGCGTCGTTCGCCGTGCCGCAGACAGCCGCTCCGCGCCTGAAAATTGGGACGGCGACATTTCGCGGCCGCATGAACGACACGCAGGGCGAGTTCTGGCAGTTCCACGCGACCGATCTCCTTCCAGGCCGCCGCTATACCTTGGCGCTCGTCGCCTCGAATGGAAAGCCGCTGTGCGATCCATGGCAACTGTCAACGTTCCCACCTCGCGACTCTCGACCGGATGAATGTCGCGTGCTCTTTTTCACGTGCGCGGGGGGCCACGATGCGCTCACGTATCTTCCTGCCACAGTAAGGAACCGTCTGCTGAGGCGGGCGCTCACGTTCCAGCCCGACGCCGTCGTGGCCAACGGCGATCATGTGTATTGGGACCTGTTGTCGCCAGCCGGCGGGCCGAGGCTCGGCGCGTCCGAGGAGGCCAGGCGCATTGCCGGTACTTTCTCGCGGTCGGCGATTGTGTTCGGAACCAGCAACGAGATCGTGTTGAAGCGCGCCGCCACTCCACAGATAGTCCCGGTGTACGGTACCGACTTTCGCTCGACGCCGGTGTTCTTTCTCCAGGATGATCATGACTACTTCGAAAATGACGAGGCCACCGACGAGATTGTGACATTCCCGCCATCGGCGTTCATGCTGCAGCTCGCACGCGCTACGCAGAGGCTGTTCTATCCAGAATTCTTGCAGGATACGACCCGGCCGTCGGGGCTTCCATGGTCATCCTCGGGCGACCGCGACGGCGGATTGTCTGAAAGTTTTGGCACGCTCCGATTCGGAAGGCTCGTCGAGATTCTGCTGTACGACGTTCGGCGGACGCTCACGCTCGCGGGTCCAAGTGCAGTACTCATCGACAGGGAAGTCGAGCGCTGGTTGCGTGATCGAACAGCCGGGACCGACACGACGCACCTGGTTCATGCGCCTTCGAGTCCTCCAGGTTGGAGCGCAGGCAAATGGGGCGAGTGGTATCCGGACATCCTTGGAAGTGACGGCAAGCTCACCACGAAGGTGACGAAGCCCTACTGGCAAGCCGGCTGGCTCGCGCAACACGATCGTCTGATCGCGTCGCTTGCCGCAAACCGCAGCCGAATTGCACTGGTCGTCAGCGGAGACCTGCACGCGATAGGCGCCGGCAAAATGTTACGGTGCGGAGCCGAGAACCTCGCGGCCAACCCCGTCACCGCGGTTCTGTCTGGGCCAATAGGAACCAACCCGACAGGATGGCCATCTGGCAGGCGAGGAATCGGGGCGACAGTACCGGCTCACATCGACCTGCAAGAGGAAATCGCGCCGCTCGAACAACACGGATTCACGATTGCGGATTTTCACGGAGACCGCATCGACCTCCGGTTCTTCAAGTGGAACGTCAATGCGGACCGCCTCGACGCGATCGATTCGCTCGAACCGTTTCATCGCATGACACTCCAGACACCGTGATCGAAATTCGAGAGGAGCGCCCGAGTGACGCTACGTGCATTCGGGACGTAAACAGTCGTGCGTTCGAGCAAGACCAGGAGGGCAAAATCGTCGATGCCTTGAGGTCGAACGGTGCAGCTTTGCTATCCTTGGTCGCGACGCTGGATGGTCAGGTCGTCGGTCACGTTATGTACAGCCCCCTCTCCATCGGTGGGGTCACAGGGGCGGCCCTTGGCCCTATGGCGGTGCTACCCGAATATCAGCGGCAGGGCATCGGCAGCAAACTCGTCATGGCCGGGAGCCAGAAGCTCGAGAATGCCGGTTGCCCATTCGTCATCGTTGTCGGGCACGCGGGCTATTACTCACGATTCGGGTTCAAGCCAGCGAGTCGTCGAGGCATCACTTGCGAATGGGAAGTGCCTGACGACGTGTTCATGCTGCTGATATTGGATGAGCCGACGATGCGCGACGTTTCTGGGTTAGCCAAGTACCGGCATGAATTCTCGGGCGTGTCCTGAGAGGCGAACGCAGGCCGCGTCGGCTTCCGCTTCTTCAGGTGGAATGTCAATGCGGACCGCCTCGACGCCATCGATTCGCTCGAGCCGTTGAATCACGTTGACAGAGGAGGAGATCATGGATCGTCGAGCGTTCGCCGTGACCGCCATGGGCATCGCTGCGTCGGCCCGCTCCCTGGCTGCGCAAGCGCCAGGTTGGACGCAGTTCAAGCCACAGCCCGGATCGTTGAAGGAGAAGATGCACCGCGGCCAGCAGATCCGAATGGCGTCGGCACCTGTCGAGTCGACGCGCAGTCAACTCGAAGCGATTATCAAGAAACAGGGACAGGTCGAACTGTTTAGTCTCGACGGCCAGCACCGGCCACTTCCCGATGAACGGGAGCTCGTCAGGTTCTGCAAGTTGGCCGAAGATCTGGGCGCTGGCGTGCAGCTTCGGATTCCCCACGTCAAATGGGCGCACATGACAGGCCGATTCGCGGATCTGGGCGTGATGGCCGTGATGGTGCCGCTCGTCGAGGAGGTCGCGATAGCGGACGAGGCCATCAACAATTTCTACTACCCACCTCTCGGCAATCGCAGCTGGGGCGGTGAATTCAGATACAAGGAAAAACCACCGACCGATCGCCTTGAATATTCGCAGTGGTGGAACGCGAACGGGCTTCTGGGGTTTCAGATCGAGACGCTTCGCGCGGCGCTCAACGCCCGAAGCATCGTGAAACCAGGCGTCGATTGGATCTCATGGGGGCCTGGTGATATGGCTTTCGATCTCGAGAGGCATTCCAATAGTCCCTTTAAGACGATCGAGGAAGTACATGCTTTCGTGATTCAACAGTTGAAGGGCTACGACGTGCGCCTTCCCGGTGCCGGCACGACCGGGGATTGACCAAGTAATGCGCGGGAGATCGCCGATGAATCGATACCTGGGCGTGAGCGCCTTGCTGCTGGCATTCGCACTTGCCGTGCACGGCCAGGTGGGTCTGGCGCAGTCGCAGAAACTGCCGCGCGTCGTCGTGTTGGCGACCGGCGGCACGATTGCCAGCAAGTTCGATCCCAGCGTCGGTGCCCTCGCGCCGACGGCGACCGGCGCCGATCTCGTACGCGCGGTGCCCGGTCTGGAAAAGATCGCCACGATTGATGTGGAACAGATCGCCAATATCGGCAGCTACGACATGACGCCGGATATATGGCGCCAGCTGTCGAAGCGGGCGAACGCGCTGCTGGCGGGCAGCGACGTCAGCGGCGTCGTTGTGACGCACGGTACCGACACCCTCGAAGAAACCGCGTACTTTCTGGACCTCACTGTTACGAGCCCGAAGCCTGTTGTGCTCGTCGGCGCACAGCGAGCGGCTTCCTACTTCGACAGCGACGGTCCGAGGAATTTGCTGAACGCGGTGCGCGTGGCGATTTCGCCAGAGGCCACAGGCAAGGGCACGCTGGTCGTGATGAACGGCCAGATTAATGCCGCGCGCGAGGTGACCAAGACGAACACGATCGAGGTCGAGACCTTCAAAACGCTCGAGTTCGGCGCGCTCGGCGTCGCCGATCTTGGCGCCGTCCGGTTCTACCGGGCGCCGCTGCGACGGCAGACGATCGCGATATCAGATCAGCAGACGCTCGGCCGTGTCGCGATCGTGAACCAGTACGCCGGTGCCGACGGACGGATCATCTCGCTGCTGCTCGAACACGGAAACCTCGACGGGCTGGTTGTGGAAGGTTTTGGCCTGGGCCACATCACGTCTGGCACCCTCGACGCTCTTAGGGAAGTCCGGCGGCGCGGCATTCCCGTCGTCCTCAGCACTCGCGTCTACACCGGCCGTGTCGTTCCGCTGTATGCTCGCGATGTCGAAACCCAGCAGATTGGCTGCATTCTGGCGGATAATTTGAGCGCTCAGAAAGCCCGCGTGTTATTGATGCTCGCGCTGACGCGGACGCGCGACACGCAAGAGCTTCAGAAATATTTCGATCGATGATGGCGTGGACTCGGATCGCAGCGTTGACGCTCGGCATTCCAGCCGTCTTGGCAACGGTTGGTCGTGCCCAAGCGACTGTGCCGGGCCCGCGGCTGTACGTGCTCGACTGCGGAACTCTGATCTACAACAACCCTGAGACCTACAACCTCACTCGGCAGGAAGTCAAAAATACAAACATGTCGGTGGCGTGTTACCTCGTGGTGCACTCACGCGGCGCCCTCTTGTTCGATACGGGGCTGCCAGATGAGGCGGTGGGCCGACCGTTCAATGAGTCCGCGCTCGGCGCTGGGCCGAACCCTCCATCTACTGCGTATTTCATGCTGGTCACGAAAACGTTGAGGAGTCAGTTGGCGGAGATCGGTTTCACGCCGGACAAGATCAACTTTCTCGCGCTGTCGCACTTCCATGGCGACCATGTTGGAAATATCAGCGACTACGCGACCTCGACGTGGCTGGTGCAAAGAGCCGAGTACGACAACCCCAGCTATCGCGCCCTCAAGAACAGCAAGACACAGATTCTGCAAGGAGACTACGACGTCTTTGGCGACCGAACAGTGGTTCTGAAGTCCACGCCTGGGCACACGCCTGGCCATCAATCGCTATATATCAAACTCGCGAAGACCGGCGGAATTGTGCTGAGCGGCGATCTTTATCACTATCCAGAAGAACGGGCTCTCAATCGAATGCCCGAGCGGGAAAAAGCGACCGAGACTGCGGCGTCGCGGGCAGCGCTCGAGACGTTCATGAAAGAAGTAAAAGCGGAGTTGTGGATTGAGCACGATATCAGTGCGTACTCGAAGCAGAGGAAGTCGCCGGAATATTACGACTAAGTTCCGATGATTAAGAAGACGGCGCTCGTCCTGACTTCTATCGTTGCCGCGCTGGTCGCGTTCGGATTCATCATGTACATCAGGAATCCGATGCCTGCGGTTCCGGCGATTTCCGACGCCGAGGCGAGCAATCCAAGCAAGCCCTATGTGGTAAAGCTCCATGCGCAATGGTGCCCGGTCTGCATGCTCACCAAGGATGTCTGGTCGCAGATTGAGGACGCGTACTCGACGCGTGCGAATCTTGTCGTTCTTGACTTCACGAATCAGGCGAACACCGGCCGAAGCAGGGCAGAAGCCAAACGACTGGGCCTTGAAACGTTCTTCGAGGAATATGCCGGCTCGACTGGCACGATCGTCGTTCTGGATGGCCGCACCAAGGAAGTGACGGCGGCAATCAACGGCAATCGCAACGTCTCTGAATATCGGGCGGCGATTGACGAAGTGTTGAAGCGCATGGGGCAAATGTGATGAGCATGCACATCTCTTCGGCGGCTCGTCTGTTGGTCCGAGCAGTGGTGTTGCCCGGTATCGCGATCGCTATTGCGGTCGGCCTGCGTGCTCAGAACGTTCAGAATTTCGATCTCGTTGTCGCCAACGGCCGCGTGCTCGATCCCGAGTCCGGTCTCGATTCTGTCCGAAACATCGGTATCACCGGTTCGAAGATCATTACCATCTCCACCGATCGGCTCACAGGCCGTCGCATGATAGACGCGACAGGACTTGTCGTGGCTCCAGGTTTCATCGACCTTCATGCGCATGGCCAGACGCCTGAGACGTACGAATATCAAGCGCGCGATGGCGTCACGTCGGCGCTCGAGCTCGAGGTCGGCACTGGCGACGTCGACAAGTGGTATGGCGAGCGAAAAACAGGCCGTCTTATAAATTACGGAGCGAGCATCGGTCATATCCCGGTACGCATGATCGTGCTCCGCGATCCCGGCAACTTCCTTCCGAGCGGCGATGGCGCCTATCGAGTTGCGTCTCCGTCGGAGATCAAAGAAATTGCGCGTCGCATTGCCGAAGGACTCGAGAAGGGAGCGGTGGACATCGGCGCCGGATTCGCGTACACGCCGGGTGCAAATCGAGACGAGCTTCTCGAGGTGTTTCGCGTGGCTCACCAGTATCGGGTCCCGGTCCACGTCCACATCAGGCGCGGACCGGCGGGATTGAAAGAAGCGATCGACCTTGCCTCGAGCGCCGGCGCCTCGCTTCACGTCGTCCACATCAATAGTGCTGGCGGCGCGCAGACGCGCGAGATGTTGCAGATGATCACTGACGCCAAAGCGCGAGGCCTTGATGTCACAACCGAGGCCTATCCGTACTCGGCTGGCATGACCGAAATTCAATCGGCCAACCTGGATGAATACCAAAAGGGGACAGACGAACGGCTCGCGTCATTGGAATGGCCGCGAACCGGAGAGCGATTGAACCGCGAGTCATTTGAGAAGTACCGGCGCCTCGGCGGACCGGTGATCCTTCACACGAACACAGATGAAATGGTGGCGGTGGCGATTAACAGTCCACTGACGATGATCGCGAGCGATGCATATTGGGAGAATGGCACGGGACATCCACGAACGACCGGAACCTACTCAAAAGTGCTCGGCCGTTACGTTCGCGAAGCGCGCTCGCTCACGCTGATGGATGCGATTCGGAAGATGACGCTGATGCCCGCTCAACGCCTCGAGGCGCGAGTAGCGAGCATGAAATCGAAGGGACGATTGCGCGCGGGGGCTGATGCCGATATCACTGTTTTCGACTCGGCGCGCGTGATCGATCGGTCGACTTATCGCGAGCCGAGCCTGTCGCCCGCGGGAATTCGGCACGTGATCGTCAACGGCACACCAATCATTGCGAACGGTCAGCGGGTCGCTGGGGTGAATCCTGGTGTGGCAATTCGCGCTTTGCCGACCGCGTCGGTAGCGCAGTTCCTCGCATCCGAGAACGCAGCGGCGGCGATCAAGAAGAGCGGCATGGATCCGTCGAGTTCGCGCGACCGTGAACGGAGGTGATCGATGTGGTTTGCAACGATTTCACGCAGAGACTTTCTCCGGGCAGGCGCCGCCGCGACGGTGGGCGCGCTAGGCGTCGACTCGACTAGTGCTGCCAACATCACGTCGGTGAAGGCCCTTGTCTTCGACACCTTCGGCACCGTCGTCGACTGGCGAACGTCGGTCACTCAGGAAGTGGAACGTCTCGCCAGGGCGAAGGGGCTGAATCTGGACGGCGCCAAGTTCGCTGATGCCTGGCGCGCCGGATACGGGCCAAGTATGAATCGTGTCCGCAACGGTGAGCTGCCCTGGACCAAGCTTGACGACCTTCATCGGATGACTCTCGATAAGATTCTGACCGACTTTCGAATCACTGGGCTTTCCGAGACTGAAACGGCAGCACTCAATCACGCCTGGCATCGGTTGCGACCATGGCCCGACGCCGTCGCTGGGCTTACGCGGCTGAAGAAAAAATTCATCATCGCGCCCCTTTCGAATGGCAACATCTCGCTCATGACGAACCTGGCGAAGCATGCAGGGCTGCCTTGGGACTGCATTCTGGGAGCGGAGCTCGCTCGTCACTATAAGCCCGACCGCGAAGTGTACCAGTCGGCCGCAGACATTCTGGACCTGAAGCCAGGCGACGTGATGATGGTGGCAGCGCACTTGGGTGATCTGCGGGCCGCAAAAAATGTCGGGCTGACGACGGCATTCGTCGCCCGGCCGCTTGAATATGGACCAAAGGGAACGCCCGACTTGAAGGCTGATTCGTCGGTCGACGTCTCGGCCAAAGATTTCAATGATTTGGCCGGTCAGCTGGGTGCGTAGGCGGTGAAACGGCCGGCGACATGGCGCAGAATTTCGGCTGGCAGTCGCTTGGAATTTCCAAAAATGGGTTGGCCGCTGGAACGAGATGCCGGTTGATGCGCAATGGCGTCCTGCACGCGATCGCGCTACCCACGATGGTGATAGGGGCGGTGGCGTCGATGGCGTTGATGCTCCGTGCAGGGCACCCACCTGTCTTCCTGCGAGTGCTTTTCGCAATCTGGGTGCTCTCTCCATTCGCAGCGCTCTTCGTCGCTAACATGGTTTCAAAGCGCTGGTCAGTGATAACCCGAACGATGCTTGACACAGTGATGCTGGTTCTGACGCTGATGTCTTTGGCGATCTACGGATATGTCGTTGTGAACCCTCCGAGGTCGACACCCGCGTTCGTGTGGGTTGTCGTTCCGGTTGCGTCGTGGCTGCTGATGACGATTGTTGTGCCGGTCGTAGCGTTCCTGTCCGGCACGCTGTCACGTCGCGGCGCCGGTGCACGTGAGCAATGACAAGTCGTGCGGTTCCGCGCTCGCTTCGTGATCCGGCTGGGCGAGACTCCATTCTCAACCGCCTCGCCGCTCTCACGCCGAATCACTCGCGCCGATGGGGCAGAATGGAGCCGGTCCAGCTCTTGCCTCACCTGGCAACTGCTCTGCGAGTGGCGTTGGGCGAGCAGAAACTGGGAGGCCCACCTCCCGGCCGCCTTCGCGGCGTCGTCTGGCGCTACCTGGCCATTCACCGACTACCATGGCCGGAAGGAAAGATCCAAGCGCCGCCGGGCGCGTTCAGCACGCCGAGTCTCGGTTGGGAACGCGACCGCGAAGTCGTGGCGACGCTGATCGGCCGGTTTGCCGCAGCACCGCTGGAGACCTTGACCGCCGTCCATCCGATGTTCGGCCGAATGAGGCCACAGGACTGGGACGTGTTGCAGTACCGCCACCTCGATCATCATCTTCGGCAGTTCGGAGTGTGATCATCCTGAAACGGCGGACAGCACGCCGCCGATCGCCCGCTAAACCGCGCCCGCCACTGGATAGACCTGCAGCGTAGTGCCAATCGCGACGAATCCAACGCCGCACGAGGCCAATTTGATCCGTCATCTGGCCAGTCTATACTTCGACACGCATCAGGCACCGAGGACATCATGAACAACGACATTCGCCGGTCCATCAGTGAAATTGTCGCGACCGCTTCGCTGCTCGCTATGTGTGTGAGCACTGCGGCGCAGCCCGCTGCGGACATGCGACGAGTCCTGGCACCTTCCGGCAAGCTGCGCGTCGGCGTGTATCCCGGCAGTCCTACCTCCATGATCCAGGACGCCTCGACCGGCCAGCGGAAAGGCGTGACGTACGACCTCGGGACGGAGTTGGCCAAACGCCTTGGCGTGCCGTTCGAACCTGTTGTGTTCCAGCGAGTCGCCGAAGTCGTCGATGCGCTCAAATCCGGACAAGTGGATTTCACGATCACGAATGCATCGCCCGCCCGAGTGAAAGATCTGGATTTCACACCCACGGTGCTCGATCTCGAGCTGGGATATTTGGTGCTCGCCGGCTCACCAGTATCGGCTCTGGCGAGCGTGGATCAGCCGGGCATTCGCGTCGGTGTGAGCGAGGGAAGTACGTCTCTGAGCACGCTCACGCGTGAATTCAAGAACGCCACCGTGGTGACGGCGCCTTCACTCAAGAGCGCCATGGAGATGCTATCGCAGAAGGCGATCGACGCCTTCGCGACGAACAAGGCCATCCTGTTCGAGATGTCCGATGAACTGCCGAACTCGCGCGTGCTCACCGGACGATGGGGATTGGAGCATCTGGCCATGGCGATCCCGAAGGGGCGAGAGGCGGCGATGCCGTATCTGCGAAAGTTCGCCGAGGATGCGAAGTCCGACGCACTGGTCCAGCAGGCCGTGGAACGGGCCGGGCTGCGTGGGACACTGAAGGCGGAATTGCCGTAGCCCCAATGGGAATCCAGCTCATCGACGCGGAGCCGGCGCACTACGATGCCCTTCTGCAAATGAATGCCGACGCGGTGCCGAATGTGAACTTGATTTCGCGCGAGCAACTCGCGCAGCTTCATCGCGAGGCCGTTCGGTTTCGCGTCGCGGAGAATGCATCGGGCCTGTGCGGCTTCGTGCTTGCGCTCGCGGAAGGCGCGGACTACGCGAGCCTGAATTTCCGATGGTTTCAGCACCGGTACGCGACGTTCGTGTATATCGATCGCGTGGTCGTTCATGCGTCGCAGCGAGGTGGCGGCGTCGGCCACGCCCTCTACGCAGATGTCGAATCGCAGGCTCGGAAGCGCGCGCCAATTCTGGCATGCGAAGTTAATCTTCGACCTCCTAATCCGCGGTCCATGGCCTTCCACGAGCGCTTTGGCTTTCGTGAGGTTGGGCAGCAAGACACCGAGGAAGGTGCCAAGCGCGTGCGACTGATGGCGAAGGAGCTTGATTCGCGTGCGTAATTTCATCCGCGTTTCACTGATTGTGTTCGCGGCCGCATCTTTGGTGCGCGCGCAGTCGAACGCCGAAAACGTTGTCGCCCTCGTCGGAGGGCGTGTCATCTCCTCGCCAGACGCGACACCGGTGGATGATGCGACTGTTGTTCTCGTCGACGGCCGCATTCTCGATGTCGGTCCGAAAGGCCGCGTCACAATTCCTTCGGGAGCGAAGACCATCGATTGCGCCGGCCTCACGATCGTCGCCGGTTTTCAGAACAATCACGTGCACTTCACCGAAGAAAAATGGGCGAACGCGAAAACACAACCGGCGGCCCTGCTGACCTCCGGACTCGAAGCCATGCTGACGCGATACGGGTTCACGACCGTCGTCGACACCGCATCGCTGTTGTCAAACACAGTGGAATTGCGGTGGCGCATAGAGACCGGCGAAGTGAAAGGCCCGAGGATTTTGACCGCGGGGCTGGCGCTCTATCCGCCGAACGGCGTGCCGTACTACGTGAAAAATTCCGTCTCGCCTGATCTGCTGAAATTATTGCCCCAGCCGTCCACACCCCAGGCCGCCGCTGATATGGTCCGTCTGAATGCCGAGGGGGGCGCCAACCTCATCAAGTTGTTCACTGGTTCGGTCGTGCGCCGCGAGCCTGGTGGCGTGCTGCCGATGCCCGCCGACGTTGCATCTGCTGCCGTTGTCGAAGCCCGTCGCCGGGGCCTTCTCGTCTTTGCTCATCCGTCCAATATCGCCGGCCTTCAAGTGGCGTTGGATGCGCACGTCGATGTGTTGGCACATATCGTCGAAGATACCGACGGCTTCACGCCGAACCACCTCAAACGCATGAAGTCGCTGAACGTGGGCCTGGTGCCGACACTGAGGCTGCTCGCCGGCGACGGTCGGCGCGAGATGCTCGACCAGGTGCGTGAGTACGCGCGCATCGGTGGGCAGATTCTGTTTGGAACCGACGTCGGCTATCTCACAGATTACGATCCGCTCCGTGAATATCAATTGATGGAATCCGCCGGGCTGAACTGGCGGCAAATCCTCGCGTCGCTGACGACAAATCCCGCCAATCGGTTCAAAGAGAACAGCAAGCGCGGACGAATCGCGCGCGGCATGGAAGGCGACCTCGTGGTCCTTGGTGCTGATCCGAGCCAAGGCTCGCAGGCGTTTGTTGATGTTCGCTACACCGTTCGAGGGGGCCGAGTGCTTTACGAAAGGCGATGAGGTCGGAATCCACAACCCGTGGGACGCTGTCACCTGGATCGCTGGTAAAGTTCGAGAAATGACGCATGCAACAAGATAGACATGTCAGTCGGCGAACGTTCGTTGGGGCCAGCGCTGGATTGGCCGCGGCGGCGATGTTCTCGGCTCCGAGCACCGTACAGGGGATGCCGCGTCTCCGCGTGACTGGTTTCGAGGTCTTGCCGGTTCGCGCGACCGCACGAACTGTGTGGCTGATGGTCCGACTGCGGACGGATGCAGGATTGACCGGTCTCGGCGAAGCGTCGGACGCGTTCGGCTTCGCGAATACGTCGAAACAGGACGCGACGCGGATGGAATCGGAATTACGCAGGTTCTTCAGTCTCATTGAGGGGAAGTCGCCGCTCGAGATCGGCGCCTATCGTCAACAAGGCGAGCCGCTCGCCGCCAAGGGCGGGTTGCTGGTGGCAACGGCGTATAGCGCCATCGAGCAAGCGTTGTGGGATCTCGCAGGGAAAGCGCTCGACGTACCAACGTATACGTTGCTCGGCGGCAGCGTCAGGGACACGCTCCAGGTTTACGCGAACGTGAATCGCGCGACCAACCCGCGCACGCCGGCTGGATTCGCGGCCTCGGCGAAGGCCGCCGTGCAGGACGGATTCCGAGCCGTGAAAGGCGCGCCGTTCGACGGATTTCCGGCACCGGGTTCGCCGGTCACGTGGGTCGAGGCGGCAGTCGAGAACGGCATTGCCTGCGTCGTGGCAATGCGCGAGGCGATCGGGCCGCAGGTCGAGTTGATGATTGATTGTCATAGCTTCTTCGATGTGGCGCTTGCCGAGCGGGTCGCTCGCAGGCTCGAGCCGCAGCAGCTCGCGTGGTACGAAGAGCCGGTGCCTCCTGAGAGAATCGAAGAGACACGCGAGATCCGCCGCCGGATCCGGCAACCCATGGCGGGCGGCGAAATCCTGTACGGTGTCGCCGGATTCGCGCCCCTCAGTCGCGATCGGACGGTCAACGTCATCATGCCCGACGTCAAACACTGTGGCGGGCTGCTCGAGTTGACGCGCATCGCCGCCGTTGCCGAGAGTGATGGCGTCACCGTCGCGCCGCACAACCCGAGCGGTCCCGTAGCGACCGCTGCGAGCATTCAGGTATGCGCGGTGTTGAAAAACTTCCGGCTGCTCGAGTTCCAATGGGGTGAGGTCGCGTGGCGTCACGACGTGGTGAACCCGCCGGAAAAATTCGAGAACGGCTCGATTGCCGTGCCGCAGCGATCGGGATTTGGCATCGAACTCAACGAGGAGGTCGTCCGCGCTCATTCAATCTGACAGGAGGTATTGTTGGCGCCGGTCGAGGAAAGCGGCATAATTTGCCGCGGGTTATCCAGACACCATGCATCTTGCGCAGGTCAACATCGCCAGAATGCGGGCGCCGCTCACCGATTCGGTGATGGCGGACTTCGTCGCGCGCCTCGAGGAAGTGAACGCGCTCGCTGACCTCAGCCCGGGATTCGTCTGGCGGTTACAAGGCTCGGAAGGCGACGCGACGGATCTGCGGCCCTACGATGACGATCGACTGTTGTTCAACCTGTCTGTGTGGGAGACGTTCGAGCACCTCAAGCAGTACGTCTACCAAACCCTGCACGCGGAGGTGATGAAGCAGCGCCATTCGTGGTTCGAGAGAATGACAGACGCGTACTTGGCTCTGTGGTGGGTCCCCATTGGTCACGTGCCGAGCGTCGAGGAAGCGAAGCAGCGGCTGGATGGGCTTCGGATGAACGGTCCGTCGGCGTTTGCCTTCACGTTCAAGCACGCGTTCCCGTTTCAAGAAGACGGCAAATGACGACCGTCCACAGGAGGACGTTACAGTGACGAGAATCAGGTTCGCCGCTCTCATCCTTGCGCTGACATGTCCGGCGTTCGCCGGTGCGCAGCAGCCCGAGATCGCCACCGCGCTCGCGTTTACTGAAGGGCCTGCCGTCGACCGCGATGGCAACGTGTATTTCACGGAGATGGTGTTCCAGAAAATCATGAAGCTGACGCCCGCTGGGGTGCTGTCGACGTTCCGCGAGCACAGCAACGGCGCCAACGGCTTGTTGATCGATCCTCAGGGCCGGATGATTGCGTGCGAGGGCGCGGAATCGCTGCGAACCGGCGTGATGTTGAAGTTCAAGCCACAGATAACACGGATGGATATGCGAACGGGCAACATCGAAGTGCTTGCGGACAACTATCAGGGCAAGCCGTTCGTCGCGCCCAACGACGTCACGATCGATGGCAAGGGCCGGCTGTACTTCACCGATTTGATCGGCGGTGCGGTTTACAGAATCGATGCTCCAGGCAAGGTTGCTCGCATTCTCGCGACGCCTGAGATACAGCGGCCCAACGGGCTTCAAGTGTCGCCGGACGACAAAACGCTCTATTTGATCGAGGCCAACGGTGCGCAAGGCGGCGCGCGGATGATCCGGGCGTTCGATCTGAGCGCGGACGGCACCGTGAGCAACATGCGCGTCCATTACAACTTCTATCCGGGTCGCAGCGCCGACGGCATGAGCATCGATACACAGGGGAATCTCTACGCTTCTGCTGGCATGAGCCAGCTACGGGGCACGTCAGAAACGCTCGATACGAAAACGGGCGTGTATGTCATTTCGCCTCAAGGCAAGCTGGTGAAATTCACCCCGATTCCCGAAGACTACATTACCAATAACGCGTTCGGCGGTCCCGATATGAAGACGCTCTATGTGACCGCGGGAAAGGCGCTCTACAAGATTCGAACCGACGTTGCCGGTTTGCCACGGTGATGCGTGCGCCGAAGGACGTATTGGTGGAGGCCGATCCGGACACCTATTATCTGACGTCTCATTACGTGGATTATCCGGCCGTGCTCGTGCGATTGTCTCGCATCCGTCCTGACGCACTCCGAGATCTGCTTGGCGCGGGGTGGCGATTTGTCACCAAGGAAACGCCCAAGGCACGAAAACGGACTCGATGATTCAACCCGCCGAAATGAGGAAGACCCTGCCGATCGCCCTTCATGGCGGCGTGAGCTCGACGACGACCGAGGTCTGGCAGACGCTCTGCGCGAGCCGCGACGGCGATCTCGAGCGTGTGACGGGGCTCTGCGCAAGACGGCCTGAGCTGAGCACGTGTCAGTACAACTACACGCCGCCCCTTCACTTTGCCGTTCGCGAAGGACATCTGCCGCTTGTTCGAGCGCTCGTCGAGCGGGGCGCCCTCGATCCGACCTACACGACCCATCCGTTTCAGGATTCGCTCGTCACCATGGCGGACGATCGTGGCCACCGCCAGATCGCCGCGCTCTTGGCGGACAGCCTTAACAACCCGGCGATGACTCACAAAAAAGGTGATACCGGCCTCATCGACTACGGCATGGACGACGCGCAGCGCCGCTTCGAGAAGGCTGTGCACGCCAACGACATGCGAGAGGCCGAACGCTTGCTGAAGGACCGCTCCGAACTCGCTCGCGACGAGACGTCATCGTGGGGCGAGGGTGTGCTCGCAATACCGGCGAGCCGAGGATGGCGCGAGATGATCGAGCTTCTGATGCGCTACGGCGCGCGGGTTCCCGACGTCTCAAAATGGGCGCCCGAGTACTACTTCAAGCACTACGACATCGCGGCCTTCCTCATCGCGAATGGGATGAACCCGAATCATATGAGCTGGCAGCACGTCACATTGCTGCACGACATGGCGCAAAGAGGCAACATCCCGAAGGCCCGTCTCCTGCTCGATCACGGTGCGGCGATCGATCCTGTCGACGAAGAGTATCGATCGACGCCGCTCGGGCTCGCTGCGCGGTGGGGTCACAGAAAAATGGTCGCCTTTCTGCTCGAGCGTGGCGCCGATCCGGAGAAGGCCGGCGCCCCGTGGGGTACGCCGCTGGCGTGGGCGCGCAAGAAAGGTTTCAGCGAGATCGCCAGCGATCTCAGCCTTGGAGGTTCGCGTGCGTAGCGTCGTCTTTTTTTTGACGGGCATCGTGGTTGGCGTTGCGGTTCAGTCCGGACTCGCCCAGCAAGGCCGTATTGTCGGATTGAATCATGTGGCGGTCAGCGTTGCCGATTACGAGGGCGCCCGGAACTTCTACGGTAAGCAAATGGGCTTTCGCGAAGCGTTTTCGTTTCGTGAGCCGGACGGCTCGCCCTATTTCACCTACTTTCAAGTCAGTCGCGATACCTTCGTCGAAGTCATGCAGGCCACGCCGGCCCGGCCAGCCGGATGTCCGCACTTCGGCCTGGAAGTTCAAAGCCTCGACTCGGTGATCGATCAATTGAAGCAGCGAGGCGTTCAAATTCGACCACCGTCGGTGAGCCCGCGCACTCGGACACGCAGCGCCGTGGTGACGGGGCCCGGCGGCATCGGCATGGAGTTGTTGGAGTTTGGTCCCGATTCTCTGCATCGCAAGGTCATGGAGGAGTGGAATAAATGAGAGTTTCAGTCAACGGGCGGAGCATTGCAGTCGCGTTGCTGGCCCTGTGCAGCGCGGGGCAGGGATTTCCGGCGGCGCAGTCGCAACCGATGGTCCCGCAGACCTACTACAACACCTTCTTTCGCGGCCATCCAGTGCTGGCCCGCATTCGACCCGGCGAACCCGTCGTCACCAAGACACTCGACGCGAGCGGCCGCGACGAGACCGGGACGGTTCATGCGCGACCGCCGAATCCATTAACAGGTCCGTTCTACGTCGAAGGCGCGGAACCTGGCGACGCGCTCGCCGTGCGCTTTACGAGAGTTCGGCTGAATCGCAACTGGGGGTTCGGATCGTATCGTCTTGGTTTGTATTCATTGACACCTGAGTCGATTGAAGGGCTTTATCCGAACCGGTACAAGCCCAACGAGATCATCCCGGAGCGTGCGAACGTCGTCCGCTGGGATATCGATCTCGATCGGCAGATCGTTCGGCTCAAAGACCCGGTGAGCGCGGCGATGCCGATGGAGTTTCCTGCCAAGCCAATGCTCGGATGCGTCGGTGTGGCGCCTGCCGGAGATTTCGCGCCGACCTCGAGTCCCGCAGGATCGTACGGCGGCAATCTCGACTACAACGAGATCGGCGAAGGCACGACCGTGATTCTGCCGGTCTATCAATCGGGCGCACTGTTGTTTGTCGGCGATGGGCACGCGCTGCAAGCCGATGGGGAACCGACCGGCACCGGCATCGAGACGTCGATGGACGTCGAGTTCACGGTCACGTTACGAAAGAACGCCAATTTGTCCGGACCACGCGCGGAAACCGCCGAGCACATCATCAGCATCGGAACCCAGCCCGAGTTTGTGAGCTCGACCAACCGCGGGCTGCAGCTGGCGACGAGCGACATGGTCAACTGGCTGACGACCGACTACAAGCTCGAGCCATGGGCCGCGCATCAGCTGATCGGCTTTCAAGGGCGATACGACATCGTGACGGTGGCGGGGTCGGTGGCGCTGAAGATTCCCAAGAAAGTGCTGCCACAACCAAAGTAGAAGACGATGCGCTACGGAGCTTTGTGCATCCACACTGCATCGTAGAGAGAGGGACCGCCGTCAACCGTCGCCACCACGGCCGAGCGGGAGTGAATCAATGGCAGGCCGAGTGCTGACGTCGCGGTCGCCAGGAGAGGCCGCGGCTCGTTGTGAAGAAGGACGCCGCCTGGTTTCAGCATCTGCACCACATTGCTGAGCGCGAGCAGCAATTCTGTATCCGACAGATAGGGGAAGACATTCGTCACGACGATGAGATCATAGCGGTCGTCGACGCCCTCGACCGTAATATCGACCGCTGCGGCATCGACCGCGGCGGTGACATCTGAAGAGACCTTCACCATCTTGGCCAGCCGTCTCGCGCCGAGACCGCGCATCGGCCGTGTGAGGCCGATGCTCTTGCCGAGCGCCGCGAAATAGGATCGATAATCGTCCGTCAGGTGCACCTGCTCGGTTTCACGAATGCCCGCATACATCGCAAGCTCCGGCGCCGTGCGGCGTGCGCCGTCCAGCCAGTGCACGACTCGAGGGTTGATGTCGATGGCGCTCAGGCGAAGACTCGCACGATCGGCGAGCCCCGTTCCTATGAGCGCGTCCATCACGGCAAACGGCTGGTAGCTTTGCGGCGCGTGGGTTTCCACCAGTCCGGTCCTCGGCGCAAGATCTAATCCCGGTCCGATGACGAGCACACGCTGAATCCGACGATCCGGTTCGAGCTGCCGCAGCGTCGCCAGGGCAAGGTAAACGACATAGCCGGCGTCGACCGAGGTATCGGTGCTCAGGCCACGGTCCTGATACAACGTGCTCGACGCCGGTGTGGCCCGCCCCTTCTCAGCGAATTCTTTCTCGTAGAGAAAACGCATGGCTCTCACGTACTGCGCGGAGAGGAACACGTGAAACGATGCGGCGTCGGCACGCTCTCGAGCCACAAGGTCGCGAAAGTACCCGAGCCTGACACTGCGACGCGCGTTGTCCATCGCGGAAGCGAACGCGCTGATGCGCGCGTTCACCGCTTCAGGAACGGCGCCGCCGGCGACCAGTGCAGCTGCGCTTGCCGCAGGCTCAATGACCGGCGCGCGCGTAAACGATGAGGACTGGAGCATGTAGTACACGAGGTGATCGAGATCGCCTTCGCGCATGCGCGCCTGATTTCTCGCGCGGAGCCCGGCGACATACGTCGGCAGCGTTTCTCGCGTCATCCTCTGGCTCGTGAGCAGGCTTTGAAGAGCAGGCGCGATGTCGTTCCACGCAATCTCTCGGACGCGTGCGGCGGCAGAGGCGCCTGCCGTGAACACGAGAAGGAACAGCACGAACGCAAGCCGCCGCATGATGTCTGATTGTAAGTCCGGTCAGGAAGGAGGACCGGGCCCTTAAGGCCCGGTCCCGGCCGTGGGAATCAGAAGAGGAACTTTAGTCCTAACTGCATGTAGCGAGGGAAGTTCGACTGGCGGACAACTGAGCGATCGATGGTTCCGAATCGTGCGTTCGTCGGGTTGTTCTCGTACTGCCGCTCGTCGTAAATCGCCCGGTTGAGGAGGTTGTACAGCTCGACCCGGAGCTGCACGCGGAAGTCCTTCGACACCTGCGTCGTTTTCGCGAAGTTCACATCAAACTGATAAAACGGCGGACGCCGAATCGTGTCGTCGCGGAACGGCACGGCGCCGCGCGTGTAATTCGGCCGAATGATGAAGTTCGGCTCGGTGCAGCCGGCTGAGGTCGAGAATCCGAGCATCGTGACGACTCCCGAGTCGTTCATCTGTGAGACGCAATTCGAGACGCCGCGAATCACACTGGGATCGTTGTAATTGACGTTCTGGAGCGTCGCGTCCTTCACGTAGAACACGTTCTGCGGCAGGCCCCACGGACGGCCCGTGTTGAAGAGCCACATGCCGGCCACTTCCCAACCGCCGGCAATCGCGTCGAGGGCCGGATGGACCTTGTTCATGAATTTCCTGTCACGGCCAAACGGGAGGAAGTACACGCCAGAGATCGTCACGCGATGCCGTCGATCGCTTTCGAACTGCGAGCGCTGCACTATACGATCGACATCCGTGATGAGCGGGTTCACGGTGTTGTTCCCGCCAATCTGATTATTGCCGCCGTTCTCTTCGACCATCTTCGACAAGGTGTACGTGCCGTTCAGCGACAAGCCGTCGGACACTCGTTTGTTCACCAGCAACTGAGCCGAGTTGTACCAGATATGGCCGTCGTTCCGGTCGAGCATGGTGATCGGGCCGAACTGAGGGTACGGACGGCTGAGCTCGTAACGCGACAGCGTCGGGCTGGTGAACCGGGTTGTGCCTTCGAAACCTCTCACCTGATAGAACGGATTCGTCAGCAGCTCGTTGCAGATCCTGACATCGCCACCCTTGGTGGGATCGCACTGATTCCGCAGCGACACCGGCGGCTCGTTGAAGCCGCCCCACTGGTTCTGTTCCTGCATGGTGCGGCTGCCCACGTAGGTAAGATCAACCGTCGTCCGCCACGGGAGCAAGCGCTGCACGCCGAGCGAGAACTGGTGGACGTACGGATTCACGTAGTCGGGATTCGAGAAGCTCAAGCCGCGGCCAAGGAAGGTTTCCAGGCCCCGCGACGAGCCCGGCGCAGGCGTCAGCCCCTGCGGAAATGGGTTGGATAACGCATAGGTCGGGGTTCGATCTTCGTCGACGGAGGTAATCGGCAGCGTCGGAAGGGCGAATCCGTTCGACGACGAAATGCCGACGACATTCAGATAGTAGAGTCCGTATCCACCGCGCAAGATCGTGCGATCGTTGAGCGTGAACGCGAATCCGGCGCGCGGCTGGATGTTGTTCTTGTCGAACTGATAGGGATATTTGGATTTGCCGCCAACGGTCACGAATCCAAGGCCACCCACGAGTTTGCCTCCAGGGACTTTCGATAGATCGACGCGGCTGGACACAGGATTAGTGGCGGTCGTGTCGAACCCTGAGTTCAGCCGGTTGTCGTCCTCGAACACCGGCGTGTTGAGATCCCAGCGCAGGCCAAGGTTCACCGTCAACCGGTTAGTGACGCGCCAGTCGTCCTGGAACCAGGGCGCATAGTAGTTCCAGCGCAGCGTCGGATAGAAGTTGTTGTCGACGGCGCCGCCGC
>JANMJM010000121.1:0-9001 GCA_031371345.1 Vicinamibacteria bacterium
GCTCCGGATCTTGGGGCGCACGATCTTCTGCTTCGTCATCGACTCCATCGGCTACTTCGCCAGCTCTCGCTCAATCACCAATCGCTCAATCTCCGATGTTTCTTCATACAACGTCATGGCGCGCGCATCGCGGTAGTAGCGCTCGACGGGATACTCGGTGAGATAGCCATGTCCGCCGAACACCTGGATCGCATGATAGGCGGCGCGGTTGGCCGCTTCCGACGCAAACAGCTTCGCTTGTGCCGCCGCAAGCGTCAGCTTGCTGTCGTCGGGCCGCTTCGCGCGAAGCGACGCAGCGCGATACATCAATAACCTCGCCGCATCGATTTCGGTGCCCATATCGGCAAGCATCCATTGGATGGCCTGGAACTCGGCGATTGGCCGGCCGAATTGCTGGCGCTCTTTGGCATGGTTCACACTCGCATCAAGGCACGCTTCGGCAATGCCAACCGCCTGCGCGGCGATGTCGATGCGGCCGCTCTCGACGATATGACGCGCGACGGCGAAGCCCTGATGTAATCCTCCGAGCAGATTCGCCTTCGGCACCCGGCAGTCGTGAAACGACATATCGACAATCTCGGCCGCGCGCAATCCAAGCGTCTCGGCCGTTTTGCCGACCGACAATCCCGGTGTGTTGGTCTCGACGATGAAGGCCGACAGACCGTCGCGCCTCTTGGCTGGATCGGTTAGCGCGTACACGATCGCCACGCGGGCCTGACGACCGTTGGTGACGAACACTTTCTGCCCGTTCAACACATACGCGTCGCCGTCGGCCGCCGCCGTCGTCCGAATCGAGCCGGCATCGGATCCGGCCCCGGGCTCAGCAAACGCGTAGCACCCGAGTTGCCGCTCCTTGGTTAAGAGCGGGAGATACTTGGCTTTCTGAGGCTCGCTGCCGAATCGAGCAATCGGATAGCAAACCAGGGAGTTATGGACGGAGATGATCGCGCCGAGCGAGGCCCAGACGCGTGAGATTTCAGCAAGGCCCGCGACGTAACTGATGAAATCGCTTTCACCACCGAGCAGGCCCAGCTCGGCGAGACCGTCGATTAAATTTGAAGGGCACTGCGACTTGCGGTCGAGATCGGCGGCGACAGGAGTCAGCGTCGTTGCTGCGAACCGCCTGACGTTCTCCCTGAAACCTTCCTGCGTCGGCGACAGCGAGAACTCCATCTGTTCAAGCTTACCGGGGTTTTCCCGTCTGATCGACAGCGGCCTTCACGCCGGCGGCAAGCTTCTGCGCAGGGCCCCGGCCCCAGTAGTGAAGGAAAATCACGCTCGGCGCCGTACCAACCATATGGTGGTGCATCGCCACGACATTGAGGTTGTTGGCACGCAGCGCCTTTAACACTGGCTGCACTTCGCTATCGAGCATGGCCACGTCGCCCGCCACCACGGCATCGGCGTCGCTTCCATAAAATGCCGCCCACGTGTTCAGGCCCATGCGCGCGTTGATGGGCGCGCCCATATCCATCATCTTTATATCCGGGCGCCCGATCGTAATTTTGTAAACAGCGCCAGTGGTTTCGCCTTCGGTGCCCACGATCTTCGCGAGCGCTGAAGAATCCAGCGTGCCCTGAATTGGCTTACCGGCCGAGGGTGCCGGAGTCGAGCCAGGTTTCCCCACCAACGCGAGTGCGGGCTTCAGCTTGCCCGCCAACTCGGCCGCCGAGCCGTGACCGTGTAGGTGCATGTAAAACATGCGCGGTGTTTCGAGGAAAAAATGATTGTGAAGCGCAGTCACCTCGATGCCGGCGTTCAGGAGAGCCGACATGACTGGATTCACCTCGTTCTCGGTGAGCACGAGGTCGCCCATCATCACGTCCATGCCACCAGTACCCTTTTCGAGCGCGACCCACCCGCCAAATCCGAACGGCGTCGGCGTGGCGACGCCGTCGACGCTCACGTTCAGATCGCTTCGCGGAATGTTCACCTTCAAGACGCCGTCTTTGAAATCTCCCGTGCGGCCAAGGGCGTCGAGCACCCCTTTGTAGTCGGCGGGCATCTCGGTCGAGGAAGCAGCCGCAGGAGCGGGCGCCGGCGACGCAGAGGCAGCACCCGTTACTGGCCAGTTCTTCGACAGGTAGGCAACGAGAACGGGAATCTGATCGTCGCTGAGCTTGGCGCCCTGGTCGATCATCTCTATCACGACATCGTGCCACTCGTCCGGAGTCCGGCCGAAGCTCCGCACCATGTCGGGCGCGTGGCAGTTGCTGCATTCTTTTTCGAGAATGTCTTTTCCGGGGCCGTCGGGAAATGCCTGGGCCTGAACCGAAACGGGCGAGTAGCAAAAAGCCGCGACGACCAGCGGCAGCAGGAACGTCCTCATGTAGCCTCCAACCTGAATATTAACGTGAACGGCCGTTACATGGCGGCCAACAAGTTGGTGGAGCGATCTGTGGCGCCAGAGCAGATATACTGCCTCTCGATGCGGATGCCGCGTTGCACTGCCTTCAACGCGAGCGTCGCCGCCACTCGAACGTCGTCGAGAATCCTCTTTCTTGCCGGTCTCGCAGCACTGATTTCATCACAGGCGTTCGCGCAAACTGACGCGAGCCTGGCCACGCCAACGGGGCATGAAGTAAATGCCAGCGTGGGGAGCTACACCTATACCGAGCCCGGTGCGCATGCCATATCGATCCACGGCGTCAAGGTCGGGGGCGAATACACGGCGACGCTATCGCTGAGCAAGCGCCGCCACTGGTTTGCCCAGACCAACGCGCGGGGCACCATCGGCAGCGCCACTTACACTGGCTGGTGTTCGCCGTTCCTGATCAACCCCAACAGCGCTTCGCCGAATGGCTACGAGCTGGACTTCGGTGATGCGTCGCCGTGCAGCGAGACCGGCGATCGGGACTGGTATCTGGAAGCCCGCGTCCTCGCCGGCAAGGACTTGATCGGCCAAACATGGGCGTGGTCACCCTATGGCGGAATGGGCGTCCGCCATCTGTCGAACGGCACGACGGGCACCCCCGGATACCGCACCGATGAGTATCTCTATCTGCCAGTCGGTGTAACGGCACGCACCAGGGTTCGGTCGCACGGCGCCCTTGGCGTCAATCTGGAATTCGATCGCCTGCTCCACGGTTGGCAGAAGACCCGCGGCTCGGCACTGGGCGGCGGCGGCGTTCCCGCCACCACGACCGCGCCGGCGTTCACGATCGACGGCTTTACCGATATTTCATTCTCGCAGTCTGGAGGATGGGCGTTTCGCGCAAGCGCGAAATATCAGCTGACCAGGCGCTGGTCGGTGGAGCCGTTTTACGTGTACTGGAACGTCAGCGCCTCGCCGGTGAACGATCAAACCGTGACGTTCACAGTCAATCGTGTGACCGCCCGGGAGCGAATCGGCTTCTATGAACCCTTGAACACCACTAACGAATTCGGCGTGAGATGGGGCGCCCATTTTTGAGGGCTCGCGAGGAGCATGGGTCAGACGACCGTCGAGGCAGGCTTTAACCGCTGCAGGAATTCGTCGACTTCCACGTAGTGAGTGTTCTGACGGAGCACGTTGCCGCAAATCGTCATCGGATGGGTCTCGAACGCGCCGTGCACGACCACGCGACCCGGAAGCGCCCGAACGTCGTACATGCAGACGATGACGCATGGGAACTGCCGCGCCGCGCCTGTCACTCTGGATTCAAACGCCAGGATGTCGTCTTCGGAAGGCCAGCCATCGTGCCCCCAGCCGATGTTCCCGAGCAGGCGGATGAGCGTCGTGCCTTCTTTGATGGCGTTGGCAAATGTTTCGCCGATGTTCGTCAGCATTTGCCCGGCGTCGGGATGACCCGAGACGATGGCGAGACGATTTCTGCGGCGGAAACTATTGCAGTCGTAGCCAAGCGCATTCAGCCGCTCGACGACGCGTCGATTGCCCTCGTCGTGACCGAAAATCACGCAAAAGTCGCCGTTTTCGAGCCCGACGCCAAGGAACCGGACGCCCGCATTGAACTCTTTCTCGTTTTCCCAGAAATAGGCGATGTGCGAGCCAACTGGAACTTCTTCGTCGTGGATGCCGAGCGGAATTTTCATCAGATTCGATTCTGCCACATTTTGCGGCATGCACGCCGCTCTTGCTTTCATTCAGCCGTACTGCGACCCTTTGGCCGCATGAAAAATACCGTCATCAGCGTTGCCGGAATGTTCCTTGTATCCTTTGGCGTCACGACGCCGCAAGCGGTGGCAGCGCCGGCACACAACTCATGCGCGAGCCTCCTCGCGATTAAATTGCCAAATACGACAATCACGTCGGCCGATGAGGTGACCGGCGGCGCGCTGACGCCGCGCGGCTCCCGGCCGTTGACGGGGCTGCCGCCGTTCTGCCGCGTCGCTGCCGTGACGCGGCCGGCGGTCAGGTTCGAGGTCTGGCTGCCGCTCGATACATGGAACGGCAAGTTCCAGGGCGTCGGCAACGGCGCCAACGCCGGAACGATCAGCTACGCGGCCATGGTCACGGCGCTCAAGCGTGGCTACGCCACCGCGAGCACCGATACCGGCCACCAGACCGAGAATGCGCGCGATGGCGAGTGGGCGATCGGGCATCCGGAGCTGGTCGCCGACTTCGGTTATCGCGCTATTCACGTAACAGCCGAGAACGGCAAGAGCATCGTCGACAAGTTCTACTCGGAGCCGGCGAAGCACTCTTACTTCGTGGCGTGCTCTACGGGCGGCCGCCAGGCGCTCATGGAGGCGCAGCGCTTTCCTGAAGACTACGACGGCATCATCGCGGGTGCCCCGGCGGTGAACTGGTCGCGCTTCCAGACCGGCGGGCACATGTGGGTGGCCGATGCGTTAAATAAGGATCCTGAAAGCTACGTGCCGGCGACGAAGTTGAAGGCCCTTGGCGACGCGGTGAATGCGGCCTGCGACAAGGAAGACGGCATCGCCGACGGCATCATCGCCGACCCTCGCAAGTGCGCCTTCGATCCGAAGTCACTGCAATGTCCGGCGGGCAACGACGCTGCGACGTGCCTGACTCCGAAGCAGGTGAAGGCGGTGAACGCTATCTGGTCCGGCTCCCACACGTCGCGTGGCGACCTGATTTATCCCGGCTATATGCGCGGGGCGGAAGCGTCACCTGGTGGGTGGAGTGCCTACATGTCCGGCACCGGCCCGCTCTCCGGCAACCACTGGGAGCAGGCTTCCAACACGCTGAAGTATCTGATTCTTGAAAATCCGAATTGGGACTACCACAGCTTCGATGTCGAGAAAGACGCCGCCTTTGCCGAGAAGAAGCTCGGCAAGACCTTCGACGCGTTCGATCCGGATCTGACGCGTTTCCGAGATCGCGGCGGTCGCCTGCTGCTATATCACGGTTGGAACGATCCCTCGATCTCGCCGCTGAACACGATCAACTACTACGAAAAGGTGACGGCGAGCGTAAAAAACACCCAGGAATTCGCGCGGCTGTTCATGGTACCGGGCATGCTGCACTGTGGTGGCGGGCCGGGACCGAACAGCTTCGACATGGTGGCGGCGCTGGAGCAATGGGTCGAGCAGAAGCAAGCGCCCGAACGCATTGACGGGTCGCACACGACCAACGGGGCCGTCGATCGTACGCGGCCGCTCTGTGTCTATCCGAAGTCGGCGTCTTACTCGGGTTCTGGCAGTACGGACGATGCCGCGAACTTCGTCTGCAAGGCGCCCTAATTGAAAGAGGAACGAAGATGAGATTGAGAATCCTCGCCGTTGTCGGCGCGCTGGTCGGCGCTGTTCTTATCAAACCAGGTCTCGCCCAGGCGCCAAAGCCCGACCCGGCAGCTCTGGCAAAGACCGGCATCCTCGAACGGCTTGCCGAGCGGACCGGCATTTACGGCGTGCCACCCACGGCGAAGGTGCCCGGGTTCATCGCCGACTCGGGATGGCCGCAAAAATTGCCGAACAACTGGCTGATAGGCGAGGTCGGTGGTGTGTACGTCGCACCGGACGATCACGTCTGGGTTCTGCACCGGCCGCGCAGCCTCACCAGCGACGAAGCGGCCCTCACGCCAGCCACAAACAAAGATCGGGAAGGCAAGCCCGTTGACGTGTTGGGATTCCCGCGTCCCTACGGTGTCCTGGGAGACTGTTGCATCCCCGCGCCCGCGGTGATGGAGTTCGATTCTGATGGCAAGCTGCTGCGATCGTGGGGAGGACCCGCCGATCCCGAGAAATGCAAAGCCGATCAAGGCTGCATCTGGCCCGCGCGCGAGCACGGCATCTTCGTGGACCACAACGGCTTCGTGTACATCGGCGGCAATGGACGCACAGGCAACAACCCGACCAGGCCCGCCTGGGCGGCAACGCATGACTCCGACGGCCTGATCCTGAAATTTACGAAAGATGGCAAGTTCGTGATGATGATCGGCGGCCCAACCACCGGCCCGAACAGCAACAGCAAGACCGATGGCAAGAACGGTACGCCGCTGTTCTTTCTGCCGGCCGACTTGACGATCGATCCCGCCACAAACCGGATGTATGTTGCCGACGGCTACGGCAACAGGCGCGTGGTCATCGTCGACGCCGCCACCGGCAAGTACATCGGCCACATCGGCGCGTACGGCAACAACCCGGTTGATGACAAGGCCGCCGCCGCGGCCGGTCCTTGGATGAACGACTTCACGAAGGGCAACATGAAGCCGGCATTCTTCCGGAATCCGGTGCACTGCGTGAAGGTCGCCAAGGACGGGCTGCTTTACGTCTGCGATCGCGGCAACAACCGCGTACAGGTGTTCAACACCAAAGATCCAAACCTCGGCAAGGAATGCGCGAACACTGCGGGTGATGCGGGGAAGTGCGGCTTCGTCAAGGAGCAGTTCGTCGCCGTGAAGACAAACGGCCTGCCGGGCTCAGCCGTCTCGATGAACTTCTCGACCGACGCCAAACAGAGCTGCCTGTACGTCGGCGACAACTCGAACATGACGATTTACGTGTTGAACCGGGACACGCTTCAGGAACTCGGACGTCTGGGCCGGAGCGGCCGCGAAGCTGGCGAGTTCCACTGGCTGCATCAGGTGAGCGTCGATACCAAGGGCAACATTTACACAGGAGAGGTGGACACCGGAAAACGGATCCAGAAGTTCCTGCGCTACGGCCCGGACGGCTGCAGCGGCACGGGCCGCACGACCGTCGGCGGCGTGCTGCCTTAATAGTTAGTGCTTAGTCGGGATGTCAACCCCGGCCTATAAACGGCATCTTCGTCGCCATCACGGTGATGAACTGGACGTTCACGTCGAGCGGCAATCCTGCCATGTAGACCACGGCTCGAGCAACATGCTCGGGATCGATCGTCGGCTCGACGACGCGGGCACCGTGAGGCTGGAGCGCGCCTGCCTTCATCCCTTCGGTCAACGCAGTCGCTGCGTTGCCGATGTCGATTTGCCCACAGGCGATGTCGTATTTCCTGCCGTCGAGTGACGTCGACTTGGTGAGACCCGTGATGGCGTGCTTCGTTGCGGTGTAAGGCGCCGAATTCGGGCGCGGCGCGTGCGCGGAGATCGATCCGTTGTTGATGATCCTCCCACCGCGCGGCTCCTGCGCCTTCATGATCCGGAAGGCTTCCTGTGTGCAGAGAAAGGCGCCGGTCAGATTCACGTCGACCACAGCCTTCCACTGTTCTACCGTCACGTCTTCGATCGACGCACTCAGCGACGCCAGCCCGGCGTTGTTAAACAGCAAATCGAGCCGGCCCAGCGTGTCGCGCGTCATGCGAAACAGCGACGCGACCGAAGATGGATCGCTGACGTCCGCTGGCGCGACGATGGCGTTGGATGTCGACGGCGCCTGGCGCGCCGTCTCTTCCAGCAATGGGCGCCGACGGCCGGCCAGCACAACGGCGTAGCCTTCACGCAACAGCGCCAGCGCGACACTACGGCCGATACCAGTGCCGGCACCAGTCACGATGGCTGTTCGGCGGACAGTCATCCGCGCCGCGCCGCCTCGATCGTGGCGATGTCGATCTTCTTCATCTTCATCATGTGACCCAGAACAGTGAATTCCACCGTCAGCACGTCGCCGGCCTTACCATTTGGATAGTCGCCGGGCGCCTTGCGTACCGCGGTGACGCGGCTATCTGGAAACGTCGCCGCATAGAACTCCGCGGCGTCCTCGGCGTTCTTGTTGAACCACAGGCAGGGCTCGATCTTGATCTTGTCGGCCATGGTCCTCATCCCGTAGGGCGAGCGCCTCGGTAAGGGTGCTGGATTTTCAGATTTCTGAATGAAGGTGCGGCAGCGATCAACCTGCCATCATCCCCACGACCGGCGACGGTCCTCGTCGGAGTTTGGCGGAGAGAGAGGGATTCGAACCCTCGGTAGAGTTTCCCCTACACACGCTTTCCAAGCGTGCGCCTTCAACCACTCGGCCATCTCTCCCTTTTAGAATCAATCACTTACGGTCAGGCTACGGCGAATTGTGTAGGACCTCCTAATGTGCCGCGATCACTTACGGGCGTTTTCAGTATAGCGGCTTGACCAAGTTCCTCTCAAAACGAGAATTGGATACCGATGCGCGCCGACCGCGGCAGTGCCGGATGCGTGTGGATGTCCTCTACGCCGTCGGCAGGCTCGCCGGGCAAACGCGATGCGTAGAAGTAGTCAATGTCCGAGACGTTCGCGTCGAAGATGTTGAACGCCTCCAACACGAGGCGGGCCTTGTTCGACAGTCGATAGCCAACCTCGCCATTCCAGATCGTCGTGCTCTTCGAGTTGACGCTCCCATCCTCGATGAGCGGGCGCGGACCGAAATGGCGAACGCGAAGACTTCCAAATACAGACTTGCGAGGCTCAACCGTCACGCCGGCCGAAATCACTCGGTCCAGGGCGCCGGGGATCTGCGTACCGGCCGGATCGCTATCCGTGAACCGGGCATTTGTGAATGCCAGATCAGCGTCGACGGTGACCCACGGAGCGAGCCGTGCGTAGTTCGTCCACTCAAGCCCGACGCGTCGGCTTGGCCGTCCTGGTTCCGTCGTTCCGGCGTCGCCGACAAACAACAGTTCGGAGTCGATCCCCAAGTACCACAG
>JANMJM010000191.1:0-7314 GCA_031371345.1 Vicinamibacteria bacterium
GCCGGTTTCTGGATGCTCGTCGCGCCGCAGGCCCGGCTCGGACTTCCGGCGCTGAGGTGGCTTTCCACGGCAACATTTCGAGGAGAAGCGCTCGTCGGCGCAGTGCTGGTGCCCATAGGACTGACGGCATTCCTCGGCGTCAGCATTGATTCCTCGCGTGGGGATGGAACAGGATAGACGCATGAATACCAAACGATTCAGCGCAGCGATCGTGCTCGGGATGATGGCCGGCGCGAGCGTGATGTCTGCCCAGCGTGGAGCCCCGACGTCGCCCGCAGTGCCGCCCGCGACGGCGGCTCCAGCAGCCCCCGCGCGCGGAGCGCGGCCGCCCAATCCCACTCGGGATCCGCACACGCCCGGCTACGTGATCGCGAAGGAACTGCCCGATGGCGCGGTGCCACCGCTGAATGAAGAAGGCAACTTCCTCATCGGCCCGACGCACATCCCCGCACCGGAACTGACGGTGAAGGAAGACGTGCCCCACGGAACGGTCTACAACTTCGAGATGAAGTCGTCGGACAGCAAAATTTATCCCGGTATCGCGCGAGACCCGAACAGGCCGAATCAGACAGACCCGAACAACCCGTTCAGAGTGCAGGTGAACAGCCTTCCGACGCCGTATACGCGGCGCGTGGCCGTGTATGTGCCAAAGCAATACGTTCCGGGCACCGTCGCGCCTTTCATCGTTGGCGCCGACGGCCCCGACCAGTTGTTGTTCACCGCATTGGATAATTTGATCGCCCAGAAACGTGTGCCCGTGATGATTGCCATTTCCATCGGCAACGGAAGCGGCGACGCGCAGGGCAGCCAACGCGGTTTGGAATACGACACGATGTCGGGCTTGTATGCCGAGTTTGTTGAAACGGAAGTGCTGCCGCTGGTCGAAAAGCAGTACGGCGTGAAATTAACGAAAGATCCCGACGGCCGAGTGACGATGGGTGGCAGCTCGGGCGGATCGGCAGCCTTGGCGATGGCGTGGTATCGCAACGACCTCTACCATCGCGTCTTGACGTATTCGGGCACGTACGTGAATCAGCAGTGGCCCTACAACCCGCAAACGCCGCACGGCGCGTGGGATTTTCATGAACACCTGATTCCAGAGAGCCCGGTCAAGCCAATCCGGATCTGGATGCACGTCAGCGATCGAGACAATTTAAGTACGCGCGACAACTTCCACGATTGGGTGCTCGCCAACGAGTTCATGGCGAGAGTCCTGGCGGGCAAGGGCTATCACTATCAATTTGTGTTCGCCGTCAATGCCGGACATACCGATCGTGCGGTGAAACAGCAGACGCTGCCCGAAGCGCTCGAGTGGGTCTGGCAGGGTTACCCGATCAGGTGATGCGCCGTCTTGTGGTCCTCGTCGCCAGCATTGTTGCGGGCAGTATGCTGCTGGTCGCACAAACCGGAGGCATGTTTCCCGCGCCGGTCGATCACGCGGCCATTCAATACACCACTCGGCCCACCAACGACGCTGTCGCCGAACTGAACAAGAAGATTCAGGCAGGTCAGGTGATGCTCGCGTTCGACGACCAGTTGGGATATCTCCGGTCCGTGCTGGCCGCGCTCGACGTCCCGATTGACTCTCAAACACTCGTCTATTCACCGACAAGTTCCCAGGCCGAACACATTGCGGAGGCGACACCGAGAGCGCTGTACTTCGGCGATGCCGTCGCCGTCGGATGGGTGAATGGGGGCGAGGTGCTCGAGGTCGCGTCCCTGGACCCGGAGCAGGGAGAGATCTTCTGGGCGCTGACGCAGAAGCCGCAACGACAGCCGCAATTCGTTCGCAGCGGACAGTGCCTCGAGTGCCATCTCAGCGCGTCGACGAGCGGCGTTCCGGGGCTTCTCGTCATGAGTACTTTGCCGCTCTCTGACAATCAGAATGAGTATGCGCAAGGCTGGGCGGTCGATGATCGAACGCCCATAGAAGATCGATGGGGCGGATGGTACGTAACCGGTACTCAGGTGCCGGAGCGGCATCTCGGCAACGTTCCCGTGAACCACGTGCCACGCTCGTACGTACGCGCGAACCGTGCGCCTGCGCTGGCGACGGTCGGCGGGAAGGTCGCTGCTGGAACGTACCTGACGCCGTACAGCGATGTCGTGGCGCTGCTCGTCTTGAATCACCAGGCGAGGATGACCGACCTGCTGACGCGCCTGGGATGGGAAGCGCGCCTGGCCGGGTACAACGCGAAGGGTCGGGCTGGCGCACTTCCATCTCGCGTTCGTGACGCCGCAAACGAGGTCGCCGAATACATGTTGTTCGTCGACGAAGCAAATCTGCCGACCAGAGTGAAAGGGTCGTCTGGGTTTGCGGAAGCGTTTTCAACGAAGGGACCGCGCGACAGCAAAGGGCGATCGCTGCGCGAGCTCGATCTGGGACGTCGTCTCCTGCGATATCCATGCAGCTATATGATCTACTCCCCGGTTTTCGACGCGCTGCCTGCCGTGGCGAAAGAGGCCGTGTATGCGCGCATGTGGGACGTTTTGTCAGGAAAGTCCCTGGCCGACCGCACCCTCGTCGTCGAAATTCTGCGAGACACAAAACAGGGATTGCCTGATTATTTCCGGCCTACCCCCCGTTAAGAGGCCAGGGAGAGCGAAGAATGACCACGAAACGATTGAATCTGGCGATCTTGATGAGCGTGATGGCGAGCGTGAATCCTGCCATCGCTCAGGATCGCGGAACACGGCCGCCGCCTCCGACTCGTGATCCGCTGGCGTCGGGATATGTCAGCGCGAAAGAACTGCCGGACGGCGCCATTCCGTCTGCCGATATCGAAGGCAACTTCATCATTGGCCCGACACACAATCCTGCGCCCGAAATGACAGTGCAGGAAGGGGTCCCGCACGGGACCGTCTACAACTTCGAGATGAGCTCGGCCGACAGCAAGATTTATCCGGGCATCGCCCGCGAGCAAGGCACGTTCGGCACGCCCGATGCCAGCGATCCTGCGAAACTCGTCGTCACGACGAGCCATCCTGCGCCGTACACCAGGCGGGTGGCGGTTTACGTTCCGCAGCAGTACGTTCCCGGTACCGTCGCGCCGTTTATCGTTGGCGCCGACGGACCCGACCCGTTGCTGTTCACCGCGTTGGACAACCTTATCGCGCAGAAGCGCGTGCCGGTGTTGATAGCCATCTCCATCAGCAACGGCAGCGGCGACGCGCAAGGCAGTCAGCGCGGTTTGGAATATGACACGATGTCGGGCCGCTATGCGGAGTTCGTCGAGACCGAAGTGCTGCCGCTGGTGGAAAAGCAATACAACGTGAAGCTCAGTAAGGATCCCGACGCTCGTGCGACGACCGGTTGCAGTTCGGGAGCCTCGGCGGCGTTGAGCATGGCGTGGTATCGCACGGATCTGTATCACCGCGTGCTGAGCTACTCGGGCACGTATGTGAACCAGCAATGGCCCTCAAATCCGCAGACGCCTGGTGGCGCATGGGAATATCATCGAAGCTTGATTCCTAAAAGCCCGGCAAAGCCCATTCGCATCTGGATGCAAGTGGGCGACCGGGATCTCTTCAACCCGAATGTCATGCGCGACGACATGCACGACTGGGTGGTGGCGAACGAGCACATGGCGAAGGCGCTGGCCGCCAAGAAGTATCGCTATCAGTTTGTCTTTGCGCGCAATGCCGGCCACTGCGATCGCCCCACAAAACTCCAAACGCTGCCTCTCGCGTTGGAGTGGGTGTGGAAGGGGTACCCGATTAAGTAGGGAAGAGGGAAGAGGGAAGAGAACATGGTGAGAAGCTTGATTCGTCTGATGCTCGTCCTGCTCGTCGTGGTCGCAGGTGCATTCTTCCTGTTCGGTTACTGGTCAGGTGGATCGTTTCGGCCCGCACCCGCAGTAACTGAGACAAAGCCATCACCTCAGATCGACACGGCCAAGGCGCGCGCGGCGGGAGCCGAAATCGGGGAGAAAGCGGCGGTGGCGGCCTCACGCGTGGGCCAGTCGCTGGAGGAGGGCAGCCTGACGGCGAAGATCAAGGCCAAGATGGTGCTGGACGATCTCGTCAAGGCGCGCTCAATTAGTGTCTCAACCGACGGCACGACGGTAACGCTCACCGGCACTGTGCACTCGCAGGCAGAGCGCGATCGCGCGCTTTCGCTCGCACGAGAGACCGACGGCGTCACCAGAGTGATCGATCGCGTGGATGTGAAATAAGGCGTCACGGCTTACACAATTCGTAGGATTCCTGCAGCCAGTCGGTGAGAGGCGGCTCCACCTCGTCCCGATGAGTGATCCGAATGATGTGCGCGAATTTCAATCTCGACGCCTCCTCGACGCGCCGCACCTGCGGCGCTTTCAATTTGCGGCGGAGAAACACGCACACTTCGAGAAAATTCTTCTTCGGCCGCACAAAAAAATAGCAGGAACTGCGCGAGAACATGATCGAGTGATGTGACGCGTAGATGCGCTGGTCGCCGAACGCGACGGCGGTCTCCCGCAGCCGCTGCCACGCGTCCTGCAGATCCTCTGAGAGATCCTCCGTCAGCGCCGCCTCCGTCGTCGTCCAGCAGTCATGATCGTCCCCGGCCTCCACCCACTGTTTGCAGTGGTAGCACGTTCGTCCGGCCATGCCTCCATTGTAGTGATGCGGTCCGGTCTTGTGCGATCATGTCGCATGTCTTTTATTCGAGTTGTCGCGGCGATCGCCGTTTCCATCTTCATCACATCAGTGGCCCGAGTGGCGTCACAGGATCACGCGCATCAACATCCCTCAACAGAAAAGCTCGGCTCCGTGCGGTTTACGAACTCCTGTAACCCTCCCGCCCAGCTGCCCTTCAATCGCGCCGTGGCGCTGCTGCATTCCTTCGAGTTCGCGCCAGCGATTGCCGCGTTCGGAGAGACGCTGAAGGCCGATCCTGCGTGCGCGATGGCGAACTGGGGAATCGCGCTCAGTCGGTGGGGGAATCCTTTCGCCGCCGGAATCCGGCCACCGTCCCAGCTGCAGCTCGGACGTGACGCCGCGACGGGCGCGAGCAACCCCGTCGCGAAGACCGAACGGGAGCGTGCGTACCTCGAGGCGGTGACGCGGCTGTTCGACCACTTCGACACGACAGACCAGCGCGCGCGTTTGTTGAGCTACCGCGACGGGATGGCCACCCTCGCGAGCAGATATCCGGAAGATACCGAAGCGTCGATCTTTTACGCCCTCGCATTGTCGGCGTCTGAAGACCCGGCGGACAAGACCTACGCGAGCCGTCTGAAAGCCGGCGCCATCCTCGAGAAGTTGTTCGCGACCCAGCCGGAGCATCCCGGGCTCGCTCATTACATTATTCATAGCTACGATGTCCCGGCGCTCGCCGGCGATGCGCTCGCCGCTGCGCGGCGGTACTCGAAGATCGCACCGTCGGCGCCGCACGCGCTGCACATGCCGTCGCACACGTTCACGCGCCTCGGATTGTGGCAGGACTCGATCGACACCAACGTATCGTCAGCTGCGGTTGCCCGTCGCGCGGGATCGACGGCTGAAGAGCTCCACGCGATGGACTATCAAACGTATGCGTACCTCCAGACAGGGCAGGACGCCGCGGCCAACCGGGTGCTCGGTTCGCTCGGAACTGTCGTGGCGCGCTTCGATCCCGACGCCGTCGGATCGGCCGCACCAGGTTCGGCCGGCGTGTTCGCTCTGGCGGCGATTCCAGCCCGCGTGGCGCTCGAGCGCCGCGCCTGGGCAGAGGCGGCGAAACTCGAGCCCCACGCAAGCCGCTTTCCGTACGCCGAGGCCATGACGTACTTTGCGCGCGCCCTTGGTGCGTCCCATATCGGCGAGACGGCAAATGCACGATCAGCCGTCGAGGCGCTTGGGGACATCCGCGATCGCCTGACGCAAGCGAAGGAAACGTATTGGGCCGAGCAGGTGGAGATTCAGCGGCAAGGTGCTGCGGCGTGGGTCGCGTGGGCGGACGGTCGGACGAGTGAAGCGCTTGCCGCCATGCGCGCAGCCGCCGATCGCGAGGATCTCACGGAGAAAAACGCGGTGACGCCGGGACCGATCGCGCCGGCGCGCGAGCTGCTCGGCGACATGCTGCTCGAGATGAAGCAGCCGGATCTGGCGCTGAAGGAGTATGAAGCGACACTAAAGAAAGAGCCGAACCGGTTCCGCGCGCTGTACGGCGCTGCGCAGGCGGCGACGCTGGCTGGTGATGTTGCGCTTGCGAAAAAGCACAATGCGCAGCTGTTGAGAACCTGCAAGCGCGGCGACAAGCCTGGGCGTCCCGAGCTGATGCGCGCTCGCCGTGAATGAGACTGACGCCGTCTTATTTAAACCCTCTCACCGTCGCTCGCTTCTTGCGGAGCACTTCGGCATCATCCGTCAGCCCGGGGAGCAGGATTCGCTCCCACGATCCATACATCGGATTGGGCAACAACACCCAACGGTCGCGCCATCGGGATTGATACTTCATCGCGAGAACGACGCGATCGCCGGCCGTTTTTGCACTGGCGACCGAGACGAAATCTCCGAGGTCGTCGCCCACGAGCAAGGCGACGCGATATTTTTCGGCGAGAAATCGCCGGCGAATCGACTTGTCGGACGTCCAGCCGTTCTCACCCACGCACAGCACGTCTTCGGCGGTTGTTGGAATCTGCAGCGTTTCAGTGAGGTTTTTCACGGTCGCTGTTTCCTCGGCGGCCGCGCGGTTGGTCACGAAGATCACGTGACCGCCTTTGCTGCGGACGTGTTCGATGAACGCCTTCGCACCAGGTACATCGCCGGCTGCCGATAACTTGACCCACTCGGTCCACGTCTGCGGAAGATACGGCGTCCTGTCGAGCACGAACTGGCCTTGCGCCCGCGAGTTGTCGAGCACGGTCTCGTCGAGATCCATGACGACCGCAACCGGGAGCGTGGAAAAACTGCCGAGCTCGTCCTGTTCGATCGCCGCGGTCCACGACGGATCGCTGTTCGCGCGATCGAAGGCGGCTGCAGCGCGTTCGTAAATCGTCGTCGCGAGCACCTGATATTCAGCCGCCGTTTGTGCCCAGAGCACACCCTGCAATTGCTCGTGGGTGTCTCGCATCGCCGTCGACGGGGTGATGTGCGGCGGCTGCTTCGCCGCGCACCCGGTCGTCAGCATGATGAGGACGAGCAGCGCAGTCATTTGATACCTACAACCATTGAATCAGGACCGATCAGGTGCTCGCAGTACGCCGACGTGAATCCGGCCTCTTTCATCCAACCCATGCAGTCGGCGCCCGTGTAGTCGAATCCGCCCGCCGTTTCGATCAACATATTCAGGCTCATCAACAGTCCAAACGCGTTCTGCCGGCGATCGTCGTCGATGATCGATTCGTAGAC
>JANMJM010000195.1:0-9887 GCA_031371345.1 Vicinamibacteria bacterium
GCCAGAAAGCCACGCCGGCGCAGATCGCGCTTGCCTGGGTGCTGCGTCAGCAGGGCGTCTTCGCCATTCCCAAGGCGTCCCGGCTGGAGCACGTGCGCGAAAATCGGGGAGCGCTCGAGATCACATTGACGCCGGAGGATCTCGCCGAGCTCGACGCGTTATTTCCACCGCCAACGCGGAAGATTCCGTTGGAGGTGTTGTGACGGATTCCGCGCGCAGCGCCGGGCTCCGCTCGCAGGCGCCTGCGCCGGCATGGCCGTACGCCGCATGCTTGCGCTCGTCTAGTTCGCGTACACTATAAGGACTGATGCCCGATCGAAATCGTGTTATTGCCGCATTGAAAGAACTGATCGCCGCGCTCGATCGCCGCGTGCCGCAAGTGAAACGCGTCGGTGAAGAGAAAATTGCTCAGGAAGCGGCGACGCTTCGGAAGGACGCGGTCGCTCGGATTGGTGAACTAGAGGGAAAGTAGCCTCAGGCGTGGCGCTCGAACAGGACGTTTTGCGCCGCGAGATTCACGGTGGCCGTTCTGCTCGCGAGCGTCCATGAATCCGATTGCGCGGTCCGATGGGCGGCCGCGTCGCTGCCAGCCCACCATTCGGTCTGAAGTCTGGCCGGACCAGGCAGCGAGAACCCCACTAAATCTTCGATCTCGCCAAACGTGAGCACAACGCGGTTCGCGTATCGATCTCGCAGATATTTGTAGAGACCTTTGTACTCTCCGGCGTAGCTCCGCATCACCACCACGGGCTCAACCGCCGGCACGTGGGCCGCATCGGCCCGGGGAAGGAGCCGGGTGCGCCAGCTGCTGAGCCAGTCGCTCATCGGTCCCCTCCCCCGCCGATTCATTACATTCCGCCTTGCGACATCGACGCCTGCGCGGCGTTGTCGGGAATCTGTGAAATCACCGCTTCGGTCGTCAGCAGCAGGCTGGCAATCGACGCCGCGTTCTGCAGGCTCGAACGGACAACCTTCGTCGGATCGATCACGCCGGCCTTCACGAGATCTTCGTACTTCTCGGTCTGCGCGTTGAACCCTTCGTCGCCCTTCATGCCATTAACGTGCTGGACGACAATCGATCCCTCGTGCCCGGCGTTGGTGGCGATCCACCGCATCGGCTCCTCGATGGCGCGGGCGACGATCGTCACACCGACCTGCTCGTCGCCCTCGAGTTTCATCGTGCGCAGCACAGCCGACGCGCGCAGCAGCGCCACGCCGCCGCCCGCGACGATGCCTTCTTCGACCGCCGCTTTGGTCGCGTGCATCGCATCTTCGACGCGCGCTTTCTTTTCCTTCATCTCGGTCTCGGTCGCCGCGCCGACTTTGATGATGGCCACACCGCCGACGAGCTTGGCGAGACGCTCCTGAAGCTTCTCGCGGTCGTAGTCGGAGCTCGTATCTTCAATCTGCGCGCGAAGCTGCTTCACGCGGCCTTCGATGTCCTTCGGGTTGCCGGCGCCCTCGATGATGGTCGTGTTGTCCTTGTCGATCGTCACCTTCTTCGCCTGGCCAAGGTCTTCGAGCTTGATCGAGTCGAGCTTGATCCCGAGATCCTCGGTCACGGCCTTGCCGGCGGTGAGGACCGCGACGTCTTCGAGCATGGCCTTCCGTCGATCGCCGTAGCCCGGCGCTTTGACGGCAGCCACCTGGAGCGTGCCGCGGAGCTTGTTCACGACCAGCGTCGCGAGGGCTTCGCCTTCGAGCTCTTCGGCGATGATCAGCAGCGGACGGCCGGCGCGTGCCACGAGCTCGAGCACGGGCAGAAGATCCTTCATCGCGCTGATGCGCTTTTCGTGGATCAGGATGTACGGATTGTCGAGCACCACTTCCATGCGCTCGGGGTCGGTCACGAAGTACGGCGAGAGGTACCCGCGGTCGAACTGCATACCTTCAACGACGTCGAGCGAGGTCTCGAGCGTCTTGGCCTCTTCGACCGTAATGACGCCGTCCTTGCCGACTTTCTCCATGGCTTCGGCGATGATGCGCCCGATGGTCTCGTCATGGTTCGCCGAGATCGTCCCGACCTGCGCGATCATCGATCCGCTGACGGGCTTCGACATCTTCGTCAGCTCCGCGGTGATCGCGGTCACGGCCTTCTCGATACCGCGCTTGATCGACATCGGGTTGGCGCCCGCGGTGACGTTCTTCGCGCCTTCGCGGTAGATGGCCTGCGCCAGCACCGTGGCGGTCGTCGTGCCGTCGCCGGCGACGTCGGACGTCTTGCTCGCGGCTTCCTTCACCATCTGGGCGCCCATGTTCTCGAGCGGATCTTTGAGATCGATTTCCTTGGCGACGGTGACGCCATCCTTGGTAATCGTGGGCGAGCCGAATTTCTTATCGAGAATGACGTTGCGGCCGCGCGGCCCGAGCGTCACCTTCACTGCATTCGCGAGGCTGTTGACCCCGCGCAGAATCGCCTGGCGCGACTCGTCGCCGTATGTAATTTGGTTTGCCATTATTTGCTCCCTGCCTTGCTTGTATCGGTAATCGCCAGGACGTCGTCTTCCTTCATGATCAAGTACTCGACACCATCGAGCTTGATCTCCTGACCCGAATATTTGCCGAAAAGAATGATGTCCCCGGCCTTCACTTCGAGGGGAATCCGCTTGCCGTCCTCGTTCGACTTGCCGAGGCCCGCGGCGAGCACCTTGCCCTGCTGCGGTTTTTCCTTTGCGGAATCGGGAATGATGATCGAGCCGGCGCGCTGCTCCGATTCCTCGAAGCGTTCGACGATAATGCGGTCGTGTAGTGGTCTGACGTTCATTGGATGTGCTCTCCGATCGAGGGCCGAAATGGGGCCTGTCGGCGCGCACCCTTCGGAAAGAGGGGCACTTTCTCGAACGCTGGCTGGCTCAGTGCGGGAATACTCTAAGCACTATCATACACGGTGTCGAGTACACGGTGTTGAGGTTCGCGCCGTGTGCTCAATTGAACACGGGTGCCGCCCGGCGATCGAGCACCTCACGTATTTTCCGTCCCGGCGCATCGGACGTGAGCCTCACCGGCATCAGCACGTCTGTAATGACAAGTTCGATGTTCCCAGCGCGCGGCGGTAAGACCTTCGGCGCCATCGACCGCTTCGATCGTGCGGTGACTGTACCGGAATGCACACCTATTTCGCGTGGGCGCGAGTACTCTGGGCGGTATGGAAACCACAGAACCGCTGCGAGATCAGGACAGTCACAAAGGCGCGGTAGAAGAAGATCGGCCGGGACCCGAACGCGCCGATACGCCCGGCTTGGACAAGAACGGCCTGCCAAACGACGCGACCGCCATCGCGCAAGACGCCCTGGGTGCCCACGACGACGAGTCGCAGGGTTAGTCGTGCACGACGACGGCGAGCAGCGAGGGATTCACCGTCAGGCCGTCGCCGTCGTAGTCGATGAAGCCAAGCTTCCTGAATTTGTTCAGGAAAAAGTTCACGCGCGATCGTGTCGTGCCGACCATCTCGGCGAGCGCTTCCTGCGACATCGGCGGTAACACGCGCTGCGGCTGCGCCCCTCCGCCGTAACGGGCGAGCAGCAACAGCGTGCGGGCCAGCCGCTTTTCACTCGAGTTGAACAGCTGATCGACGAGGTCGGCTTCGAGCCGCGCGTTCCGCGTCAGCATATGCGCGATGAACCGGTCCGAAAATGTGTGCTCGCTGTGCAGCAGATGCATCATCTGCCTTTTGGGAACAGCCAGGGCGGTCGTGGCCATGGTGGCGCGCGCGGTTTCCAGGCGAACTGGATGCCCGGCAAGCGCCCCTTCCCCCAGAAAATCGCCGGGGCCAAGCGTGGCGACGATGGCTTCTTTGCCGCTGCGTGAAACGACCGAGATCTGCACTCTGCCCGTGCGCAAGTACAGCACGGTGTCGGACGGATCCCCTTGAGAGAAGATGACGTCCTTACTTGCGTAGGTGACGATCCGTTTCCCGAGACCGGCGGACTCGAGAAAGGCCGCCGCATCGAACGAGCCTGTTTTCCTTGGGGGCATTGCTTTCTTGACCCCCCTATTATCGCATCGAGCGGTCCCTCTAGGTGAGAGATTGTCTCCTACGCAGCGTGGCATAACCCGCCAACGCCAAAAGAACTGAAAGCGCGATGGCTGCCCACGTCGTCAATGTCGGGACCGCCGGTGGGATGCCCGCCGCAGTGCACCCGGCGAAGGAAATGTTATTGGTGTCGAGCGTCACCGCGCCGTTCCTTGCCAGCGCTCTTCCGATGATGTTCGCCCCCGTATTTAAGGTAATGCTCGTAAGTGCGACCAGGTTGCCAATGAAGGATGTGGTCGTGCCGAGCGTGGCCGAGCTGCCAATTTGCCAGTTGACGCCGCATGGATTGCCGCCATTGATCAAGAGAACAGCCGACGAGCTTGCGGTCGTCAGCGTGCTCCCGGTCTTGAAAATGAATGTGGCTGCGGAATTCCCCTGCGCGTTCAGCGTCAAGGTGCCCGTTAACTGAGCAGACGAGGAAAAACAGTAAACGCCGGACGTGAGCACCAGGCCACCCAGGTTCTGTCCCGTCAGGTCTGCGGAGCATGCTGCGCTGGCGAGCGAGTTGTAAAACGTCGTCGTGTCGTTCTGTGCCTGAAGTGCGACCGCGTCGGCAGCATGGATGGTGCCGACCACGGTTCCCGCCGGAGGTCCGGTAAAACCAGTGACCGCCGCTCCGGGACTGACGCCTAAGTCGCCAGTGACAACGGTCAGACCCGTATTGGTGACGGTCGATCCGCCGAGGACCGCGAAAGGCTGAGCCGTGCCAAGAGTCGCCTGCGCCCATACAGCGGCGCCCAAAAGGACGAGAGCGAGAACCAGGCCGGCGAAGAAGCGTACGTGTGGTGAATGCATTGAGCACAATGATAGGCGCATCGACGATCGCTGACTGTTCAATCCAGCACAGCTCCGTTGTTCATGCCGCGTTATCATTTCCCACAATGACCCTCCACGAACAGCCGATGCTGTACTCGGTCGATCTGCGCGAATGCGAGGCGCTCGCCGCCTTGACGCCCGAGGCGATCATTGCGGCATTCGTGACGGCCATGGAACGCGCCGGCGCCACGGTGGTGCAGACGTTGTCGCATGCATTTCCAGGAGCCGGCCTGACAAGCGTGCTCATCCTGGCTGAATCGCATGCGGTGATCCATACCTGGCCGGAAACCGGCACCGTCAACATCGACATTTTTTCGTGCTCGACGAGGCTCAAGAGTCTGGAAGCGGTCAACGAATTGGGCTGGTGCCTTCGTGCGCGCCGGATCTCGGTCCAGGAGATACCCCGTGCTGACGGACACACCGCAGACATACCATCGAGCGCACGCGCGTAACTTCGCGCTGCAAGGCGTCGCGTGGAGTCTTGGATTGTTCGGCCTGGTGCGGCTGAGCTGGTTCGAGACGCATGCGGTGCTGCCCCTCACGCTCCTTCAAGCCGGCTTCGCACAACGCGCCTTCGGACCGCCGGCCTTACCCATCGACGTGACGCTCGCCTGCAGCGGCGCCGACGCCTTCGCGCTCTGCGTCGGGGCGATTCTCGCCTACCCCACGATCTGGCGCGGACGACTCGCCGGAGCGGCAGGCGCCATCGCGCTCGTCCTCGCGCTCAATATTGCCCGCATCGGCACGCTCGGCCGGGCTGCCGGTTCATCGTGGTTCAATCCGTTGCACTTGTACGTATGGCCGGCCGTGCTGACGCTTGCGCTTGCGGGATACGTTTTTTTCTGGATGCGCGCGGCCGGCGCCGTGATAAAAAAGACGCCCGTATCTTTTTCTGCGCCGCGCTTTGTATTCCTGTCTGGCATCTTGCTCGTGCTCTTCATCGCGGCCTCGCCGTACTACCTCGAAAGTGCCGGCATTCTTGCCGTGGCGTCTTTCGTCGCCAGAGCGGCGGCGTTTACGCTCGGCCACCTCGGGATTCCAGCCGGCGTCGCCGGCAACGTGCTCTGGACCGCGCGCGGTGGATTTCTGGTGACGCAGGAGTGCATTACCACGCCGCTGATTCCGGTGTACGTCGCCGCTGTATTCGCGTACTCACAGACGTGGAGCCGGCGCGCGCTGGCACTCGCGGCGGCCGCTCCGCTCTTCGTGGCTCTGGGGATTGCGCGATTGCTCATTGTGGCGCTACCGGCAGCGCTGGTGGGCTCGCCGCTGTTTCTCATTCACGCCTTTTATCAGCTTCTGCTCGCCGCCGTCTTCGTGGTGATGGCCGCTTTGTGGCGCCATGGGTCCAGCACGACCGCATGGCGGCGGGCGTTGGTTGGCGGGGTTGCCGGTGCGGTGTTCGTTTATTTTCTGATCGGTCCCTCTTCGCACGCGCTCGCGTCGATCTTTGACACAAGCGGGCCTCTCAGCGATCCACAAGGTGCGATGGCGCTGTTGCCTTCATTCCAAATCGGTTTGGACCTCGCTCTTTGTGTGGCGGCGTTCGCCACATTCACGTGGCGGCCGTTCGTCGCGGGCCTCGTGATACTCGTCGTCTTGCAGGTGGCGGCGTTCGCCACGCTCCGCTTCTTCGCCCTGTACGGCGGCCTTACGCCGCACGTGCGCGACATTCGCGGGTGGACGCTCGCGGCGCCGATTCTCATTGTCGCGGCCCTCATGGTGTATGACCGGCCGCGCCGCTGAGACATGCGCCGTTGCGACGCTCGCCGTCATCGTGACGACGGTGCTGGCCATCCCTGTGCTGCGCGCACCGTCCGAAAGGCTGTTCGGGATGGAACTCGCCGGACGCCATCACGACCCATTCACGGTGATGGAACAATTTGCCCGTCCGATGAGTGGCGGCGTGTACTTCCAACCATTCACCGACGTGCCCGGCGCCTTGATCGCGCGTATCTTCGGGCCCGTGGCCGCCTACAACTGGCTCGTGCTTCTGACATTCCCATTGTCTGCCGTTGCCGCATATTTGCTCGCGCGCCATCTGTCGCTTTCGCCGGCGAGCGCCGCGATCGCGGCGATGGCGTTTGCGTTCTCCCCCTTTCATCTTTCGCAGGCCGCGTATCACGCGCATATTGCACAAACACAATGGATCCCGCTGTACCTGCTCGCGCTGTGGCGCTGCCTCGACCGCACGACACCAGCCGCGGTCGCGTGCTTGACGATCTCGATCGCTGCAGTCGTGCTCTCGAATTTCTACGGAGGCTTGATCGCCGCTGTCGTCACGCCTGTGGCAGTCGCCACGTACTGGGGTTTCTCGTCGCGATACCGCCACGGCTCGCTCGCGCGGCTCGGCGTCACGACGTGCAGCCTGCTCGTCATTGCCGGCGCCGGGTTGGTTTACGCGTGGCACGCGATGCACGTGGCCGCTGTCAACTTCGCAGCCTTCGCGGTTGCACGACAGGACGTGTTCCGCTACAGCGCCGCTTGGCGTAGCTACTTCATTTCTCCGGTCGAGCATCCTCTGCTCGGCGGGAGGGCGACACGCATCTGGAACGCCGCCGGCATGCACGACGGTCTGCTCGAGCAACAAGTGAGCCTCGGCTGGGGAGTCGTTGTCTTGAGCGTCTTCGCGCTGTTGGCGTGGCTACGCAGCAACCGGCAATCGCGGCCAATCGCGGCGGTTCCCGTTCTCGCCGGCGTCGCTGCCGTTGCGTTCGCCTGCTCGTTGTCGCCCGAGGGCACCATCGGCCCGTTTACGTTCCTGCGCCCGTCATTTTTTTTGTATCGCGAGCTGCCAATGTTTCGCGCGTACGCGCGCTTTGGCGTCGTCGTGCAGTTGATGGCCGTCCTCCTGGCGGGCATTGGCGCAGAATGCCTTTGGAGATCCCGGATGCGGCGCGCCAGAATCTTCTGTGGGGCGTTGCTCGTGCTCGCCGCCGCCGAGTATGCCGTGTGGCCCCCGATGCTCTGGCGCGACGTGCTGCCTACGGCGAGCCACCGCTGGATCGTTGAGCAACACCATCACGTTCAGGCGCTCGATTGCGTGCCGCTTTCACTCGAATCGCGATCGGTGCCGTGGCTCAGCGAGTCGCGAATTTCTCTGCTGGACACATGGATTGACGACTGCACGGCGCCGAACCTCGCCGACAAACTCTCGGTCGCTGGATACACGCACGTGATCGCGCGTCGGAACACGCCGGCAAGCCAACGATTCGCGAATCAGGTGTCACTCGGAGGGTTGAACGTGGCCGCGATGTTCGACGACAGCGCCGTGTTTGCCGTCGAGGAGCGGACGCCGCTCGTAGCAACCGTCGACATCCGCAAATTTTATCCCTCAGAACACGACGACACGTGGACGTGGCAATGGATGGCGCGTGACGCCGCGTGGACGATTCTGAGCCGAAGCCGCCGGCCAATTACCGCCTGCGTCGACGTCGACATGATGGCGTTCCACAACACGCGGAGATTGCGTGTCGTGCTCGACGGGCGCGATGTGCAGATGGTGGCGGTCGACGAACGGCGCGGCGTCGTCCGGCTTGGCCCGTTCGCTCTCGAGCCCGGCGCGCATCAGCTGGAGTTTCGGGCGGCCGATGCTCCGGCGGTCGCCGCCGATCTCATCCGCAATGGCGATCGCCGTCCCCTGTCTTTCGCGTTTGGCATGTGGCGCTGGATGGTGCAGGACCAGGCGCGATGACGCGACAGGCGGCATACCGCGATTTCTGGGCAAATGTCGGCGATCGCTTTCCCGATCTCGATGGCGCCGCATCGACCCGTTACTACGCCGACAACGAACAGCGGCTGTTCACCGAACATCTGGCGCCGCTCGACGGCCTGAGGATTTTTAAAACCGATCTCTGGGACGAGGCGAAGAACACGCGCATCCTGGCGTGGGCGGCGGCGCATGGTGCTCACGCGTACGGCGTCGACATCTCGGAGCCAACGGTCGCTCAAGCGCACGCGGCGTTCAACGGAAGGCCGCTGCACGGTGCCGTCGGCGACGTTCGCCATATTCCGTTCGCAGACGCGAGCTTCGATGCGGTCTACTCGATGGGCACGATCGAGCATTTCGACGAAACGGAATGTGCAGTGAGCGAGATCGTCCGGGTACTCAAACCAGGCGGCCGCGCCATCATCGGCGTGCCAAACCGTCACGATCCGTTTCTGCGGCCGCTGCTGGCCACGATCCTTCAGTCGGTAGGGCTATACGGGTATGGCTACGAGAAGTCGTACTCGCGTCGTGCGTTGCGGAAGATGCTGGAAGCCGCCGGACTGACGGTGACTGCCGAAACGGCGATCCTGTTCATTCCCGGCTGGCTCAGAATGCTCGACCTGGCGTGCCATACATGGTGCCGGCCGCTTGCGGTTGTTACAGGAGCGCTCGTGAAGCCGTTTGCGTTCCTCGATCGCCATCTGCCGGCAGTACGCCGGCACGGATATCTTCTGGCGACAGTAGCGGTGAAACCGGTTCCGCCAGTTCGCTCTGGAACGCCACACCGAACATCTCCCACACCGTAACGAAGAGCGCGGCCAGAACAGGGCCGAGGATGAATCCCGTCGCGCCGAACACCAGCAGACCGCCGAGTGTGGAGAAGAAAATCAACAGAAGTCGTAGCCAAGAAACGGCCGCAGCCGGCGCTCGAACTCGCCTGGCTCGTTGATGAGTCGCTGAAGAAGCGTCGCAATCGCGGCCAGTGTGGCGCGGCCGCCGAACGCGAGCCGAACGCGCCGATAGATGGGATGCGCCACGCGATGAACGCGGCCGAGATGGCCATGACGATACCTCCAGGACGAAAAACAGCCTGTCCAGAAGAGCACATCCCTGACAGCCGCCGACCGCTACAATCATTGCCAATGATCCGTATCGCCGACGCGTCGTTCGCGATAGCCGTGGTCGATGCCCCAGGCGGCGCGAAGGACGCGGCTACCGACGTCCGACGCGAAGAGGCGCTGTTGAAAGCAGGAGCGTTACAGAACGCGATCCTCAACAGCGCCTACTGCTCCAGCATCGCCACCGACGAAAAGGGCGTCATTCAACTGT
>JANMJM010000206.1:0-3597 GCA_031371345.1 Vicinamibacteria bacterium
GCGGATAACCCGCGGCCCCGGACGAGATGCATATCCGGACGATACCCCATATGGCCGCAACGTACGGCGTACCCGTCGGCATTTCCGATCATTCCCTTGGGATATCGGTCGCTATTGCGGCCGTGTCGCTGGGCGCCTGCATCGTTGAAAAGCACCTGACGCTGTCGCGTGCCGATGGGGGACCGGATAGTGCTTTCTCGCTCGAACCAAACGAGTTTGCATCGATGGTAGACGCCGTGCGAACCACTGAGAGAGCACTCGGGACCGTGCGCTACGGCGCGTCACCTTCCGAAGAAGCGAGTCGAGCGTTTCGACGATCCCTCTTCGTTGTGGGCGACGTTCAGGCCGGCGAAGCCTTCACGTCAATGAACGTTCGATCGATTCGACCCGGCGACGGACTGCACCCGCGGTACTTGCGCGAGGTGCTGACGAAGCGCGCCTCGCAGAACATTCCACGCGGCACGCCACTGGCGTGGTCGCTCATCGAGTAACGAGGCTCCATATGACCGAACTCAGGCGATGTTCACGCTGCATGATCCCCGAGACGCACGAAACCATCATGTTCGATGAACAGGGCGTCTGCAACATTTGTCGCCAGCAGGAATTCAAGCGCGAGGCGATTGACTGGAACGCGCGGGAGCGGCAGCTGCGTACGCTAATCGACTCGTACCGAGGTCGCTACTCGCACGATTGCATCGTGCCGTTCAGCGGCGGCAAGGACAGCACGTTTACCCTTTACCACCTCATTAAAGAGTACAAGGTCAAGCCTCTCGTCGTTCAGTTCGACCATGGATTCCTGCGGCCCCAGACCCTGGAGAACAACGTTCGCACACTGAAGCAGCTTGGCGTCGATTTTCTCAGCTTCCGCCCGAACTGGAATGTGGTGAAGAAGCTGATGCTGGAGAGCCTGCGGCGGAAAGGAGATTTCTGCTGGCACTGCCATACAGGTATCTTCGCGTATCCGATGCAGATTGCGGTCAAGCAGAACATTCCGTTGCTCATCTGGGGAGAACCGAGTGCGGAGTACACCAGCTACTATGGATATGACGAGCAGGAAGAAGTCGACGAGCGTCGCTTTAACCGGTTCGTCAACCTTGGCATAAGCGCCGATGATATGCAGGGCATGATTGAAGGGATTGAACCGCGCGACCTGGATCCGTTCCGCTACCCACCCGTCAAAGATTTGCGGCGCGTCGGCGTCCGGTCGATTTGTCTCGGCAGCTACTTGCCTTGGGATGTCAAATCGCAAGTCGCTCTGATCGAACGCGAACTCGGCTGGACCGGCGACGATGTCGAAGGCGTCCCCCGCGATTATCGATATGAAAAGATCGAATGCTTCATGCAGGGGGTGCGGGACTACATCAAGTTTCTAAAGAGGGGCTACGGGCGGACTGCACACCTGACGAGCATCGACATCCGCAACGGCCGGCTCGATCGCGAACGCGCTCTGCGTCTGGTCGATGAGCATGATGGGCGCAGACCACCAAGCCTGGACCTGTTTTTGAAGTACGTCGGGCTGACCGAGGATGAGTTTCTCGAGATTGCTCGCGAGCACGTCGTGAGTCCATGGTCCGCAAGCGCGGAGCCGAAGGGAGCGGGCCAACCGTTGCACGACATGCCCCAATGGGATCCGACGGTGAGCTTCGTTTCCATCGAATCGCTCCGCGCCGCAGCGACGTCGAGATGATTGCGATCGTCGACTACGGCGCCAGCAACCTTCACTCGGTACGCCACGCGCTCGAAACCGTCGGCGCCGAGGTGATGCTGGCCAGGACGCCAGAAGATATTCTCGCAGCCGAACGGATCGTCCTTCCCGGTGTCGGAGCATTCGCCCAGTGTGTCACGAGTCTGCGTGCTTCTGGTCTGATGCAGGCGCTCCACGAAGCCGTGTTCGACCGAGGAAGGCCGCTGCTCGGAATATGTCTGGGGCTGCAGGTAATGGCGCGCGATAGCGAAGAGGGCGGCCTTCACGCGGGCTTCGGCTGGATTCCCGGATCGGTCCGTCTTATCTCCTCAGCACTCGCAGGAATGAAGGGTCCTCACGTTGGGTGGAATGAGGTGCTGCTGTCTCGCAGCAGTGAGCTGTTCAAAGGGCTGCGCGCGGATCCGACCTTCTACTTTGTGCACAGTTACCATTTCGTGCCCGACGCCGCCGAAATCCTGGCAGCGACGACGGAGTACGGCGGCCCGATTACTGCGGCGATTCAGAGAGACAATCTGTTCGCGACACAGTTCCATCCTGAGAAGAGTCAACAGAACGGTCTTCGCCTGCTCGAGAATTTCCTGGCGTGGAAGCCCTGACGTGTTGAAAATCCGCATCATTCCAAAGTTGCTGCTGCAGCGGTCCCGTAACGTCAAGGGCGTCAGATTCGAGCAAATGAGAGACACGGGCCATCCCGTCACCAACGCGCGCATTTATGACGCCCAGGGCGCCGACGAACTGATTTTTCTCGACATCGACGCGAGCGTTGAAGGACGCTCGACACTCTGCGACATCGTCAGCAAGGCGGCAAGCGAGGTATTCATGCCGTTCTGCGTCGGGGGAGGGGTTCGAACCGTCGACGATTTCCACAGGCTGCTGCAGGCCGGCGCTGACAAGGTCGCTGTGAACTCGGCGGCCATCGAGTATCCGTCACTGCTCTCGGAGGCAGCCAAGCTGTTCGGCGTGCAATGCGTGGTTGCGTCGGTCGATTTCCGCTGGGAGGAGGGCGGACCGCGTGTCTACACACACGGAGGCCAAGTCGCTACCGGCATTTCTGTACTTGATCATGTGCGGCGCTGTGTAGAGGCGGGCGCCGGCGAGATTCTGCTGACCTCGATTGATCGCGACGGGACAATGACCGGCTATGACGTGGACGTCACGCGTCGGGTTTCCTCGGCCGTATCGGTTCCGGTCATCGCGTCAGGTGGAGCGGGCACACTTCAACACATGGTCGACGTCGTGCGTGAGGCCTCAGCGTCCGCCGTTGCCGTCGGCAGCTTGTTCCACTTCACCGACCAGAGCCCGATCAAAGCGCGCGCCTTCATGCGTGTGGCCGGAATCGACGTGCGCCGGGAAGCGGCATGACAGCGCTGGTTTCGGGCGAACGGATTTATCTCCGGAAAATCTGTTCGTCTGATGTGACCGAGACGTATCACGCGTGGATGATCAATCCAGACGTGACCCGGTTCCTCGAAAACCGATTCTCCGCGATGACGCTGGAAGCGCTGCAAGCGTCCGTCGATGCGTTCCTTGCCGACCCCAAGACGGTGTTTCTCGCGATCGTGACGAGAGACTCCGATCGCCACATTGGAAACATAAAGATCGGTCCCATTGACGCGAACCACGGGGTCGCGGACGTGGGTCTGATACTTGGCGAAAAAGATTACTGGGGATGCGGGTTGGCGACCGAGGCGATCCGGCTGGTCACGCGTTACGCATTCGGGGCGCTCGGCTTGCGACGCCTGACCGCCGGCGCCTATGCCACCAACATCGGATCCATACGCGCATTCGAAAAGGCGGGCTTCTCGCGAGAGGGTGTTCGACGAAAGCACTACCTATGCGACGGTCGCTACGTGGACGGCATACTTTTGGGTGTGTTGCGCGAGGACGTGAAC
>JANMJM010000214.1:0-22847 GCA_031371345.1 Vicinamibacteria bacterium
CGCTTCCAGATCGAGCGCGGTCAACGTGGGCGGAAGCACGCGGAGACGGTACCACGCGAGCCAGAAGACGAACACGACGAGCGACAAATCCCGGCGGTAGAGGTTCTGCTCCCGAGAGTTGCTCGGAGAGAGTGCGCCGAGATGCTCCGGCGCGCGCTGGATGAAGTTCTGGAGTCCTTGCAGCAGCTCGGCATACCGCCAAACCAAGAGGCCGACAGCCGCGAGATTCGCGAAGAGGAGCGCTGCCGCCAGCGCCGAGGTCGGCGTCGCTCGTAGTCGTGCCGACAAGACGTCCAACGTCCCGCGCGCCGGCGTTTGCAAACGGCGAAGCGGCGGGCAGATCGCGATCATCGTGCGCCACGCGGTGACGAGCAGCGCGCCCGCCACGCCTGTGATGGCAATGACGCCCACCGGAGTGACCATGGATCGAAGTCCCCAATAGGGCCAGGAGAGAGCAGACTCCTGCACCAAATCGGTGCTGCCAATGCGAACGTTGTAGACCGCCGACGTGACGAACCCGGCGAGCGTCACCGCCGCCAGGGTGCTGGCGGCGCCCGCGAGCGCTGTTTGATATACACGCGCGCGCCCAGTGTGTGGAACAGGGGAGCGCGAGCCTTCAACGAGCGCCAGCACGTTGTGCAGATCGCGGCTGAGCTCGCGAGCCGATTGATAGCGCAGCGTCGGTTTTCTCGTGAGGGCGCGCTCCACGACTTCATCAAGCGCGGTCGGCACCCACGAGACCGCAGCCGAGGGTTTCGGTACATCGCTGCCGAGCAGCAACAAAAGAAACGCCGAGAGATCCCGGCCATCGAAAAAGCGCTGTCCGGTGACCATTTCAAAAATGACGACGCCAAGACTGTAGATGTCGCCGGCGGCGTTGACCGTGCCGTCGAGGAGACGCTCCGGCGGCATATATCCGAGCGTGCCGATCAGTTTTCCTTGCTCGGCGACCGTGATCTCATCGGCATCGCCCACGTCGTAGCTGGCGCGCGCTAACCCGAAGTCGAGCACCTTCGCGGAGCCATCGACCGCTATCTGCACGTTCGCCGGTTTGATATCGCAGTGAAGGATGCCCCGGTCGTGAGCGTAGCTGACGGCATCGGCCATCTGGATCGCGAGACGCAGGGCGTGACCGATGGGAATCGGTCCCTCTTCGAGCCGCGAGCTGACCGATCGGCCCTCGACATATTCCATCACGAGCAGCAACTGGCCGCCTTCTTCCATCACGTCGTACAACGTCGCGATGTTCGGGTGACTGAGCGCAGCCGCCGATCGCGCTTCGCGCATCAATCGCTGCCGCGCCGTTGGCGATTCGAGCCATCGTCCCGCCAGGCTTTTTATGGCGACGCGCCGGTTCAGCCGGATATCCTGCGCGAGAAACACCTGGCCCATGCCGCCGGCCCCAAGCTGCTTGAGGACGCGGTACGGGCCGTATGGAGTGTCGGGACGAAGGACCGGTTCGGTCTTGTGTGCCGGCGAGCCGATGGTGGGAATGAGCGCGCCGACCGTTCGTGCGTCGCGCGGTGCGAGCTCGCCCAGGTGTGATGCGGTTTCGTACGTTTCCAGGATGGCCAGCAGTTCGTCCCGTAATTCCGGTCGCTTGACGCAAGCCTCCGCCAGGAAACGGCGGCGATCGCCTTTCGAAAGCTTGACGGCCTCAGTCAGGACGACTTGAGTCTGCGGCCAGTCTCCGGACATTCATCCTCCCAGCCGAATTTGGTCTGTACCGCCGCAGGATCACGACAGCCGCCACCGCGGCCGACGTTAGCATCAACCAGCTCGCGGGATCGAATGAGGCCGTCACGTCCACGTCCAGATCGATGCGCCGTTGCAGCGCGTCCCTGTGCTCGGCTCCGATCGTGACGTCGGCGATCGACGGGATCAGCGCATTCACGAGATAGACGCCAATCGCCGGTTCGTGGGCGTTCACATAGACTACGCGGTGACGACCTTTCCTGAACGCCGTGTCGGTAAACGCTTCCACATGGATTGTTCCGAGACCCTCACCAAACTCATCCCACGAAGGCGATTCGGCGCGCACGAGCGTCAACGAAGATAGGCGTCCATCTATCTGCAGCGAAAGATCCTGAAGCACACGACGCGCGTAGCCTTCGATCTCGATCGGCGACACGCGGCCATCGCCGTCGCGATCGACCATCGCGAAGATCTGAGGCGCGACCGACACACCCGGCGTAAGGTCGAGCTCGACGACCACGCGATCCAGCGAGAACGCGAGACGTGTTGCCTGAAGGTATTCATCAAGGCGATGCGACTGGACCGGCGACGCCAGCGCCAGAAGCACGCCAAGCGCGAGCGCACCAACCTTCATCGTCTGTCCCGAACGGCCGAGCCGTAGTCGTTCGTCGGATCGCGGTAAATCGTGTGGATATGATCGGTACCAGCCGCCCCTTGCGGCGCGTACTCGACGAGCACCGTCGGACCCTGGACCCTGAAATACGCTTCCTTTCCGTTGGTCGTCGATCCGGCCCACGCGAAATATGTGTCACCGATATTCCCGCGGACATCTTTCAGTTTCGCCGCCGCGGCATCCTCGTTCAGCATCGTCACCCATTCGCCGATCAGATCGACGAGCATCGCCTGCTGGCTGGCGTTCAGCGCCGAACCTCGAATGCCCTCGGGCTGGATCATTTTCCCGTCTTCGCCTGGGCCGAGCACGAGGTTGCGAATCTGATAACTCAGTAGCGCCTGCTTCTGCTGCGCCGCGTCGAGCGCATTCATCAGCGCGAAGGCTTTGTCGTTCTCTTTGCCAAGGGGACGAATCGTCTCGCCGTTCAACGTGAATGACGCCGGTTGCGCGCCTGTGTGGGTCGGCGTCAATACGGTGTCGCGTCCGACGACGCTGACGTTAACGGCGAGATGATGGCCACCGAACTGGAGCATCCATCGGTCGGTCGGAGAGGGTGTTCCAAGAATCGCGAGATAGTACTCGGCCGTTCCAAATCGTATTTTGTTGCCTGCGGGTCTGGTGGGCGCGCTGGTTTCTTCAAGTCGCTGGTCCGCGTGCACGATGTTGAGAACTTTTTGATATCCGGTGCGGCTCAACACGGCTGCGACAACCGCCAGCGCCGACTGCTGCTGCGAGGGCGTCATGTCGCCGAACTTGAGGCCGTTGCGTTCCGTGGCGCCGACTTGCATCGTGATGCCGGTAGGGAGGTTCGACCAGATTGTTCTTGTCGTGGCGTTCAGCGGCAGCACGACTTTCGCGCGCTGACGTTCGTCGAGTGTGGCGAGAAACGCCTTTGCCGCATCAACACCCTTCACGTTTGCAGCCGCCGACGGCGCCGCTCGTTGTGTGGTGACGGGCAGGGCGGTGACCAGCCCGAGGAGAAGCACCGCTCCAGCACGTTTCAGGGTGGACATCTGTTGACCTCCGCCGGGATGATACTCCCACGCGCCTAGTTTTTGGGGTAGGCTATGGCCCTTTCCTCCACGCCAAAAGGAGACCCATGGCCCACGTCTCGATGACGGTCAACGGGAAGGTCCGCAAGGGGAACCTCGACCCTCGCGTGCTTCTCGTCCATTTCCTGCGCGAACAACTCCGACTCACGGGCACCCACATCGGCTGCGACACGAGTCAATGTGGGGCGTGCACCGTCCTCATCGACGGCCGGAGCGCGAAGTCTTGTACGGTGTTTGCGGTGCAGGCCGACGGCTCGGCGATCACGACGATCGAGGGGCTCGCGACCAACGGTCAGCTGCACCCGCTGCAGGAAGGATTCTGGGAAGAGCACGGTCTCCAGTGCGGCTTCTGCACGCCGGGGATGATCATGGCGGCCGCGACGCTCTTGAAAGACAACCCGCATCCATCTGAGCGCGAAATACGCGAAGGCATCTCTGGTAATTTCTGCCGCTGCACGGGCTACCAGCACATCGTCAACGCCATTCAGCACGCCGCAAAGAAAGGTTAGGCATGCCCACGATTACCACACCCGTGTTGCCGAAGCTCGTGGGCCAGCGCGTCAAGCGTCGCGAGGATCCACGCCTGATTCAAGGCCGCGCCACATATGTAGACGACGTGGCGCTCATCGGCATGCAGCATATCGCGTTCAAACGCAGCGACGTCGCGCACGGACGTATCCGCACGATCGATACGAGCGCCGCGAAGGCGATGGAGGGCGTCGAAGCCGTCTTCACAGGCGCCGAGATTGCCGAATTTCTCGCGCCCATGCCTATCGGTACGCCGTTCCCGTCGCCGGAGCACCGCGCGGTTGCAGTGGACACGGTCCGCTACGGTGGAGAGCCGGTGGCCGTCGTCGTCGCAAGCGATCGGTACATCGCGCGCGATGCGGCCGATGCGATCGTCGTGACGTACGACACGCTGCCGGCCGTCGTCGATCTCGAAAAGGCGATGACAGGGAAGCCGACGGTCATTCATCCCGACTTCCCGAACAATCTTGCCGTACCGCTGCTGCCGAGCGGCACCGGCGTCAGCCCGGATGGTTCCTCTGTAGACGACACCGCGATCAACGCCGCATTTGCCAAAGCCGACGTCGTCATCTCGCAGCGCATGGTGAATCAGCGCCTTGCGCCGTCGGCGATGGAAGGGAGAGGCGTCGTCGCGCACTTCGAGCCTGGCAAAGGCACGATGACGATCTGGTCGTCCACGCAAAATCCTCACATCCTCCGCACGTTCATCGCCGCGTTGAATGGATTGGGGCAGGATCAGGTTCGCGCGATCGCTCCGGAAGTCGGCGGCGGGTTTGGCGCCAAGATCAACATCTATGGTGAGGAGTACGTCACGTCGGCGATCTCGAAACGTCTCGGCATTCCCGTGAAATGGATCGAGGACCGGTCGGAGTCGTTCGTCGCCACGACTCATGGTCGCGACATCCTCGGCTACGTTGAGCTCGCGGCAACACGCGACGGCACGGTCCTCGGCCTAAAGCTTCGTCTGATTGCCGATATCGGTGCCTACAACATGCTTCTCACCGCGGCCATCCCGACGCTGACGATGATGATGGCGAACGCGACGTACAACATTCCCGCGATCCGCACGACGCTCACGGAGGTCTTCACCAACAAGACGCCGACCGATGCGTATCGCGGCGCGGGCCGTCCCGAGGCGACCTATTTTGTCGAGCGCGCAATGGACATGCTCGCGCGCGAGTTGAAGATGGATCCGGCCGAGCTTCGTCGAAGAAACTTCATTCAGCCGAAGCAGTTTCCGTTCGTCACGCAGATGGGCGCCATTTACGATTCCGGCGATTACGAGAAGGCGCTCGACAAGGCGTTGAAAACGGCGAAGTGGGATCAGCTGAAAGTCGAGCGCGACGCCGCACGCGCGAAGGGCAGGCTGGTAGGCCTCGGCTTGGCGATGTACGTGGAGGTGTGCGGCATCGGCCCGTCTTCGTCCTTGCCGACGGGCGGGTGGGAACACTCGCAGGTGACGATCGAGCGGGACGGACGCATTAGCGCCACCACCGGCGCGTCGCCGCACGGTCAGGGCAACGAGACGACGTTCGCGCAGATGCTCGCCGATCAGTTCGGCGTGCCGCTCGAGCACGTCACCATTCTTCACGGCGACACCGGCATCGTGAAGCAGGGCATCGGCACCTTTGGCAGCCGCTCGCAGGCGGTTGGCGGAACCGCGCTGCATATGGCCGGCGCGAAGGTGAAGTCGAAGATGGCGAAGTTCGCCGCTGCGCTCCTCGAGGCGAATGAAGACGACCTTGTGTTCGAGAACGGCACGATCTCGGTGAAGGGATCGCCGGCGTCGGCAAAGTCGTTTGCGACGGTCGCCGGGTTTGCCTACATACCGGTGCCGCTGCCCGAAGGGCTCGAACCCGGTTTGAGCGATGAAGCCTTCTTCGAGCCGACAAACAACACCTATCCGTTTGGCTGCCACATCTCGATGCTCGAGATCGACCGGAAGACTGGGGAGCCGACGTTGTTGAAGCTGGTCGCCGTGGACGACGCAGGCAACCTTATTAATCCATTGATCGTCGAGGGTCAGATTCACGGCGGCCTCGCTCAGGGCATCGGGCAAGCGATGATTGAAGAAGTCGTCTACAACGAGGATGGTCAACTGGTGACCGGCTCATTCATGGACTACGCGCTTCCGCGCGCGATCGATTTTCCGCGATTCGAGCTCGCGGGCACGGTGACGCCCACGCCTGTGAATCCGCTGGGCGCGAAAGGTGTGGGGGAGGCCGGCACGCTGGGATCGACGCCAAGCATCGTCGCGGCGGCGGTGGATGCACTCAGCGAGTTCGGCGTGAAACATATCGACATGATGCTTCGGCCGGAAAAACTGTGGCGCATCATCAATGGAGGGCGGTCATGATATCGATGCCGTTCGAGTACAGCCGCGCCACGTCGCTGGAGGATGCGCTCGCCAAGCTTCGCGCGTCGAACGGCGAAGGAAAGCTTCTTGCGGGTGGTCACAGCTTGGTGCCGCTGATGAAGCTTCGTCTCAGCGAGCCGAAGACGCTGATCGACATCGCCCGCATTCCAGAGCTGTCTGGCATCCGCGCGAAAGACGGCAGCATCGAGATCGGTGCAGGGACGGTTCATCACGAGGTGGCCACTTCTGCGCTGCTGCGGCAGCAGTGTCCTGTGATCGCCGACGCGGCCGCTTCGATTGGCGATCCGCAGGTCCGCAATCGCGGCACGCTCGGCGGCAGCCTGGCGCACGCCGATCCGTCGGCCGATTATCCCGCCGTGATGCTGGCGCTGGATGCCGACATCCACCTGAAAAGCGCGAAGGGATCGCGCGTGGTGAAGGCGCACGACTTTTTTCAGGGCCTCTTTACCGTCGATCTGGCGGCGGACGAAATTATCGTCGGCGTGCAGTTCAAGCCGGTGAAGGCGGCTGCCTACGCCAAGCTGTATCAGCGCGCGTCGCACTTCGCGATCGTTGGGGTCGCGGCTGCGCTGGACATGAACGGCCGGACGGTGCGATCGGCGCGCATCGGCGTGACAGGCGCGAGCTCGCACGCCACTCGCCTGACGAAGGTGGAGGAGCAGCTGGCTGGAAAGGAGTTGTCCACGAGCAGCATCGAGGCGGCCTCGCGGCTGGCAGGTGCCGCCTTGGACGGCTTCAACTCGGACATCCACGCGAGCGAAGAGTATCGGCGCGCGATGGTTCCGGTGTTCACGGAGCGAGCGCTGGCGGCGGCGCTGGCGCGGGCCAGCTAGGGAGGCGGCACATATGCCAGCCGCCGATGGTGAAGTAACCGCTTAAGTGTTCAGACGCCATAGCTCCTCGTTCGAAGCAATTGCTTAAGTGATCGCTTGACTATTCGCGGCTGCGGCATGTTGCGTCATCTCCGCTAACGCGCACTACGTCTCATCCCGCCTCCTGCGGCGGCAGCTTCGACTGCAAGCACGCAAAAAACCGATCGAGCATCATCTTCGCCACGCCGCCGATCAGGCGCTGCCCGACACGCGCAATCGCGCCGCCGGTTTGCACCGAGGCCGTCACGTCCACCGCCGTTGTCGATCCTTCTGCCCGTAGTGCGACCGCCGAGCTGCCCTTCACAAAACCTGGCCGGCCCTGACCTTCGACCACCAGTCGGTACGACGTATTGGGAATCTTCTCGGTGAGCTCAACCGTGCCGTCGTACGTGCCCGTGATGGCGGCGAGGCCGACGGTCAGCCTGACGGTATAGCGGTCCTCGCCATCGGGTTCGAATTTTTCACACCCGGGAATGCACGACGAGAGCACCGCAGGGTCCATGAGCAAACGCCACACACGCTCGGGCGGCGCATCGAACGAGTAGGAACCGGAAATATCCATCAGCTGTCCTTCTGCGCGGGTCAGGCAAGCGCATTCAAGTGTATGGCGAGGTCGGCGAGATTCGTGAAGGTTCGCGCCGGAAGGAAATCATCCACAAAGGGCAGCGCCGCCTGAAGCCCGCGCGTCAGCGGGGCGTAGTCGGCGGTGCCAATCAACGGGTTCAGCCAGATCAGCCGATGGCAGCTCCGCTGAAGCCGCGCGATTTGGGTGCGCAACTCGTCGGGATCGCCGCGATCCCAACCATCAGATATCAGAAGGACCACCGGGCCCCTGTTGAGCACGCGCCGGCCCCAACGCTGATGAAATTCTTTGACGGCGCCGCCAATGCGCGTCCCTCCGGACCAGTCCGGCACCGATCGCGACACGGCCGCGAGCGCAGCGTCGGGTCGCGGCAAGCGCAGTTGCCTGGTGATTCGTGTGAGCCGCGTCGAGAAGAGAAACGCCTCCACCTGATGGTGGCGCGCCGTGACGGCGTGAGCGAACTGCAGCAGCATGCGCGAATAGCGTTCCATCGAGCCGCTGACATCGCACAGCAGCACCAGCGGGCGAGGGTGCACCCGTCGCGCCCGTCGCGGCAGCTTGACAATGTCGCCGCCGGTGCGAAGGCTCTCGGCAATCGCGCGTCGAAGATCGATGCGCGGCCCGCGTCCGCGCACCCACCGTCTCGTGCGGCGCTCGCCAGGATTCCACATCAAGCGGGACAACGCCGCGCGCGCCTGACTGATTTCATCCGCGGTAAATTCTGCGAAGTCCTTGTCGGCCAGGCCACCAGCGTCGCTCCAGGTTTTCACTCCTCGTTCTGACGGCGGCGCGTGTGCGTCTGGCTCGTCGGCTCCGAGCGTGAGGACTTCCTCCATCGCGACAACGGGCGGCCGCGGCTCGCCGGATCGCTCGCCGCTTCGCGTGTGCGCCTCGTGATGCACGCGCCAGAACGCCGCGAACGCTCGATCGAAGATTGCAAGTTGTTCCAGTCGATGCACGAGCAGCGCACGACAGGTGTAATAGACCTCGTCGCGCGACCCAAGGTTGACGTGCGCAAGGGCCTCGATCACATCGAGCAAACGGCCGGGATGTACATCGATGCCGGCGCGCCGCAGGATGCGGCCGAAGACGAGGAGGTTATCGAGCAGCATGGCGCGCGGTGGCGCGATCGAGCAGCTCGGCCGCCCGGAGTCCGCGGACCGTTTCCAGATCTTCTTTCGCCTTCAGCACGACGCCGAGCGTTTCGTCGATCGCGGCGGCATCGAGCGTGTCCTTGTCGAGGGCGACGAGCGCCGTCACCCAGTCGATCGTCTCCGACACACCCGGCACTTTGTAGAGATCTGCCGTACGCAGCTCTTGCACCATCGACGTCACTTGCCCCGCCAGCCGCGCCGATGCCCCGGGCGCGCGGGCGCGAACGATGGCCAGCTCTTTTTCGAACGACGGGTACTCAATCCACTGATACAGACAGCGGCGTTTAAATGCGTCGTGCACTTCGCGCGTCCGATTGGATGTGAGGATGACGAGCGGAGGCTCGGTCGCCCGCACGGTGCCGAGCTCGGGAATCGTGATCTGAAATTCCGCGAGCAACTCGAGCAGGAAGCCTTCGAACTCCTCGTCGGCACGATCGATTTCGTCGATCAACAACACGGCCGGCCGCGTGCGTGCCGGATCGATAGCCTGCAGCAGCGGACGTTTGATCAGAAAGCTCTCGCTGTACAGCTGGCGGCGTGCCCCCTGGGCGCTGTCGCGATCGAGCGCGTCGGTGGCATCGAGAATACGCAATTCGAGCAGCTGACGCGCGTAGTCCCACTCGTACAGCGCGTGGCCGACGTCGAGGCCTTCATAGCATTGGAGGCGAATCAGATCGGTGCCGAGCGCAGCGGCTGCCGCCGCGGCCAGCGCCGTCTTGCCCACGCCCGCCTCGCCTTCGAGGAAGAGCGGCCGTTTCAAGCGAAGCGCCAGAAACAGCGACACGGCGAGGCCACGATCCGCGACGTAGTGCTGGTCGGCCAGGCGCGTCTGGAGGTCGGAAATGGACAAATTCGGCGGAGTATAACAGGAAAAAGTGCTATCCTCCGGCCAAGACCATCGAGGAGGCGTTTATGAAACAGCTACGACTCGCCGTACTCATCGTACTCAGTGCCACGCTCGTTCCCCTCGTTTCCGCTCACGCGCAGGGCAAGCCCGATTTCTCCGGCACATGGAAAATGGATCAGACGCGCAGCGAGTCGGCTGCGCAGACGCACCCGATCGGCCCGGTGACGCTTGTCATCAAGCAGACGCCGAACGAGCTCACAATCGAAACGACCCGCAACGACGGGTCGACGGTCATGATGTGCAAGCTTGATGGGTCGGAAGTCACCATCCCTGGCGGGACCGCGAAGACGTATTGGGATGGCGTGAAGCTCGTGACGGAAGTCGAGCGCTACGTTCAGGGTCAGGCCGTGACGACGAAGGAAACGCGGACGCTCGCCACTGGCGGCAACGAAATGCTCGTCGACATGACGCTCGTCGTTCAGCACGGCTATTCGGCAAACACGTCAAATTACGGCACGGGGAAAGATATCTACGTGCGTAGTAAGTAAGTGTGACCTGGCTCACCTGGCTTATTGCCGCGGTCGTCATTACCGCTGTTGCAGCGGTGACGGGCTTGAAGCCCAAAGGGGGCCGGCCCGTCGCACGCACGCACATGATGGGGATGGCCCGGCTCGTCTTACTGGCGGTCGTCATCATCCTCGCCTATCTCGCGTTTCGATCTCGGTAGTCTCGGCAGCAACCACAGGTGACATTCCCACGCCACCGATTTGCCGTTCATGATCGGTCTGCACGCTTACGCGGGGCGAAGCTGAACGTTTTCAATACTTTTGCGAAACGGTTCTATTTTTCTGTGAGTGGTCCCGCCCTTGCCAAGGAACAGCGCGGCCCTGGGCCCTGGAACGCAACCGGTGCCCAACCTCCACCGGAACGCACACAGGACAGATAGCCAGGGCCCCTTTTCATCTCACGAGCTTCGCTAACTGCCATTCCGCTGCTGTGTCCTTGTCAGAAAATCGCCCGCGCGAAACGCTTTTCCGCCACGTCGAACAAGTAATCGGCGTCGCACTGTGGCATAAACTCGTTCCGGAACGAGCTCGGCCCAGCGCTCCACCAGTTGTCATTTCACCGCTGCCGATCGGCCGCCCCGATCGACCTCCACATGCCCGCTAGCGCAAGCCGAACGTCTTCAATCACTTCGCTGAACGCTTCCACCGTCGTTCGAGTGGTCTCGTGATTGCTCCTGAAGGTCGCGCGCATTCCCGCGCAGCTTTCAGGAGGACATCATGGATCGACGAAGTTTCATGCTCATCGTCGGGATCACCCTTGCTGCTGCAGTATCGCCGCTGCTCGCACAGACAGACGCGGCGCCCGCCAAGACGCCGAAGCCCGCGATAGCCGCCGCATCGACGCAAGTCGTCAATCTCAATACCGCCACCGCGATCCAAATCGCGACGCTGCCCGGCATCGGTCCAAAGACCGCCGATCTCATCGTCCAGTACCGTCAGAAGAACGGCAGCTTCAAGAAAGTTGAGGAAATCATGAACGTGCGCGGCATCGGGGAAAAGACCTTCCTCAAACTCAAGAGCCGCATTACCGTTTCACCCACCAGCTAGCGTGGCTGGAGGCTACACGTTCATCGACACGATGGCGGCCATCACGATCGCCGGCATCATGTTCGGCGCGACCGTGCCGCTCGCGTTTTCCACAATCGACCGGGCGCGCACGTCGGCCGCGGCATCCTTTATATGTGCCCGCATCGCGCTGACGCGCATGGAGGCGGTCAAACGATCGGCGTTTGTCGGCATCCAGTTCGTCGGCAAAAGCGACGGCTACTGGTTCAGAACATATCTCGATGGCAATCACAACGGCGTGCTCAGCAAAGACATCATTCGGGGCATCGATCGCCCGCTTACTCCGGAGCTTCGTCTTGACCAGCAGTTCCCAGGCGTCATGTTCGGGATCTACCCTGACGTCAGCGGTCTCGACGCGGGCGAACCCTTCGATCGCAGCGACCCCATTCAAATTGGGAGCTCGACGCTGATGAGCTTCAACCCCAATGGCTCATCGACATCGGGAACCTTGTTCATCAGAGGGCTGCGCGCCAATCAGTTTGCTGTCCGGGTGCTTGGCACCACCGCGCGCGCGCGGATCTTTCACTTCGATTTCCAGGATGGCAAATGGCGGACACCGTGAGTGAAGACACGAGGGCAGAAAGAGAGCAGAGGGCGGAACGCAGGGCGTGGCCCCGAATATCAACCGTGGACCACGCAGCCATGGCGAACGGACGGCTGCGACCCGGGCGCACGGCAAAAATCGTCGACGTATCGTCGGGCGGAGCGCTTATCGAGACCGACTGTCGGCTGTTTCCAGGAACGCGCGTCGAGTTGCTGCTTGGCGAACCGGTTTTGCTCTTTCGGGTGAAGGGCCGCATTCTGCGATGCCATGTCGCGCTGCTCGACCGCGAACGCATCCGCTACCGTGGCGCCGTCGCGTTCGAGGAACGGCTAGCCCTTGGCGGGAATGAAAGACCCGTGGGTAGTTCGTGCACAACACTGGAGGATTTCCCAGCTCGATAGCGGGACGGGAAGCGCATACCCGAATGGCGTCATCGATCTCACGAAATCCCGCGGATTGTGGTGGCACAGAGCTTGGTTGGCGCTTCCACATGTATCTTCGTTTCAACTTGCGGAGGCGCCAATGACAGACATGCTGCTGCAGCCAAGATTCGTGAACCCGCGGCACGCTCGGGACGGCGCGGCGCCGCTCATTGGGTCGAGCGCGGTGATGCGTACAGTGCGAGATCGTATCGAGCGCGTGGCGCCAACCAATTTCACCGTCCTCATCGAGGGAGAAAGCGGCACAGGAAAGGAGCTTGTGGCCAGGCAGATTCACGATATCAGCGCCAGACGAGGCGGGCCATTCGTCGCGATTAACTGTGCGGCGCTGGTCGAAACGCTGCTGGAGGCCGAGCTCTTCGGCATCGAAGATCGCACCGCGACTGGCGTCCGCGGCCGGAAGGGAAAATTCGAGCACGCGCAGGGCGGCACGCTGTTCCTCGACGAAGTCGGCGATCTGTCACTCTCGGCACAAGCGAAATTGCTGCGAGCCATTCAGGATCTCGCCGTCGAGCGCGTAGGAGGCCAAGGCACCTATCGCGTCGACACGCGTGTCGTCGCAGCGACGAACAAGAGTCTTACGTCGCTCGTCGATGCTCGATTATTTCGCGCCGACTTGTTCTATCGCCTCGCTGGCATCGAGGTCTTCGTTCCGCCGCTGCGCGAGCGGCGGGAAGACGTCCTCGAGCTGGCAACCTACTTTCTCGAGCGTCATCGGACCGCACGCTCGCTCACGCTGTCGCGCACGGCGGCCGACGCCCTCTTGACCTACGACTGGCCAGGAAACGTCCGCGAGCTCGAGCGGCTGATGGAACGAACCGTGGCGTTCGCCCGCGCCAGCACAATTGAAGTAGACGACTTTCCATGGCCATTGAGGGCGGCCTACGGCGATGTCCTGCAGCCATCAATGGAGCAACGCGACACGCTCCGCATCTGGGGCAGCCGGTACGTGAGGCTCGTACTCGAGCGCCATGGAAGGAACAAACGAGCGGCGTGCCGAGCGCTGGACATCAGTTATCACACACTGCAGGCGTATCTGCGATACGCACATGAAATAGGGGGGCTTACGCCGGACGCAACCGGCAAAACGGGCGGGCGGTAGCGGGGCACGGGAAACGTGCGAGGTTGTGCGCCAGTCCTCGAAGACGGGAGGCGCGTATGGGTTCGACCACACACATCATGGCCATCACGCTGTGCTTGCTGATGGCTCCGGCTGCTGGTTTTGCGGAGCAGCAACAACAAGGAGAACAGAAACAGCCGGCGAACACGAGTGGCGCGTCACAGTCGCGACGGGTAAGCGCAGAGCACGACGACCTGTCGAATGCCGACTACACCGCCACGATGGACGTAAACGGCAATGCGTTGTTCACCGTGAAGGCGGGGGACTTTCTGCTTGAGAAAGCCGTCGATTCCTCCGGCATGTTCAGCTTGCGCCTGACACAGGCGAAGGACGTCGTCACGATTGTCCGCGATCAGGCCGGATACGTCGTCGGCCGCGGCAAACGATCGGCGCGGTTCGATCCGCGGAGCGCCACCCAAGCCGAGGGGCGCGACGGGGTGAGGGCCGTTCTACTCGGATCGCCCGCCGTCCGCTCGTTCCGGCGTCTCAGCCTGCTGCTTGAAAACCGCGACGAACGCGAAGATGAGAGTCCGGTGATGCTCAGTGCACTGCTCGACGGCGGGTTGGTTCAGATGCTCGACGGCGATCCCGGCGCGATGCCCCGCATCGCCAGGCGCGTCGTCCGAAAGCAGCGGGCCAGGTTACAGACGGTGAAGTTCATGCCCGGCGACACGTTCAGAGACTGCGTCGGGATGTACGAAATGTCTCTGTTAGACGCGTTTAACCAGTACATCGCGTGCATGGAGTGGGCGGGGAATGTTCATTGGTGGTTCCAGACCTGGGCCGAGGATTGGTGCCATTGGGAATGGCTGGGACGCTCGCAGCAGTATATCTGGCAGTTCATCTCGTGTTTCGCCTTGCCCATCTAATCTCAGGACGGCGACATGGTGAGACTGATTCTGCGCATGGTCGGCGAGATTCTCATCGGGTTCGTCCTGGGGGGAATCATCTTGGCGATATGCGTTCCGCTGTTGATGCGGTCCGGAATGATCGTGCCGGGAGACATCGTGAGCGTTTGTCTCATCCCGGGCACGCTGGTCCTGGCGGCCGGCGCCATGTTGTTCCGGCCGGGTAGCGCGATTCATCGCCGAGGTCGGTGAGCAAGTCGGGGGGGGGGGGGGGCGGGCGCTTTGTTGTGGGGGGGTGTTTGCGTTTTGCCGCGGGGTGGTGGTTTCTCTGGGGGGGGGGGGGGGGGCCGCGCGGCGCCCCCCCCCCACCTCTGCCTTGACCGCAACCGACGCGCATAGTACCTTGAGCGCTTCGGGTCCCGCCCGCGCCTTCAATGAATCAGTCCTCATCCGATCAGCTCAAGAAAACGCCGTTGAATGCCCGCCATCGGAGCCTTAACGCCCGGATGGTGCCGTTCGGCGGTTGGGACATGCCCGTCGAATACTCCGGCATCGTCAACGAGCATATGGCGGTCCGCACGAAGGCTGGCTTGTTCGACGTCAGCCATATGGGCGAGATCGAGGTGGCAGGGAAGGACGCGCTCGCAGCCGTTCAGAAAATTTCCACCCACGACGCCGCCAAGCTGAATATCGGGCAAGCGCAATACTCGGCCCTTACGACGCCAGAGGGCACCTTTGTCGACGACCTTCTTGTCTATCGTCTGGCGAACGAACACTACCTGCTCGTGGTGAACGCCGGAAACATCGAGGCCAAGTACAAATGGATTCTCGAGCACACCAAAGGTGTGGGCGACGTCGCCGTCGTCAACTCGAGCTCGCGCTATGCGTTGCTCGCCGTCCAGGGACCGGCGGCGAAGGCCATCGTCCAGGAACTCACCAGCGTCGAGCTCGATACCATCAAATATTATTGGTTCGCGCACGGCGAAGTGGCGGGCGTTCGAAGCATCATCTCCCGCACCGGATACACGGGTGAAGACGGCTTCGAGATCTTCATGCCTCCGCAATCAGCGGAGAAGGTATGGAACACCATTCTTGAAACCGGCGCCGCCGCAGGCATCGTGCCTGTTGGTCTTGGCGCCCGCGATACCTTGCGGCTCGAAGCCGGCATGCACCTCTCGGGACAGGATATCGACGAGACCACGACGGTGCTCGAGGCCGACCTCGAGTGGATCATCGGCTGGAACAAAGCGGATTTCATTGGACGCCCCGCGTTGCAACAGCAGAAAACGGCCGGCTTGAAGCGGAAGCTGGTCGGGTTTGAAATGATCGCACCGGGTATTGCGCGCCACGGCTACGTGGCGCATGCGGCCGGCGGCGAGGGCATCGTCACGAGCGGCACGCAAACCCCCTTTTTGAAAAAAGCGATCGGCCTCGCGTACTTGCCGATCGACGCGACTCCCATCGGAACCGGCTTCGAGATCGACATTCGCGGACGCCGCACACCCGCGCGCGTCGTGTCATCAAAGTTCTACAAGCGCCCGCGCAAGGAAAAGAGCTGAGCTATGTATCCTGTCGACTATCGCTACACAAAAGACCACGAGTGGATCAAGGTGTCCGGATCGAGAGGGCGCGTCGGCATTACCGACTACGCACAAAAGCAGCTTGGCGACGTCGTCTTTGTCGAACTTCCCGAACCGGGGCGCACCGTGACGCAAGGGCAATCGTCTGGTACGATCGAATCGGTGAAGGCCGTATCCGAGCTCTATAGCCCGGCGTCGGGCAAGGTCGTCGAAGTGAACCCCGTGCTCGGCTCCAAGCCGGAAACCGTCAACAGCGATCCGCACGGCACATGGCTTTACGTCATCGAGCTGAGCAAGCCGTCCGAGATCGACAGCCTGCTCACACACGAGCAATACGCCGAGTTGGTGAAATAGACAACGCTCCATGCCGATTGATTCGCCCGACACATTCGAACAACGCCACATCGGCCCCGACGAGACCCAGCTAGCCGAGATGCTCCGCATCATCGGCGCGAGGTCGCTCGACGCACTGATTGACGCGGCACTGCCAAAAAGCATTCGCTTGAAGAAGCCGCTTCAGCTGCCACCGGCCGAAGCCGAGCACGAGTATCTCGAACGCCTGCGCACCGTCGCTGCGAAGAATCAACGTGTGAAGTCGTTTATCGGGATGGGTTACTACGGCACGATTACGCCGAGCGTGATCCTGCGCAATCTATTTGAAAACCCCTCGTGGTACACGCCGTACACGCCGTATCAAGCCGAGATCGCGCAGGGACGACTGGAATCGCTGCTGAATTTCCAGACGATGGTCCGCGATCTGACTGGAATGGAGATTGCGACCGCGTCGCTGCTCGACGAAGCGACGGCCGCCGCGGAAGCGATGACGCTGTTGCACCGCGTGCAGGCACGAAGTGGCGACGGTGCGCGCAATTCGTTCTGGGTGTCCGAGCGGACATTTCCGCAGATTCTCGATGTGCTGAAGGGCCGAGCCGAGCCGCTCGGCATCAATATTATCCTTGGCGATCCTGGTGCGCCCCGGCTCAGCGACGATGTGTATGCCGCGTTCGTGCAGTCGCCAGACGACGACGGTGCGATTGTCGATTTGCGGACGTTCATCACTCACGCGCACGAGCGGAACGTGCTCGTCGGCGTGTCAACGGATTTACTGGCGCTGACGCTTGTGACGCCTCCCGGTGAAGTCGGCGCGGATGTCGTTGTGGGCAGCGCGCAGCGGTTCGGTGTGCCGATGGGCTACGGCGGACCGCACGCGGCATTTCTTGCGACGCGCGAGTCGTTCGTGCGGCAAGCGCCCGGCCGCATCATCGGCGTCTCGATCGACTCGCATGGAAACCTGGCCTACCGTATGGCGCTGCAGACGCGCGAGCAGCACATTCGTCGTGAGAAGGCGACCTCGAATATCTGCACCGCGCAGGCGCTGCTCGCCAATATCGCTGCGATGTATGCCGTGTACCACGGCCCCGACGGCCTGACGGCGATCGCCAGGCGGGTTCGCGGCCTCGCCGGCACGCTCGAGCGCGCGCTCACGAGCATCGGCTACCGCCAGCACAACGAAAATTATTTCGACACGCTTCGCATTCACTTGCCCGCGGGATCGAGCAGCACGGCTGGTGCCATTCGCACGATTGCCGAACGTGAACGCCTGAACTTCCGTTATTTCGACGCGGGCCACATCGGCATTGCACTCGACGAAACATCGTCTTTGCGCGACGTCGCTGCGATTGCCGCTGTGTTTGCGGAAGCGGCGGGCACACCGGCGCCAGCCATCAAGGATGTATCTGCGCCGCGCGATCTCCCGCGCGATTTGGCTCGCAGGACGCCGTTCCTTACGCATCATGTTTTTTCCGCGCATCGGTCGGAAACAAAAATGATGCGTTACATGAAGCGCCTCGAGCGCAAGGACGTCGGGCTCGACCGATCGATGATTCCGCTCGGCTCGTGCACGATGAAGTTGAACGCCGCCTCCGAGATGATCCCGGTCACGTGGCCGGAGTTCTCGGCGGTGCATCCGTTCGCTCCAGTGGAGCAGGTGCAGGGCTACGCGCAGATTGTGGGCGAACTGGAGCAATCGCTCGCCGAAATCACCGGTTTCGCCGCCGTCTCGCTGCAGCCGAATTCCGGCGCGCAAGGCGAGCTCACCGGCCTGATGGTGATTCGCGCGTATCACCACTCTCGCGGCGATGCGAAGCGCGATGTCGTGTTGATTCCGTCTTCGGCGCACGGGACGAATCCCGCCAGCGCCGTCATGGCCGCCATGAAGGTTGTCGTCGTCGCCACCGACTCGCGCGGGAATGTGGACGTGCCCGATCTGAAAGCGAAGGCGGAGCAATACGGCGATCGGTTGGCGGCGCTGATGGTGACCTACCCGTCAACGCACGGGGTGTTCGAGGACGCGATTCAGGAAATCTGCGGCGTCGTTCACCAGTTCGGCGGCCAGGTCTATATGGATGGCGCCAACATGAACGCGCAGGTCGGCCTCACCAGCCCCGCTGCCATTGGCGCCGACGTCTGCCATCTGAACCTTCATAAGACGTTTGCCATTCCCCATGGAGGCGGCGGTCCGGGCATGGGCCCGATTGGCGTGGCTGGGCATCTTGCGCCGTTCCTGCCCGGTCATCCCGTCGTAAAGGTTGGCGGCCCGCATGCGATTCACGCCGTGTCGGCGGCGCCGTGGGGATCGGCGAGTATTCTGCTGATCTCGTACGGCTACATGCGCATGCTCGGCGCAGAGGGGATGACGAACGCGACGAAGCACGCGATCCTGAATGCGAACTACATCAAGAAGCGGCTCGAGCCGCATTACGACGTGCTCTACACGCGGCCGAACGGCACGGTCGCGCACGAAATGATTTTTGATTTACGACGGTTCAAATCTGCCGGCGTCGAAGAGCTCGACGTGGCGAAGCGCTTGATGGATTATGGATTCCACGCGCCGACCGTTTCGTTCCCCGTGGCCGGGACGCTGATGATTGAGCCGACCGAAAGCGAGTCGCAGGAAGAGCTCGATCGCTTCTGCGACGCGATGATTGCGATTCGGCAGGAAATTCAGGCGGTGGTGGACGGCAAAGCCGACCCGCGCGATAACGTGCTGAAGAATGCGCCTCATACAGCCGCCGCCCTTGCTGATGACCACTGGTCGCATCCCTACAGCCGCCAACAGGCGGCGTTTCCCCTGCCGTTCGTCAAAGCCGACAAGTTCTGGCCGCCTGTCGGCCGCATCGACAGCGCGTATGGCGATCGCCACTTGATTTGCACCTGCCCGGACACGGCGGAGTACGCGGAAGCCCAGAGCTGAAGCTACACAGCTTGCCGCTGGCACTCGACGACAAACCGACCCGACGCTTGTCGCGCGGCGACGCCGACGTTTAGTCCCGCAGCCAGAGCGAGCTGTCGGAATTCGGACAAGCGTCGCTCTCGTCCTCCGACCAATACACGCCCTTGTCCACGAGGTGCGTCATCACTCTATGTGCAGAGATCGCTCAACCCCCAGACGGCAACCCGATCTCGCGGCGGCATACTACACGTGAGGCGCTCGTGCGAGCTTTCGGAAGGCCTGGTGCAGCGCCTTCGTGACTGCACCAGGGACGCCCGATGCAATCTCTCTGTCGTCAACCTTCACGATGGGCATGATCTCCCGCGTCGTGCCGGTCAGAAATACTTCGTCCGCGCCGTAGAGGTCGTCGTCTTTCAAGACGGCCTCGCGCACAGGAATCCCCGCGGTTCGACCCACTTCAAAGAGAAACTCGCGCGTGATGCCCGGGAGCAATCCTACGCTCAACGGCGGCGTCAGCGTGGCACCGTCCTTCACGATGAAGAGATTCGAGACCGAGCATTCGGCAAGCTCGCCTCGGTAGTTCCGCATAATCACTTCGAAGGCGCCGCGGCGATAGCCTTCCTGCATCGCCAGCGCGCAGTTCATCAGGTTGTTCGACTTGATCATCGGATTCACGGTGCCGGGATGATTGCGCACGATGGACGACAGAATGACTCGGACACCGTTCGTGTACAACTCGGCCGGCGGATCGACGTGAGCCTTCACAATCGTCACGATCGACGGCGCCGGAGTGGCCGCAGGATCGTAGGTAAGCTCGCCGACACCGCGCGTGAGCAGGACGCGGACATACCACTCGGTGCCGCGTGGCGCAGACGACGACGCGACGGCCATCGTCTCGGCGATCCGACGAGCCAACTGCTCGTCACTCAATGGAATGCCCAGAGAGATCATGCCGGCCGATTTTCGCAGTCTCGCTAAATGCCGGTCGAGCAGAAACGGCCGCTGATCGTACGTGCGAAGCGTTTCGTACACGCCTTCGCCGTACAGAAATCCGTGATCGAACACCGCCACGACTGCCTGTGTTTGATCGGTGATTTTTCCGTTGACGTTGACGATCGCCGCCATAAGTTGAGCGTACTTCCTATGCTAGACTCGGCGCAAATGCGTGTTTTGAATGCCGCACAAATGCGGGACGCCGATCGCCAGACCATCGAGGACATCGGTATTCCCTCGATGGTGCTGATGGAAAATGCCGGCCGCCAAGTTGTGGCCGCGCTCGAAGCGGGATACGAAGATCTGGCCGATCGTCACGTGGCCGTGCTCTGCGGGCCGGGCAGTAACGGAGGCGACGGGTTCGTCGTGGCGCGCACGCTCTATCAACGGGGCGTCGAGGTATCGGTGTTCGTCATCGGGACGATGGCGGCGATCAAAGGCGACGCGCGACTGAACGTCGAGATTCTCGGCCGCCTGGGCCTGACGGTCGTCGAGATTTCCGACGAGCAGGCCTGGGAGCTGCATTTTTCTGAAATCTCGAAATGCGATCTCATCGTCGATGCGATCTTCGGTACCGGATTGAAGGCGCCGCTCGCAGGGATGATGGAGACCGTCGTCGCCGACGTCAACGGCTCGGGTATTCCGGTGACGGCGATCGATTTGCCGACGGGCCTGTCGGCCGATCATGCTGAACCGATCGGCGACTGCATGCGCGCCACGATGACGGTTACACTCGCCGCGCCGAAACTGCCGCTTGTGCTGCCGCCTGGAGAATCGCAGGCGGGCAACATTGTCATCGCCGACATCGGAATTCCTCCCGAGGTGATCGAGAACCTCACTGGCCCGCGCCTCGATCTGCTCACGCGCGAAGCCATGCGCGAGCTGATCAATCCGCGCGAATCTGATTCGCACAAAGGCGACTTTGGGCATGTGCTCTTGATTGCGGGATCGCGCGGCAAGACCGGCGCGGCGCACCTCGCCGCAATCGGTGCGCTGCGATCGGGCGCCGGCCTCGTCACGGTCGCGACGCCGAAAAGCTGCCAGCCGATTCTCGCCGCCATGGGCGCCGAGTACATGACGCTGCCAATTGACGACACGCCGGAGGGTCGTGTCGCCCTGGGTGGACTCGAAGGCATTCTGGAATTCGAGCCCGACGCGATCGCCATCGGGCCAGGGCTCGGCACGGGTCCCGATGTCACTGCGTTTGTCCAAGGCTTGCTCGATCAGAGCGAGAGCCCCATCGTGCTCGACGCCGATGCGCTCAACGCGCTGGCGTCCGATCCCGATCGACTTCAGAACGACGGCTCGCGGCCGGTCATCATCACGCCGCATCCTGGCGAGATGGCTCGCCTGGCGAACATGTCGGTGGACGAGGTGCAGGCCAATCGCCTCGACGTCGCGCGCGATTTCGCCGGCGCGCATCAGGTCTATGTCGTGTTGAAGGGATACCGCACGCTCGTCGCCACGCCCGAGGGCAAGGTGTTCATCAATCCGCTCGGAAACCCCGGAATGGCGACGGGGGGAACCGGCGATGTCCTGACGGGCGTGCTCGCCGCGTGGCTCGCGCAATTGCTCGACGCCGAGGCGGCGTGCAGAATCGCCGTGTATCTCCACGCGCTTGCCGGCGATCTCACGGAAGCCGACGAAGGAGAGATTGCGATGACCGCCGGCGATCTCGCCGCGCACCTCGGCGATGCGGTGCTCGAGCTGACCGCGCGGCGGCGCGTGGCGAGCAACAGCAACGGCAATGGGCGCGACTCGTCCTGACGACCGGCCGATGCCAGAAACCTTCCTGACACGATCCGAACAGGAAACGTTTGCGCTCGCCGAGAAACTCGCCGGCACGCTGAAACCGGGAATGTTCGTGCTGCTCTACGGCGATCTCGGCGCCGGAAAAACCGCGTTCGTGCGCGGCCTCGCTGCGGGCCTGGGCGCGAATCCCGAAGACGTCTCCAGCCCGACGTTCGTCATCATGCAGCATTACAAAGGGCGCACGCCGTTGACCCACGTTGATCTGTATCGCCTCGATACGGCGGCCGCAGTGGACGACCTGGGTCTCGAGGAGCTCGCAAGCGGGGGAGTGCTCGCGATCGAGTGGGCCGACAAGCTCCCGCGGCTTTTCGATGGCAGCGTGACGGTGAGAATCGAAGACGCCGGAGGCGACTCCCGAACGATTCACGTCGAACGGTAAATGTGCTTACCGCACGTCCACCGATAGGAAGTACGGCAGGTATTCGGAACTGGCCGCGGCCGCGTGGGCGACCTCGATGCGGTAGTCGCCATCGGCGGACGACCGGCCCGATACCACGAGCGCGCCGTTCGGCATGCGCGGGTTCAGCGGCGCGCCCGTGGGCGTTTGATGCACCCGGACGATCGCCGCGCGCCCCACGCGCTCTAATCTCACCTCGAGGCGCTGACCCTTCGGCACGAACAGCAGGTACACGTCTGTGGTGCCCGGAGCCAGCGCGCCGGCAAACTGTGTCGGCCGCGGACCGGCCCGCACGCCGATTCGACGCGGCTCTTGCGCGCCCGTCGCACGCGACGGCGATGTCGACGCGAGGCCGCTCTCATGAGGCGGCACCGTGATCGACGTCAGCCTATGGCGGCCATCCTCGAGCGTGATGACCAAGAACTGGGGATCGGCGCTGTCGATGGCACCGCGCATTTCTGACGTGAAG
>JANMJM010000217.1:0-19660 GCA_031371345.1 Vicinamibacteria bacterium
AGACGGCGCGCTTGAGGTGCAGAGCGAGGTTGGGCATGGCGCGGCGTTTACGATTTATCTGCCGTTGGTAACCGAGGCCCGGTAGGCTACCAAGAGACTTTGGATATTTACTTCTTCCTCACCTCCGCAACAATCTTCTCGGCAATCGGCAGGCTCGTCGCGCAGCTTGGATCGTTAATGCGGCACTGCGCCAGCGTAAGACCGCAGCCACAAGTGCATTTCTCTTCGTTCAGCCGCTTCAGCGCGGCAACTTTCTGCTCGGGCTTCAGCGTGTCCAGCTTCAACCCGGGGACGTCTGTCGCCTGTGCCTGATCGGACAATGTTCCGTCGGTTGAGGCCGCAACAAGTTCTACATCAGCATCCACCGGCAGCTTCGCGAGATAACGGGTTTCCAGTTCGACCATCGCCGTGTTCAGCCGCCCGATGTGCTTCTGCACCATCTTCATGTCCGGATCCAGCGTGAACGTCGTCGGCAGCGCGTAGATTCCTGGGAACAACGCGCTGATCTCCTTGGTTTCCATCACGATGGGGTAGTTCATTTTGTTATCGGCGACGAATTTCGCCACCATATCGACCGGACCCTCGTCCGACGAAATGCCGATGACGAGCAGCTGATCTTTGTAGTTCGCTTGCAGCTTGATGAGATCGGGGATCTCGTCGCGGCATGGCGGGCACCACGTCGCCCAGAAATTGACGAGTACCACCTTGCCCTTGAAATCGTTGCTGTCGAGCGTCTTCCCGTCGATGGTCTTCAACACAAGCCGGGGAATTGTGCCGGGATCTTTGATGAACCTGAGCTTCGACCGGCCTGCCGGCGCGCTAGGCGCCGCCGTCGGCTGCTGCCTCACGCCCCGGGTATATCGAACGGTCACGAACGTGCCGGCGCCCACGGCCACGAGAATCACGAGCGCGATGAGAAACTGTTTCATCGGTGTCTCATAAAGCCGACTGACGCGCGCCCGCCTGCGGGATCGCCTTCGGCAGATCGGGGGTAAAATCCTCACCTGGATTTACGTACCGATCGCTCTCAATTTTATACTGCTTGTCGTGCAGCTGACGATAGCGGCCGTTGGCGGCCAGCAGCTGTTCGTGCGTCCCCCGCTCGACAATCTGCCCGGCCTCGAGCACGAGAATCTGATCTGCGCTTCGGATTGTCGACAGCCGGTGCGCGATGACGAACGTCGTCCTGCCCTTGCGTAGGGCGTGCAAGCCGTCCTGAATCAGCGCTTCGCTCTCGCTGTCGAGGCTGGAGGTCGCCTCGTCGAGGATTAAGATTCTCGGGTCGGCCAGAATGGCGCGAGCGATGGCAACCCGCTGCCGCTGTCCGCCCGACAACCTCACTCCCCGCTCGCCGACCACCGTCTCGTACTTCTTCGGAAATTTGGCGACGAACTCGTCGCAGTGTGCGATATCGCTGACAGCCTTCACTTCATCCATTGTGGCATTCGGTCGCGAGAAACGGATGTTCTCAGTAACCGTGCCGTCAAACATGAAATTGTCTTGCAGCACCACGCCAAGCTGTCCGCGATAATCGCGCAACCGAACGGCCGTGAGATCGCGCCCGTCTACGCTGACGCGTCCGGATCCCGGCCGGCTGAACGCCATCACAAGGCTGATGAGCGTGCTCTTACCCGATCCGCTCGACCCTACGAGCGCCGTTGTCGTGCCAGCCGGCGCCCTGAACGACACGTGCCGCAACACGGGCGTGCCCGCCTCGTACTCGAACGAAACGTCGTCAAAGACAACTTCACCCTGGAGAGTTCCGAGCGGCTCGCGCGACGCGTCTTCGTCGTCCTCGGTGGCCATCTGCTTGATCTCGCGGATGCGGTCGAGCCCGGCCATGGCTTCCGATAACTGCGTGCCGATGGACGACATCTGAATCAACGGCACGGCCAGGAGCCCGACAAAAAAGATATACATGACGAAATCGCCAAGCGTCATCGTCCCGGCGAGAATGGAGCGGCCGCCGACCACCATGATGACGACGCCGATCACACCGATTATCGCGCCGCCGAACGACGTCACCGCGGCGATGCCGGTGAGCGTCTTCCGCACGTTCTCGAACAGCTTCTGAATACCGGCGGCGAAGACGCTGTCTTCGCGATCCTCGGCAGTGTAGGCCTTCACAATCCGGATGCCGCCGAACGATTCGGCCAAGCGGCCTGAAACCTCGGCCGTGATTTTTCCGCGATCGCGGAAGAGTGGCCTCAGCTTACCGAAGGCGGCGATCATGCCGCCGGCAAACATGGCCAGCACGATGATGCTCGCCAGGGTCAGCTGCCAGTTCAGATAGAACAGCACACCAAGCGCGATCACCGACGTCACAAGGCTGCCGGTCAACTGGACGATGCCTGTGCCGACGAGGTTGCGGATGCCCTCGGCGTCGTTCATCACGCGGGAAATCAACACGCCGGTCTGCGTGGAATCAAAGTAACGGATCGGCAGACGCGTAATGTGCATCTGCATGCTTTTCCGCATCTCGGCAATCGCGCGTTGCGCGGCCACGCCGAGCACCTGCGACAGCGCAAAGGCGCTGGCTGCATCGACGATGGTGGCGGCGCCCGCCGCGAGGGCCAATGGGACGAGCAGATCTGCGCGGTGCTTGCCGATGACGTCGTCGATCAGGTACTTGGAAGTCGTGGGAAGAACGAGGCCGGCGAACCGGTTCACGAGCATGAGAGCGAGGCCGAGCGCCAGTCGCCGGCGGTGGACCCACACGACCTCGCGGGCCTCGGCCCACACGTTGGCGATGTTCGTCTTCTTTTTGGGTTCAGCCACTAAGCGCTTTTAGCTTAGACGACCTTTCAGGGGTCCTGGGTTCTTGGGCAGGATTCTGTGTTCAACGAGTCAGTTTTCGGTATTTGATCCGGTGAGGCTGATCGGCGGCAGTACCCAGGCGCCGGTGTCGATCGACCTCGTAATCCTGGTAGTTTCCCTCGAACCACACCACTTCGCTCTCTCCTTCGAAGGCGAGCATGTGGGTCGCGATACGGTCAAGAAACCATCGATCGTGGCTGATAACGACGACGCACCCGGCAAACTGCAGAAGCGCCTCTTCGAGGGCGCGCAAGGTGTCGACGTCGAGGTCGTTGGTCGGCTCGTCGAGCAGTAGCACATTGCTTCCTGCCTTCAGCAGCTTCGCCAAGTGCACGCGGTTTCGCTCTCCACCCGACAACTCTCCCACAAACCGCTGCTGATCGCGTCCTTTGAAATTGAACCATGAGACATACGCACGCGACGGCACAGTGCGCTTGCCGAGCGTCAGTTCTTCCTCGCCGCCGCTAATCTCGTCGTGCACGGTCTTCTTTGCGTTGAGCGAGTCGCGGCTCTGATCGACATAGCCCAGCTTCACGGTCTCGCCGAGGCGCAAGGTGCCCTCATCCGGTTTTTCCTGCCCCGTGATCATCCTGAACAACGTCGTCTTGCCTGCGCCGTTCGGGCCAATCACGCCGACGATGCCGCCGGGCGGCAGCGTAAAGGTCAGGTCATCAATCAGCAGCTTGTCGCCGTAGGCTTTTTTCAAGTCGCGGGCTTCGACGACGATGTCGCCCAGACGAGGGCCAGGCTGAATGAAGATCTCCACGCTTTCAAGCTGCTTGGCGGTGTCTTGTCCGAGCAGGTCTTCGTAGGCTTTCAACCGCGCCTTCCCTTTTGCCTGTCGTGCCCGCGGCGCCATGCGGACCCATTCCAGCTCTCGCGCCAGCGTGCGCTGCCGCTTGGACTCGGTCTTCTCCTCGAGCGCCAGCCGCTTCTGCTTCTGCTCGAGCCACGACGTATAGTTGCCTTCCCAGGGAATGCCCGAGCCGCGATCGAGCTCGAGAATCCATCCCGCGACGTTGTCGAGAAAATAGCGATCGTGTGTGACGGCAACGACAGTGCCGGGATAGTCCTTCAGGAATCGCTCGAGCCATGCGACAGATTCCGCATCGAGGTGGTTGGTCGGCTCGTCAAGCAGCAACAGATCGGGCGACTGCAACAGCAGGCGGCAGAGCGCAACACGCCGTTTTTCGCCCCCCGAGAGCGTTTTGACCTGGATATCCGGAGGAGGGCACCGCAGCGCGTCCATCGCCAACTCGAGCTTGGAATCGAGCTCCCAGGCGCCGGCCGCGTCGATCCGATCTTGCACGCGCGCCTGCTCTGCGAGCACCTTGTCCATCTCTTCCGGCGACAGATCCTCGGCGAACTTCTCGTTGATCTCGTCGAACCGCTTCAACAACGCCCTGGTCTCGGCCACTCCTTCCTCGACGACTTCGAGAACCGTTTTCGCCGGGTCGAGTTGGGGCTCCTGCGATAGATAGCCGATAGAAATACCGTCGGCGGGAAAAGCCTCGCCAGAAAAATCGCGGTCGAGTCCCGCCATCACCTTCAGCAGCGTGCTTTTTCCAGAGCCGTTCAATCCGAGGACGCCAATTTTGGCGCCGTGATAGAAGGACAGCCAGATGTCTTTCAGGACCTGAGCGTCGGGAGGATAGACCTTCCCGAGCCCCTTCATCGTGTAAATAAACTGAGGCATGGAACCGACAATAATAACTTGAAACGAGAAACTTGAAACTAGAAAGTCAATGACTCTGTCGTTTATCGTTATGCAGGTCTTACAGAGATGTACTCCTGCAGGTGCTGAATGATCTCGCCTTGAGTGGTAATCACTTTTCTGACGAGATCGCCGATCGACACGATACCGATGAGCTTCCCTTGCTCGACCACAGGAAGATGCCGAATCCGTTTCTGCGTCATCAGCTTCATGCATTCCTCGACAGTCTGCTGCGGCCCAACCGACACGACCGGTGTCGTCATGATCTCGGAAACGAGCGTGTCTTTCGACGATCGTGAGTGGAGAACCACTTTGCGCGCGTAGTCGCGCTCCGACATGATGCCGATCACCTGACCATCGGCAATGACCGGCAGCGCCCCGATCGATTTCTCGGCCATGAGGCCAATCGCCTGAAAGACCGACGCGGTGGCGTCGACGGACCAGACCTCGTGCCCTTTGTGCCGCAGAATGGAGCCAACCGTGTCGGATACCATGGCGTCTCCTTCGTGTTACCGATGTTCGATGCGGACGGTTTTGACCTCGACTCGCGTGATCGGAGCTTCACCCATGACCGGGACGTTCTCGATGGCTTCAACGACCGGCAACCCGTCGACGACCCGCGCGAACGCCGTGTATTTCCCATCGAGCACGCCGTTCGGGCCCACGGAGATGAAGAACGAGGTATCGGCGCTCGCCGGGTCTGACCCGCGAGCCATCGAAACCGTGCCTTTGACATGCTGAGTATCGTTGAACTCGGGCTGAAGATTCCGCACAAATCGCTGCTGGCTTTCCGACAGCGGGTTGCTTCGGGCGGGCAGGTAGCCCGTCTGGATGACAAAGCCTTTGACGACCCGATGGAAACCGATCCCGTCGTAGACGCCCGCCTGCGCGAGCCGCAGGAAGTTTCTGACGTGTGCAGGAGCCTTTTCAGGCATGAATTCGATCGTAATGTTACCCATGCTCGTTTCGAGCACGGCACGGTACGCACCAAGTTCTGCGGCGCTTTCGGTTGAGAACGGCTCAGGCTTGGCAGCCGGCTTGTCCCTGATGACGACCGACTTCACGGTCACGCGCATCGCCGGGCGGCCTTTATCGTCGGCGGCGCTCTCAGAAATCTTCTGCGCGACGAGGATGCCCTCGCTCACGCGGCCGAACACGTCAAAGACACCGTCTAGCGCAGGCTGATCGGACACAGAGATAAAAAACTGCATGCCGCCGCTATCAGGGCTGTTGGCGCCGACCACCGTCGAAAGGGCACCGCGCGTATTCTTCTCGGCGTTGCGCTCCGCCTTCAGCGCGCCAAATCCCCCGGTGCCGTACGCGTCTTGTTTCGACGGATCCTTCGTCAGCGGATCGCCGCCCTGGATAATGCCTTGGCGCACAACTCTGTGGATGATCGTTCCGTTGTACGCGCCGTCCTGTGCATTCTTGATGAAATAGCCGACATGATTCGGAGCCGCTTCCGGCAGGAGATCGATGAAGATGGTGCCCATATCGGTATCGATCACCGCCTGCTTGCCCTTCATCTGATCGACGCTGAGGGTTGTGGAAAAGAACTGAGGAGCGGAAGCAGATTGCGCCGTGCGCGGTGTCGCGGGTCGGCGCGGCTGTTGGGCGGCCGCAGCAACTGCGAAGACCAGCGTGAAAAGCAGGGCGCAACGCGCCTGAAGAGTCAAGCGATTCACGGCGCATCGTACAACAAAAAAGCCGATAGAATTGTACGAGATGAATTTTCGCGGGACCCTCGCAATGCGCGCCGGAATCGCCGGCATTCTCATGAGTTCGGTTGGGTGCGGGAGTCCATCGGCGAATCCATCGAACCGGTCGGCTGTCTCAACACCCTCTTCAACGATCACCGCTCGTGGTACAGCGGCAGTGAGCGGCAAAGTGAAAGACAGCGGCGCCGGGGCGATTGTGGTCCTCGCGCCGGCCGACGGACGCGAGGTTCCGCCGCCCACAGGCCCGAAAGTCATGGACCAGGCCGGCTACGAATTTCTGCCGCCGTTGCTCGTCGCGCAAACCGGCCAGGCCGTGCAGTTTCGCAACAGCGAAGACGTGCTCCACAACGTGCGCGTCACCGAAGTGGCCACCGACACGCCCGTCTTCAACGTCGCCACCATTGCCTTCGGCTCTTACGATTACACATTCGAGCGTCCGGGCTTTTACACGGTCACCTGCGATATCCACTCGTCGATGCGGGCCGACATCCTCGTCGCGCCTTCGCCCTACACGGCGAAGACGGACCAGAACGGCAGCTTCAGCATCGACGGTGTTCCAGCGGGCACTTACACGGTTAACCTGTACGCCGGTGGCGCACCCACAACAAAATCCATTGAAGTGAAAAGCGGAAAAACGGAACTGAATTTGCCCTGAGTACGGATCACGAAGACACGGAGATCACGAAAATACGAAGACGACCAAGACACGACCTCGAAACCACGAAGATCCGAACCGGCCAAGGCAGACACCTGCCAGGATCACGAAGAAAAGAACAATCCATTTCTTCGTGCCCTTGTTACGTCTTTTGTTCTTCTTCGTGCCTTCGTGTTCCGGGATCGAGTTGTTGAGACAGCGCTCGCGCTCGCTAGGCGCCTGTCTCGGTGGCCGCTTCAGGCCGCACGATTTCATCAAGCAGAAACAGATCGGTCAACAACGCGCGGACGTGGATCGATGCATTCAGGTTGTCGACCAGCTGCGAGCTGATGGAGGGCTGCGCCAGCGCGAGGCCGATGGCCGCGCGCGCATCGCTCGCATCTCGACTCAGGACGGCAATGAAGTTGTCGTAGGGCGTGGACGGCTTGATGCCATCAGCTTTCACAATCTTCGAGAACAGCTCGGCCAGGCCGTCGAGCGCCTTGTCGGCGTTGTTCAGAAACGAGCGGATTTGCGAGCCGGCGCCGGCGCCATGCTCTGTCCGAAGGCCCTGCGCGGCGTAGGCGAGCATGAACTCGTAGCACTCCTCGATCCGCGCGCACCTCTCCTTTAATTCGTTTTTCATATGGAGTTGAGTGAATGAAAGAGAAAAGGATGAGGGGTAAGGAGTGACGGGTAAATGTCACGCGAGAACGCGCGTTCGTTTACCCCTTACCCCTTGCCCCTTTTGTTGATTAGCCCCGCGGCGTCGTCGAGTCGACGACCCAGCGCTGTGGATCGTGATGCTTCAGATACTCGTCGCGGCTGATGTCGCCGAACACCATGCCTTTGGTAATCCAAAGCTTCTCGGGCCGGATGGCGAAATAAATGTGAGCGATGGTCAGCCCAACGAGGCCGATGCCCGACAACCCATGAAGCACATACATCAGACCCCATGTGCCGTCGCTGAATAGATACGGATTGCGAACAAACAGCGGCGTTTGAACGCGCTTCATCATGAACAGGCCCGTGGGGACGACGGCCAGTGCGGAGAGCACGATGGCCGTGTGATACATCTTGTTGTCGTACGGGTACTTTCCGGCCTTGCGCGGCAGTGGCGCTTGGCCGCCGACCGCACGCTTGAACCGTCCAGTAGCCTCCGCCACATCTTCCCTGTTGAGCCAGATCGACCAGAAATCGAGCCAGAAGCTGGCGTGGATGATGTGATAGATGATCGAGATCGTCAGCACGATGCCCGCTATCCAGTGGATCTGCACCCAGTCGAACTTCCATCCCAGGATGGGGCCGAACGACGTGACGAGCAGCGTGAGCATGGATGCGGCCATGATCCAATGGAACATGCGCGCCGCCAGCGAATGGCGCTTCACGCGCTCGGGAACACGAGCGGCGGCCGCCGGGTTCACCGGTGCCGTGTCGGGTCCCTTCGGTTTCGGCCAAAAGGCGACATAGAGCGTGTGCGCGAGCATGAAACAGACGCCGAACAACAGCGCGACGTACACGAGATTCCATTGCGCGTGCGTCAGAATATCTTCACCCCAGGGGTTTCGGCCCCACTGTACGAGGAAGTTCATGATGTGGCCTCCGCCCTGATGGCTCGCCTAACCAGGTTTCGCATCAAAGGAATTTTGTAGCCGTTGTGCGCGAGCGGCTGTGCACCCTGCACCGCCATTTCGCCCGCCATGGTCGCCGTTTCTTCGTTCTGCGTCTTGCCTGCCAGCGCCGCTTCAACGTTCCGCAGGCGCATCGGGTGCGCGGCAACCGCGTTGACCACGACACGGGCCTGATCGATCTTGCCGCCGGAAATCTTCAGCGCTGACGCGACGTTCACCAGCGGGAAGTCCCACACCTGACGATCGCGCACCTTCTCGAAGTAGAACTTCGCGTTGGCCCACGTCGCTGGAACGCGAATCGACGTCAGAAGATCGCCTGGAAGCATCACGGTCATGCGCGTGATGTCGGTCGACGGACCGATGAAGAACTCTTCAGCCGGGACGACCCGTTCGCCGCTCGCATTACGAATGACCATCTGAGCATCGAGCGCCACGAGCGCAGGTGCCGTATCGGACGGATTCACCGCCACACAGCGGCTTGCGTCGAAGATGGCGTGCTCGCGGTTGATCGAGGTCGGCGTATCGGCGTAGCAGATGTTGCCGCCCGCCCGATAGCAGGTCCAGCCGCTTCGGTAGTACCAGCACCGCGTGTCTTGCGACACGTTGCCGCCGAGCGTGCCCTGATTGCGAATCTGCGGCGAGGCGACCAGGCCGGCTGCGTGCGCGAGCAGCCCGAACTTGGCCTTCACGTCGGCATGATTGGCGATCTCGGTGAGGCTCGTCGTCGCCCCGATCTCAAGTCCACCGTCGGCGGTCGACTTGATGCCGCTCAATTCCGTCACGCCGCTGAGGTCGATGACGACCTGCGGCCGCTTGTTGCGATCTTTCAGCCAGTCGAATGTATCGAGCCCGCCGGCCAGTACCCAAACGCTCTTGCGATGCCGGTCCAGCAGTGACAGCGTATCGGCGACGCTGGCAGGCTGGAACAGCTCAAAAGCCGGCATTACATCATGAATTGTTGCCATGTTTCAGCCTCCTCCTACACGTGGGTGACGAGGCCTTCGTCGACGCGCTTCTTCGCGTCGAGGGAGGCCATAATCATGCTTGGCGTCGCCGGCGTGCGGCGCAGGTAATCGTCGCCAATCGCCGCGTTCAACGCACAGATTGCTGCTGCAGCACCGGCCGCAATGGCCGGCTCGCCGATCCCTTTGGCGCCGACGGGCGTTTGGGGATCCGGAATTTCGACCGCCGCCCACAGCATCTCCTGAAGTGGGATGTCGAGAATCGTCGGCGGTTTGTTGTAGTGGAATCGGTTCGCCAGCGATACGCCGTAGCGCTGGTCGTACACCCACTTCTGACTCTTGATTTGTCCAAAACCCTGTACGCCGCCGCCATGGATCTGAGCCGCCAAACCGCGAGGATTAATGACGGTGCCGCAATCGGCCACGGCGCAGTAATCCACGAGACGATACTCGCCGGTTTCAACGTCGACTTCGATTTCCGCGAAGCTCGCGACCCATGTTTGCGTATTGCCTTTGCGTCCGTAGTTGTCGCGCGCCACGCCCATCAAACCCTGCCCCGCCAACGCCGCGGCCGACGTCTTGGTCATCGCGTTCAAGTCGTCGGAGACCTCGTGGCCATCGTATTTTCCGCCGAGCTTGATCGCTTCCTGCGCGGCCTGCGCGAACGTCAGGCCGCCGCCCGGACCGGATACGCGCTCGTTCGCGACGCTGTAGCTGGCCGGACTGCCGCCAAGCTTCTTCGCGGCGATTTCCTGCAGCTTCTGTTTCATGTCCATCGCGGCCGCGTGATTGGCGCGCGTATGAGCGTGAATCGTCTGGCTGCCGGCTTGCGGCGAGCTCCACGCAAGATTTTTCGACGTGTCGCCCCACACGACTTCGGTTTTTTCCCAAGGGAAGTTCAGCACCTCGGCCGCAACCCGCGAGCAGTCGTGGACCGAGCCAGTGCCGAGATTTCCGATCCCCGTCTGGACGCACAACTTGCCGTCGGGGCGAACCAACAGCAATCCGTCCATCGCAATCGAACCGGCCGTGAAGGTGCCGACACCGACGCCGACACCGGTGACCTTGGTGCCGATGCGCTGGCCGTTACGAAGCTTCCGTTCTTCCCACTTGAAGAGCTCGGCGCCTTTGTCGAGCGCCTCTCGCAGATACGCGCTCGTGAAGAACGCGCGCCGCGGCGCGCCTCCTGCCGGCGCTGCGGCGGCAACGGGCTGCTGGCCCGGCACCTGCCCCGCCGCCTGCTGTCCTCGTCCTGTCGCGCGACCCTGTTCGGCTGGCTGCGGCTGGGCGACGGCGGGCGGTCCGCCCGGCGCGCCTGCTCGTCCACCGGACGCAGCCGTCGCGGCGGGCGCCGCTGCACCCGCACCACGACCACCACCTGCGGCTGCCGCGGGCGGAGGTCCAAACTCGGTTCCGGTGATCGGCGCGTTGATTTTCCGAATCGCGACCTGATCGACGCCAAGATGTCGCGCCGCTTTGCTGATCATCGGCTCGAGCATCGTGGACGCCTGCTCTCCGCCTGGCGCGCGTTGCGAAACGCGCGGCGGCGTATTGGTGAGCACGCTGACGCCGCGGAAGCGAATGCTTTCCGGGTTATATAACGCCGTCGCGGTCGATCCGACCGTGCCCGCGTCCCCCTGATTCGCATACGGTCCGCAATCGCCGATGACGCACATATCCATCGCGGTAATGCGGCCATCTTTCCTGAAGCCGATCTTCACGCGCATGTGAATGCCGGTGCGCGCGCGACCGATATAGTTTTCTTCCTCGCGGCTGATGCGCATCTGCACGGGACGGCCCGTCTTCTTCGCAAGCAGCGCCGGAATCGCCATCGTCTGTGCGCCGGGAATCTTTCCACCGAAACCGCCGCCCGTGTACTCGCTGATGACGACGACGTCTTTTTCAGGAATACCGACCCACTGTGCGACGTTCGCCACCGTGCGCGCAACCGACTGCGTCGATCCGTACAGCAGCAGCTTTCCGTTCCGCCACATCGCCATCGCGGTGCGAGGCTCCATCGGCTGATGGCCGGTCGACTGATGCACGATTGTTTCGTCGAGCACGTAGTCGGCGTTCTTGAAGCCGGCGTCCACGTCGCCAACCTGCCATCTGATCGGCGTGTCTTCGAGAAACGGAATGCGGCCCTCGTCGAGATCTTTCACGGCCGCTGCCGGGATCTTGAATTCCTGAACTTGCGGCGGACGCCAGATGTTGCCTTCGGCGCGCGGGTTCGGACCGCCGGGACGCAGCGTCACCATCGGATCGACGACGAAGGGCAGCGGCTCGTACTCGACTTTGATTTTTTCGATCGCTTCGGCGGCCGTCAACTCGTCGATCGCCGCCACTGCAGCAATCGGTTCGCCCTGATACAGCGGTTCGGTCGCCAGCGCCACTTCCGGAACGGTGTTTGGCCGTTGCGCGGCGTCCCCACCCGGCGGCTGCTGCGGCTTCGGCACGTCCTCGCCGGTCAGAATCGCCACCACGCCCGGCATCGCCAGAGCCGCGGAGGCGTCGATTTTTCTAATGCGTGCGTGCGGCAGCGGGCTCAAGAGCAGCCGCGCGAACAGCATGCCTTCGGCGCGAAAATCTTCGGCGTATTTCGCTCGACCCGTGACCTTCGCGACGAGATCGGGCAGCACGTAATTCTGCCCGATCAATTTGTAATCGGGTTTCTTCGGGATATTGTCGGCCACGCTTACGTCCTCTGGCGCATGTTGTCAGCGCCACGCATCATGGCGGTCAATATCTTGTTGTAATCGGCACAGCGGCAGAGATTGCCGGAGATGCCGTGCGCCAGCTCTTCGCGCGTCGGATTCGGGTTCGTCTTCAGGAAACCCACCGTCGACATGACGAAGCCGGACATGCAGAACGCGCACTGGAATCCCTGTTCGTCGACCACGGCCTGCTGCACGGGATGCAGCGTGCCGTCGGCGCTCTCGAGACCTTCGATCGTCATCACGCGCTTGTTCCGCACCGTGTGCGTGAGCACCGAGCACGAGTAGTGAGGCACGTCGTCGATCAACACGGTGCACGCACCGCACTCTGATCGATCGCAGCCAAGCTTGGTGCCTGTGAGGCCCAGCTTGTAGCGCAACGTCATCGCGAGCGTTTCCTGTTTCATCACGTCGACGCGGCGCTGCTGACCGTTGACGTTCAACGTCATCAGGCGCTCGACCGATCCGGGCAACGACCCTTGTCCGTGGAGCGTTTCCGATCCGCGGAACATATAACTCGATGCCGAGACCGCAGCACCTGCGGCAATAACGCCTTTGATGAACGAACGTCGCGACGGGGCTGAGGGTTCGTGAGTCTGGATTTGAATTGGAGCAGTCATGGAGCGGTCACCTCGTCATGAAACCCACACGGGGTCGCAGCAACCAACAATTAAGATCTATGGCTTGTTTAGCGCCCACATACTACCAAAGGCGCTCGTTTGGATCTACAAAATCAATAGCCGATTGAAATGGTCGGATTTCAGCCCTCCCGCTCGGCACGTTTCGGCCGCTGGTTGGCGGCAAGGACGCGCTTCCGCAGGCGGATGCCACTGGGGGTGATTTCGACCAGCTCGTCCTCATTAATGAACTCGATGGCCTGCTCCAGGCCGAGAATTCGTGGCGGGACCAGTCGGATGGCCTCGTCGGCCGAGGACGCCCGCATGTTCGTTTGCTTCTTTTCCTTGCAAACGTTCACATCCATGTCGGCCGGCCTAGAGTTCTCGCCGATGATCATGCCTTCGTAGACCGCTGCACCCGGCGAGATGAAGATCTCCCCTCTTTCTTGGAGGTTGGCGATGGCGTAAGCGGTCGCCACGCCGGTGCGGTCGGCTACGAGCGCCCCGGTGGCCCGGGCGGCGATGGCTCCGTGCCAAGGCTCCCAACCGGCAAACAGGTGGTTCATGATGCCGGTGCCGCGCGTGTCGGTGAGAAACTGTGAACGGAAGCCGATGAGGCCCCGCGCCGGAATCCGGAATTCCATCCGCACCCGGCCGCTTCCATGGTTCACCATTTTCGTCATCGTCCCTTTGTTACCGCCTGTCTGGGCGATGACGACCCCCTGAAAATCCTCCGGGACGTCGATCACGAGATCTTCTACGGGCTCGAACCGCTTTCCATCCATTTCCTTCGTGACGATCTGCGGACGCGACACCTGAAGCTCGAAGCCCTCCCGCCGCATCATTTCGATGAGGATGGACAACTGCAGCTCGCCCCGGCCGACGACGTTGATCGATTCGGGACTGTCGGTGTTTTCGAGCCGAATCGACACATTGCCGATCAGCTCGCGCTCGAGACGGTCCTTGACCTGGCGTGACGTCACGTACTGACCTTCGCGGCCTGCCATGGGCGATGTGTTGACGCCGAAGACGATCGACACCGTTGGCTCATCGATGGCGACAACCGGCACTGGCGACTGTCGGTCAACTTCCGTGACCGTCTCGCCGATCGTAATGTCGGGCATGCCGGCCAGGCAGATGATGTCGCCGGCGGCCGCGCTCTCGATCTCGATACGCTTCAATCCGTCGAACGAAAACATCTTCGTGATCTTTGCCATGCGCGCTTCCGGCCTGGAGGGCGAGCAGACGGCGACTTCGTCACCGAGCTTCACCTTGCCGTTGAAGATTCGTCCGATCGCGATGCGGCCGAGGTAGTCGCTCGAGTCGAGATTGGCCACAAGAATCTGCAGTGGAGCATCCACCAGGCCCATCGGAGGTGGCACATGATTCACGATGGCGTCGAACAATGGCCGCAGGTCCTCGCTGAGCGCATCGGGTTCGAGGCCCGCGGTGCCTTTCTTGGCGTTGGTATAGATGACGGGAAAATCGAGTTGCGCTTCCGACGCGTCGAGATCGATGAAGAGGTCGAACACTTCATTGAGCACTTCCGACGCTCTCGCATCCGGGCGATCGATCTTGTTGATGACGACAATCGGCGGCAGCCCGCGCGAGAACGCTTTGCCGAGGACGAATCGAGTCTGAGGTAATGGACCCTCCGACGCGTCAACGAGCAGGACGACACCGTCAACCATCGAGAGCGTCCGCTCGACTTCTCCACCGAAATCGGCGTGGCCCGGCGTATCCACGATATTTATGAGCATGTCGTGGTAGTGAACGGCGGTGTTCTTCGCCATAATTGTGATGCCACGTTCGCGCTCGAGCTCGTTGCTGTCCATGGCCCGCTCGGCCACGCGCTCGTTGCTGCGAAACGCGCCGCTTTGGTGCAGCAGCGCGTCAACCAACGTGGTCTTCCCGTGATCGACGTGGGCGATGATGGCGACGTTTCGACGCTGTGGGTTGGCGACAGACTGTGAATTTCTCGACGAAGGCATCCCAATAGTATAGTCGGTTGGGTGATGGGTGATTGGGTGATGGCCAAATCACAACACCAAATCACGCAATCGTTGCATCGCTAAATCGCTAAATCGCTAAATCAGTTTCAATCGCTCAATCACCTATCCCCCAATCACCAGATAAATGTTCAAGCGCCAAACGTCCGGTTCGGTCGTCTGCACGTCGTGCGGCTCTCTCGTGGGCGTGCGCGACGACAAGTGCTTGAATTGTGGACGCCGGAATCCGGGCCTGTGGGGCTTTGCGCCGCTGCTGCGCAATCTTGGGAATGATCTCGGATTCGTCGCCCTTGTCGTCTGGGGGAACGGCGCGATCTACCTCATCTCGCTGTTGCTGTCGGGCGGCGGACTGCGAATGGGTGGCGGGCTGTTCGGCTTCCTTGCGCCGAGCCCGGAAATTGCGTTTCTGCTTGGAGCCAGTGGCGGGCGGCCGGTGTTCCTGGCCGGACACTGGTGGACCGTGTTCAGCGCCAGTTGGCTGCACGGCAGCCTGTTGCACATCGTCTTCAACATGATGTGGGTGCGCGACCTCGGACCGGTCGTGGCAGATGTCTATGGGGCAGGCCGCATGGTGATCATCTATACCATCGCCGGTGCCTGTGGTTTTCTCCTGAGCTCGGTCGCGTGGAGGTATTTCCCGCCGCTACCGTTTTTGAGCGGCGCACCGTTGACGCTGGGCGCGTCGGCCGCCATCTTTGGTCTACTGGGCGCGCTCGTGTATTACGGACGCCGCACCGGCAGCCATCTCGTGCGATCGGAGGCGATACGCTACGCGGTCATCCTCGGGTTCTTCGGCCTCATCATGCCGGGCGTTGACAACTTCGCGCATGCCGGTGGTTTCTTTGGCGGCTACCTCACCGCGCTCCTCCTCGACCCGCTGAAGCCCGAGAAAATCGATCACATCATGATGGCCCTCGTGTGTCTTCTGGTCACGGTCATCTCCGTCATTCTGTCGGTCGTCAGCGGCCTGAGAATTTTTACGCGTTAGCAGAAACTTAAAATAAGGTTTTTTCTTCGTGATCTTGTGTGGTTCATTCTTCGTGCCTTAGTGGCTTGAAATTTTCAGGACTGGGAAGCGCGTCGCTTTTAGATTAGACAAAAAAAAGGGCGGGCCCGATATTCAGGGCCCGCCCAGTCACTTCTTACATTTTACTGACAAGTTACAGCTTACGGCTTCGGCGGCACCACCGGTACCCATCCCGGAAATACGTACGCATACATCATCGAGATGATGCCCATCACGACCATCAACAGCACGCTGTGCTTGATGGTGAAGCGAAACAGCTTGCTCTCGTCGGCCGTCGACATGCCCGTCGCGGCGACGGCAACCGCGATGCTCTGCAGCGAAATCATCTTGCCCATGACGCCCGCGGCCGAGTTCACCGATGCCGTCAGCACAGGATTCAGGCCGAGTGCATTGGCCGTCACCACCTGCAGATTGCCGAAGAGCGCGTTCGCCGATGTATCGCTGCCCGTCAAAAAGACGCCGAGCCAGCCGAGCACGGCGCTGAAAAACGGAAACGCGCCGCCGGTCGTGGCCAGCGCAAGGCCAAGCGTCGAGGTCATGCCCGAGTAGTTCATGAGGTACGCCAGGCCGAGCATCGACGCAATCGTCACCATCGGCAGCTTCAGCTGCTTGAAGGTGGCGACATAGGTCTTGGCAAACCGGTTCGGCGACACACGCAGCAGAATCGCCGCGGCCACGCCGGCAAGGAAGCAGGCCGTGCCGGAGGCGCTCAGCCAGTTCAGCTCGTAGAGCGCGCCATAGGGCGCCGGCTTGGCTGTCACAGGCGGCACCTGCGTGATCATGTTGTGAAGGCCGGGTACCATGATCCTGTTGAGCTGACCCGCAGTTTTTGGCGACGGGAACGTCGGCAGCCCGCCTGGAAGCAGACTATCGGTGAATTTGTTGATCGCGAGCTTGATGCTCGGCTCGCCCCACACGAGCACGAACACGACGAGCAACAGATACGGGGCCCACGCCATCAAGAGCTCGCCCGCCGAGTACTGCTTCGGCGTGAGATTGACGGCCTTATCGCCCTCGAGCCGCATGATATTTTTCGGCTTCCAGAATTTCAGGACGAGCACCATGACGCCGATGCAGCTGAGCGAGCTCAGAATGTCGGTCAACTCGGGGCCCATGTGATTCGACACGTAAAACTGGACGCCCGCGAACGACACGCCGCAGGCGATGATGGCCGGAAGTACTTCGAGCGCCCGCTTCGGACCTGCCATGACGACAATCAGGTAGCCGGGGATGATCACCGAAATCATCGCGCACAGACGGCCGACCATCGCGCTCAGCGCGAGCAGTGGAAGACCCGTGATGTTGGCGAGCGTCGTAATCGGAATGCCGATCGAACCAAACGCGACAGGTGCGGTGTTGGCGAGCAGGCAGATGCCGGCGGCGTAGAACGGCGAAAATCCAAGGCCGGCCAGCATCGCGCCAGACACGGCGACCGGGGCGCCAAATCCGGCCGCACCTTCAATGAACGCGCCGAACGAGAACGCGATGAACATCGCCTGCAGGCGCCGATCGTTGGTCAGCCCGCCCACCGAATCTTTAATCACTTCAAACTTGCCGGTGTCGACCGCCAACCGGTAGAGCATGATCGAGCTGAACACGATCCACGCAATCGGAAACACCCCGAAGGCCGCGCCGTATGCGGTGGACACAACCGCCAGCTGCACAGGCATCCCGTAGCCGACCAGCGCCACGAGCAGCGCCGCGACGAGCGCCGTCAGCGCGGCCATCCACGCCGGCTTCCGCATGACGCCGAGCATGACGAACAGCACAAGAATCGGAATGGCGGCCACCGCTGCCGACAAGCCCAGGCTCCCGCCTACGGGTTCATAGTTTTGCTGCCACATAGCTCCCCTCAATTGGCGTTAGAAATGACACTGAAAGTGGCGGAACTCTATCACACTCCCGGCGGGCGCCAGGAGAAACGGACTAGCTGACCTTGCGGGATTTGCCGCCGCGATCGTCGAGTTGCGCGACGGCGTGCTCTGTTACGGCTTGCTTCAGATCAATCTCTAGTCGTTCACTGCGAATGCCCAGCCTCAGACGGCCAAACACACTCATAAGGTGATTGGCGACCCACACCAGCGCAAACCAGGTGATGAACCATCCGCGCCAGTCGTCGAAGAGGAGCGTGAAGCGGGTCATCAGGAGAATGCCGGCCGAGACGTAGTGGCTAAAACAGTACTCGCACGTGAAGAGATAGAAAAATTTTCGTGCGAGCAAGCTCCGACTTTTTTCGCTCCGCTTCATGAAGTACTCGCGCGGCTCGCGGAACAGTTCTTCGTGGGTCACCGTCCAGGCGATCGTGGCCACGGGCAGAGCGAGTACGAGCAGGGTGAGAAGGTCGGTACCAGTAGGGCTTTTCATGCGGCGAGTCGCCTGAACGCCCGCCGTCGAGCCTTCGCGTCGATGCGGCGCCGCTCGTCACCGGCAAGCCAGAAATGACGGGAAACGGCCAAAAAGGTCGCGAGAGCGAGGATCACGACGAAGATAAGCTCGGGGCCCAGCGTGGAAAAGATATCACGGCCTGTTCGGTTTCTAGTCATTTCCACCCTTGTGACGCCGGTCCGACGCTTTGTCGGTCGTTAAAGGTCGTGTTCGCAAGAAACAGGCCACGGAGGGTTACCGCGTGTAGGTATCGATCGCTCGACTGATCGCCCGCTGGCACACGCGGCAAAAACCCGCGGCCGTGCGAGCGAACATGATGCAGTCGACTTCGCCGCGGAAGAGGCCCTTCGCTTCGTAGCCCGCACCTTCGAAGGCGCCGACGTTTCCGGCCAAGCTCAAGGGCGTCGGAATTGGTGTCCCGGGCTCGACGAGCTCCCGCCATTTCAAGCGCGCCGGATCGAACAGCGCGGTGATGTTCGGTTCCCAGGGCTCCACCTTCACTCCCGCACCGGTTTGGTACGTGACGTTGCCGACGTATTCGTCGCCGAGACCGGCAAGATTGTGCGCCAGCTCGTGAACGAAGACGTACTCCGCGCCTTTTGCGCCTGTCGCGACAGTGCTTTGGAGATTGAAAATCCCGCCGCCGCCATACTGCTCGTCATTAATGAGGATCTCGACGACGTCGTAGGGCGCCGACGCCACTGCATCGCGCAGCGTCCGGTCGTCGTAGGTGAGCATGTATCGCAGCAGCCCGAAAATATTGCGCTCGACAGACAAACGCGAGCCGGGCACATCCAGCGTGCGAACATTGAATGACGCCTTTCGACTCTTGAACGGCTCGACCTCGAACAGCGCGCGCACCAGGCGCGCGGCGTCGGCGTGGAACGCCGGAAGCTCGCGTGCGCTGTAGCCTTCGCTGACGAGCAGCACGTCAACCTTGTCACTGGCGGGGCCGTTATCCACGAGAGCCCTCAGGGTGCCGCTGGCTGTTGTGCTTCTGGGTGTGACCGTGGTGGATTCGGGATCGATTTCGAGTGACCAGAACGGCTGAAAGACATTCTCCGAGTCTCGCTTCTTAAAGATGATGCGGACCGGCCTTGTGGGCCAGGGAAAGCGCACCGACTCGAGGAATGTGCGATCGACGATCTTGGCCTCTGGTGTCGTCATCCACTCGCCATAAATCGAGCTGTAGCCGCGCGAATAGATCACCTGCTGCGTATCACGATCGACGATCTCGAAGAAATAGGCGCCGAGGTTGCTGTCGTCGACGAGCTGCGTTCGGCTGCCGGCCCACGGTCCGTTAGCCACCACACCATCGAGCGTGAGCGCTTCCCGGCCAATCCCGCCGGAATGGAAATAGCCGACACGCATAGTGTGCGAGAAATCGAAACCAGGTGCGGGAGGTGCGGGAGGTGCGAGAGGTGCGCACGCG
>JANMJM010000240.1:0-3321 GCA_031371345.1 Vicinamibacteria bacterium
CATGAAGGTCGTGTTCGTATCAAACGTGGCGGAACTCCCCACGTTCCAATACAGGCCCGCACCAGAAGCTGAGCCCACGTTCACGATGTTTACCTTTGACCCGGGGGATGTGATGAGGGAACTCGGGAATTGGAACACCCATCGGGCATTCGGATCGCCGAGACCGTCGAGCGTGAGTGCGCCCGACAAATTCGTCGTTCCCGCCGGCACGGTGTAAACGCCGGGATGCAGCGTCAGTCCCACGAGATCCGCCGGCTCCAACGTGCCAGGGCCCATCAGTGACAAGGTCGTCATCGCCGTCACGAGTTCCCCGTCGCCAAGAATCGCAAACGCGTCGCCTTGGTGGGCCGTCCCGCTGAACGTTCCCGGACCGTCATTGGCTAACGTGCCGTAAAACCCCGTAATGCCGGTGGGCGAGGAATTCTGAGACACGCCGAGATTGCCTGTGACGGTGGTCGGTCCGGTATTAGTGACCGCCGAGCCACCTAAGACGCCGAAACTCGCCACCGTCGACAAGAGAATCGGGGCAGTGAATCCTGCAGTCGGGATACACAGGAGCGCAGCGGAAAACGCGATGCCGACGACGAAGCGACGATAGATCATTTCCATGACGCTCACCTTATCAAAGGTTCGCGTCACAGGCGTGTGCAATACCGCACTCGTCTAAGTAATTTACAGCGGCTTAATCTTGATGCTGCGGAACTCGATGTCCTGGCCTGTGCGCTGCAGCCCGATCGCTCCCGACTTGAATTCCGCGTGACGATCGTCCAGCACTTTCTTGCCGTCGAACAACACAATGAAGTGATCGCCCTGGGCCGTCAGGTCGAAGTGATGCCACTGGCCCATGATCACCCTCGGCTCGTTCTTGCTCTTCAGGTGACCGGAAAAGCTTCCAGTGTAGTAGGCGTTGTGGTTGTCTTTCGCGCCGTCGTATGGCTTATCGCCGGGAGCCGCATTCCGGATCTGCAGTTCATAGCCAATCTGGTGCGAGTCCCCGTCCTGGCGCGCGCGGCGAATGTAGATCCCGCTGTTGATATCCGGGGCGCTGGTTCGGAAGTCCACCTGCAATTGGAAATTCGTGTAGTCGTCTTTGGTGGCGAGCCAGCCGCCGGCACCTTGGGCCTGCAACGCGCCGTCGACAATCTTCCATTCGGCCTTGCCTTGGGGCACGAAGTTGTTCAAGGTCGTGCCGTCAAAGAGCAGTTTCCAGCCCTCGGACTTTTCTTTGGCGGTCAGCGTGTTCGCTGGGCCTCCCTGCGCCGCAATCGAGACGCCGATGGCCAGCAGCGCCAACGCGAGTACACACTTCTTCTTCATATGCCCTCCCCTTTTGTCCCCCGTCAGTCAGACTAAAGTTCGAATACGTAGAGCGACCCAGCACGACTGGCGGCATCGCTCTTGCCTCTAGAAACCGCGATGACGCCCATGGCTGAATGTCCAAAATGTAATAGCCGCGATGTCTACGCTCGGATCGCCAACGATGGTCACTATTTCCGTTGCCGAACATGCTGGTTCCCCTGGGCATCCGTGAGTGCAGACGAGCAAGTACCACCGCGCGAACTTGATCCGTACAACGACACGACAAGCGCTCGCGCTACGGCTTCTCGGGCGTGACTGGTTTCTGCGGCGGTTCGGCCGGCTTCTCGTAAATATCTTTCACCGCCGGCCGCTCGCCCTCCGTTGAAAGGCCGGCAGCCACCATCAGACGGGTCACCGCCTCGATCGTCGGTTGATCCGGTCTCGGCAGCCGCCCGATATGGCCCTCGGCCGCGAAGAGTGGCGTCACACCTGCCTTGTCGGGGTTTTTCCAGATCTGCGGATCGGCTCCACGCTCTGCGAGCAGTTTCACCACAAGCGGATATTGCGCATACGCGGCGCCGTGCATGGCCGTGTCGCCGTCCTTGTTCACAGCATTGATGTCGGCGCCGAGGTCGAGCAGCATCTTCACCGCTTCCAGTGCCTCGACTTCCTCACCGGCCTCTTCGAGTGGCTCGGTCGTGCCGAGGCCGGCCGCAGCCATCAGCGGTGTGGTGTTGTTGAAGTTTGGCGTTAGGGGATCAGCGCCCAACTCCAGGAGCAGCTTCATCAGCGGAACGTCTGAGCGATCGGCCGCGAGGAGAAATGGCGTCGCCCCCTCGGTCTCTATGCGCGATGACGTGTTGGGAACTTTCGGCGCGCCTTTGTCCAGGCGCAGATTGACGTTCGCACCACGCTTCACCATCTCGCGCACGAACTGCAGGCTCGTGAGACGACCCGACCCGATCGGCGCCGGATCGCTGACGTCGCTGGAATCCGGCTTGCGCACCCAGGAGACCATGTCGAGCGCCGGGAATCCCGACCGCCGATCGTTTGCATCGGCGCCCGCATCAACCAGCGCGATCGCGAGCTCGAAGTGACCGTTCTGCACCGCGAGCAGCAACGGGCTCGTGTCCCTGCCCATTGGCTTATACAGGGCTGGACCTCCGGACCTTCCGCGTTCCGCCTCGCTACGCTGCACCGTCGCGTTTACATCGATGCCCGCCTTGAGAAACTCCCGCACTGCGTCGATGTGCCCTTCTCGCACGGCAAAGAAGAACGGTGTGAATCCCGACTCGAGCGTCGCTTTGACGTCGGCTCCCGCTTCGATCAATGCGCGGACGATGTCGGCGTGCCCCTCGGCAGCGGCCCACATCAGGGCGGTCTGCCCCTTCCGCTCACGCGCGTCGTGTTTGGCGCCGTGCACAAGGAGCGCTTTCACTGCGTCGAGGTTTCCCGATCGTGCCGCCAACATGAGCGGGGTCTCCCCGCTCTTCATCGTGGCGTTCGCATCGGCGCCGGCGCCCAGCAACAGCGTCACGACGCCGCCGCTCCCGTTCGAGCACGCCACCGACAGCGGCGGCACGCCATAGCGGTTCACGGCGTTGACGTTGGCGCCCGCTCGCACCAGCAACGCCGCGGTCTCCGCATCATCGTGATACGCCGCCCAGTGCAGCGCGGTCGTTCCGTCGATCTGGGCGGCGTTCACGTCGACGCCCGTCTCGAGGAGGGTGCGGACGCGCGCCTTGTCGCGTTGCTCCACGGCGTCGGCGAGCGTCGCGCGTTCGGCGCCCAGAGCTGCGCCGGAGAGCCCGAGCACCAGGACCACGAGTCCACTTATTCTTCGGCAATGCATGTGCGTCTCCTGCAACTGACTTACAGCGCGACGGGATCGAAGAGGTCTTCGACCTTTCCGCTGCTGTCGCCGAACGAATCCACATGGACGCCGACGCGATCGAGCAGCGTCAGGTGAACGTTGGCGAGCGGCAGTCCTTTGTCGTAGGTGATATGCCGGCCGCCCTTCAG
>JANMJM010000266.1:0-24333 GCA_031371345.1 Vicinamibacteria bacterium
TTCGCGACTTCGCACTGAAATCGTTCGAAGCGGTGGTGCTTTCTGGATACGTCCCGGGAGGAGGCGTGGCGCACGCGCCGGGCGTGCGCGATTTGCTGACCGATCAGATTCATGTGGCCGATGCGGCCATCTGGGCACACGCGGTCACCGAGCAGCTGCCGTATTCAATGCTCGCTGCCGAGTTGATGCAGTTCGCCATCCGCACGATGTGGGACGATGGGGCCGGGGCATTTCGCGACCGCGTGTCGATCGCCGATCCGGTCCGCCCCTTTCAACTGAACTGCGAGGCTGCGTGCGTGCTCGACCGTCTCGCGAGCCTGACCGGCGATCAGGCGCATCACGATCGCGCCGTCGTCATTCTGGCGACGCTCGCGTCCGAGTATCAGCGTCACGATTTATTCGGCGCGTCTTATGCGTTGGCGATCCGCGAAGTCGTCGATCGGCGGCCGCCGGCGGGACTTGCGCTGACGAAAGTGGACTGGAACCTGGTTTAGATGGGGATCAGTTGGCCGCCGGTGATGCGGACGTTGATCTGCGTGATGTGAGGATCGGTGCTATCGCGGAACGCGCGCTTGGCCTCGTACATCTTTTCGTCCGCAAGGGCGACGAGCTTCCGGGCGATGTCGAACGACGAGCCTGGCGGGACCGCCACCGAACTATCGAAGCGCTGTTCGGGAGTCAGGCTTGCCAGCTTGTCGGACTGCGCCATTTGAGCGCGCTCCTCTCGCGAAGGACGCTCGCAATAGACCAATCCGATGCTCAGACGCGGCGGACGACTTTTGAAGCGCTCATCGAGCGATTCCCATTGAAAGCTGTCGACGAGCTCGGCGTCGCGCCCTGCGACCAGGCCAAGCTGTGTTTCGGTGACGAGATTGCGGACGATGCGGAGGTACTCGTCGCCGCCCCAGCGCACGCCGATGTCTCCCTCGCGATGCATCCGGAACAGCCGTCCCGTGGTGCTGAGCACGAGGTCGCCGATGGCGTGACCGAACGTATCGTTGTACTCCTTGAATCGATCGTGATCGACCATTTCAATGCCGAAGCCGTTCCCGCGATGCTCTTCGCGGAGCGTGCTGAGCAGGCGTTCCTCGCCGAGCTCGCGGCGATAGAGCAGCGTCCGGCCGTCGCGCCGCATCCGCTGGAGTAGCGCTTCACGCTGCTCGAGCTCGACGCCTTTTTGCCGGAGCTCTTCGAGGATATGGAGAAATACCTGGTTCCAGTCCTCGATCTTGTCGCCAATCGCGAGGTCGAGCGTCTCGAAACCCGGGCGAACCAACTCGACCTGAGCTCCGCTGAGCTTCAGCATCCTGGTGACGTAATCAAAAAGATAGCGGACCGAGCCGGTGAGCTGCGCCTCGGTGGCAACGACCTCGTCCGGCAAGGGCTCGCCGCCTTTGAGAAGGGTCAGTTTCTGGGACACGTGTGCGCTCTGCACGGCCTTAACAGAGCAAGTTCAATACCATCAGCAATAACGGGCAGCTAAAGGAATTTGTGAACGTTCAGCGATGTCGCGCGCGTGGGATGGCGATTTCTGAAATTTACGTCGCGGGTTGGTGTCAGTGGGCTGACACGAAGCGGTAGATGCTCACCACGCGTACGCGGGCGATGGGCTCGGCGGCGGCAGTGGCGTCGGTTGTAAATCGCTCCGCAAACAGCTCCGGCTCGCTCGGATTATCGAGCGCGAGATAAAGCTCGTAGCCTGCCGCTTGAAGAGTGCGCAGCGTCACCTGAAGTTTGGTCGAAGGAATCTGATCCCACCGAATCGTCTCGCGCTGCCCATAGAGTCTAATGCTGCCGCTGTGAAGCCCGGCCAGAACGACCGCCCGATCTGATGTGTGGGTTTTGAACCACTCACCCACAAGAGCGTACTTCTCCTCGACACTACCGAATTGATACACGCCTTCGCGTTGGAGAAATCTGTGGGCCGCCGTCGCGCAGGCAAACGCGAGGAAGAAGAGCACGAGGTGCGGGAGGTGCAGGTGTTGCGAGAAGTGCGGGAGGTGCGACAGCGCGACTGAAAGCGCGCGGGCGGAGAGGATCAGGACCAACACGATCGTCGGAAGCAGAAACCGGCTGGATTCCCAATCGTCGAAGACCAGATAAAAAAGATACGGCGCGGCTGCCGCGGCAGCCACGGCCGAAACTTGCCACGCCCACTTCCGATGCCGAAGCACGACGAGCGCCGCTGGCCACAGGAGCCAGACGACGACAGTATGGGAATACGTCAGCCACTTCCCGAAATTGGCGACGTTAGCGGACAGTCGCGCGGCCGAAAGCTCAAACAGGTGCGACGCCGGGCCATACCCAGACGTGAACATGTGTCCGTAAAGAACATGGTTCAAGACCAGCTGGATGAAGATGAACCCGCCGACGGTGGCGGTGAAGGCAGCCGTGTGGCTGTCGCGTCGCCGATCGGACGTGGCCACGCCAAGCACGAAGACCGCTGGCAGCAAAGCCGGGCGCGTCAGTATCGCCATGCCAGCGCACACGCCGGCCGCGATCGCCCATCGTGGGCGCTCGAGTCGAAGCCAGAGTGCCGCGAGCAGCCAAAAAGCGGCAGGCACATCGCTCATCGGCTGCATTCCGTAGTGGACCATCAACGGATCGACAGCGACCAGCACCGCAGTGAACAGTCCCGACGCCGGCACTGCGGGGTCTCTTCCCATCACGCCCGCGAGCCCTATCGTCGCGAACGCCATCAGCAGCGGGACGAAGAATGGTCCAACTGGTCCGAAGACTCTGAACAGTGCCATCACGAGAGGAAGGCCAAGGGGAAAACGAGGGACGCTCGCGTAACGACCCTCGGGCGCGGGCACGTAGCCGAGCGGCGCGGCGGCGGCCGGCGCTTCCTTGAAGGGCAGAAGCGGCGTGAGTTTCTGAGGCTCGGTCAGTCTGCCCGACGCCAGCAGCGATGCCGCGCCGAGGTAGCCGTAGCTGTCGAGACCGCCGGCGACCCGCACGTGATGCTGTGTGTAGACCGCCGCAATCGCCAGCAGCAAGGCCGACAAGCCGCGCGTTGAAATGTACGAGGCGAGAGGTTTCGGTAGCGCGAGCCACGCGCGCAGGGCAAGGGCAAGTGTCAGCAGGACGGTCGGACGCACCCCGTCATGAAGACGGATGCGCAGCGGACCGAGTGGAACGTCGACGCCACCGAACGCCAGGATGAACAGAAGACAGGCTGCGAGGAGAACAACACCGGCGTCGAGGGCCCGCGTCCTCACCCCACGACCTGTTCGACGATCGGAGGCTCGGGCAGCCGAACCGGCGCGCTCGCGACGTAGCCGGTATGTGCCAGGCGCCCTTGGAACAGCGCGACTTCAGATGCCGCGAACACCAATCGCGCCCAGAGGCGGGCGAGCAGGTACAACTGACTGACGACGAAACCCAGCCAAACGCTCGTTGCCGTTCTGCCCATGCCGGGCGCGACAAAAGCGTAGATGATGAGGACCGTCAGGAAAATCAGACCGTTCGTGACATACAGCGCCGCCACCGCTGAGAAGTTTCGCCTGATGAACCGCGCGCTCGCTGTCAGCGCGCCGATCATGCTGCGACGATCTTCGACGACCGCCCGGACCTTGGCGTAATCGAACGTCACATTCGCCGCGACGAGCAGTCCGCCGAAAATCAGATAAAGCGCCAGGCGATAGAAAAACGCCGTCCGCTCCACGGTGACGTCGCGTGTAAGGCTTCCGTAAATTTGCTTGAACAGAATCGGGTGCACGACCGCGAAGAGCGCGTAATACGTTGCCGCGATGATCGGCGCGAGTCGAAGGAAACGGCCGAAATAGACCCCGCATGCCGAAAAAAATTCGTAGGACCGCGTCGGGCGATTGCGCGCGTATCGATCGAGGATGCCGCCGGCGAGTAACAGCCACAACAGCAGGTATGCCGCTCCGAGCCACAGAATCGACGGTGGACGGTCCTCGCTGTCGACGAGCGTGCTGAGATTGTCGAGTACCGCGGCAAACCCGATGACGGTGCCGCTCAGCGTCTTCCCGATCTCGCCAGCCTGCGCGCGATACTCGGCGAGCCATTGATAATTCAGTCCGCGCGCGGCTTCCACGGCCGCCATGCTGTTGCCGAGATGGCTGGCGATGGAATCGCGCATCAGGATCGAAAACGGCAGCGTTGCGACGAGCGTCGCAATAAACACGCACGCGAGAATCGCCGGCGCTTTGCCGACCTTCGTCATGCCGCCGCGCAACGCCTCCATGGCTGTCATATGAAGAACGCCCAGGTCAGCATCTGATCCTGCAGCCACACCATCCACTTCAATGTCCAGTTCGTCGACGCGCGCCGGCTTTGCGGCTCGGTGGTAAAACTATTGTTGGTGAAGTTTGTGTCGAGCAGCAGAACCCGGTCCGGATCGACCTGAGCCGATACCGCGCGACTGCGGTTCTCGACGGTGAACCGCGTCCAACGGCCGCCGCCGTCCCACGAGTCGCGCCGCGTCGATCCGTCGGCGAACGTGATCAACACGGTGACGGGAAAGATACCATCTCCATACCGCCGCACGACGACATCGTTGAGAAATGTTTCGCGTCCCGTCGATGCGCTGCTGACGTTTTCGACGCCGTAGTCGAAGACGGCCGATCCGCGGTAGACCTGATCGAAGAACGGGCCGAGATCCCGCCCGCTGACTTCGTTGGCCACCTGAAAGAAATCTCCGGGCCGCGGATGCTTGAACTGCCACTTCGCATAAAACGTGGCGAGTATCTGTTGCACGGTCGTCCACCCGAGCGCCCGCTCGAGTGTGTGGAGCCAGAGTGCCGGCTTCGTGTAAGCCAGCGAATTCGACGACCGTGGCCACCATTTGTAGGCGGGCGTCGCCTGGATGTCGGTCGTCAGATCCCGCCGATAGGCGGAGATGGCCTCTCCGTCAATCACGCGATCCCACGGAACGTCCATCACCCATGGCACGAACCCGCCGAAGAATCGTTTCACGTCGCGCCCATAGGAAAACGTTTCCGCGTCGACGCGGGCGTTCGCGTACTGGTTGATCCCTTCGTCCATCCAGGCATCTTCGAACTCGTTGGTCGCAACCATGCCGTACCACCACTGATGCCCGGCTTCATGCACGCCAGTGTCTTCGAGATAGATATCCTCACGGGGATTCAGCCAATGGCTGCCCGTCGTGAACAACGTTGGATACTCCATCCCGTCTGATTCGCTCTGCCATGCGGGATCGACGATGGTGATGTGGCCGTACGGATAGGCGCCAAACCACTCACCGTAGTAGCGCAGCGCGGCGCGGGCGCCTTCGAATTCCCGTTCGGCGTGCGCGGCGTGCTCGGGCTGCAGCATCAATCGCATCTCGACCGGCGGCAAACCCGGCTGCTCGAATCTCGCGTGGCGCTCGATAAAGTCCGGGCTCGTTGTCCACGCGAAATCGTGCACGTCCTCCTGGTAATAGCGATGCGTCGTCGTGCCATCGTTGTTGTCCCGGCGCTCGCGCTCCTGGCCGGTGGCAGCCAACGGCCAACCGCGGGGAACCGTCATTCGTACGTCATACACACCGAAGTCGGCAAAAAACTCTGTCAGGACATGAAACTGATGACAGTTCCAGTTGCCAGCGCTATCGAGGACGCCGATTTTCGGAAACCACTGGCCGAGAAAAAAATAGTCACCAACCGCGCCGGTCCGTGCGAACGGGCGAGGAATTGTCGCGGTCCAGTCAATTTCGAGCGCGATCGTCTGTCCCGGTCCAACTGGCGCGGGCAGCGCGACCGCCATCGACGTCCGATCGTCCGCATTACCGTCGTCCGGCGAGATGAACCTCATCGCCTTCGTGAGGTCGGCGGCCGCGAGCGCGCCGCCGGCGATCTTGAGACTCGCGATATCAATCGACGCGAGATCGCGTGCAGCGGGCCGATCGGCGTTCGGCCACCAGTCCGACAGCTTCGCTTCACGCATCCACGTCGAGTCGCTGTTCCGCCACGCGTTAAAGTAGAGGTGAAATTGCAGTTCGGCGACGGCGGCTGGGCTTGTGTTGGTCCACGTGATCGTTTCGCGGCCGGTCAGGGTCCGGCGCCGGGCGTCGAGTGTTGCGTCGATCGAATAGTTGGCGTTGCGGGGTGAAAGCGCCTTCGGGACCGAGCCGGGTGTCCGTTCCTGCCCGCAAACTGGCGCTAAAGTCAGCACGAACACGAAAAGTGCGAACGCGCCTCGAATCACTGCCGAAATCCTACCCTATAATTTTCCAATGATTCGTGTCCTTCTGTATGGCTTGGGTCCCATCGGGGCCATGATGGCGCGCCAGCTGGCCGCGCGCGACGGATTCCGCATTGTCGGAGCGATCGACGTCGATCCTGCGAAAGTGGGCCGCGATGTCGGGGATCTCGCGGCCGTGGGGCGGCCGCTCCGTGTGAAGGTCTCGCCCGACGCGAGAAAGACGCTGAAGCAAACAAAGCCGGACGTTGTGGTGCTGTGTACTGCATCATCAATTAAAGGAGTGTTGCCGCAGATCGAGGACGTACTGAACGCGCGCGTCCCGCTCGTGACGACGACCGAGGAGTTGAGTTACCCGGTTCGCAAGCACGCCGCGCTCGCGAGGAAAATCGATGCGATGGCGAAGAGGGCGAAGGTCGCGGTTCTGTCGACCGGCGTGAACCCAGGTTTTGTGATGGACACGCTGCCGATTGCGCTGACGGCGGTATCCGAGACAATCGATTCGGTCAGAGTGGATCGCCTGCAAGACGCCCGATCGCGAAGACTGCCTTTTCAGCAGAAAATCGGCGCCGGTCTCACGCCCGAACAATTCGAGCGCGAAGTGCTGAGGGGCACCATTCGGCATGTTGGGCTCGCTGAATCGATCACGATGATTGCCGATGCGCTCGGGTGGCGACTCGACCGCATTACCGACGACATCAAGCCAAAGATTGCGGCGACGACCGTTGCGAGTGAATATCTCGCGGTCGATCCTGGGTACGTGAGCGGCATCATCCAGGACGGGGTTGGCTATCGGCATGGCACGGCGGTGATTACGCTGCACATGGAGGCGTATCTTGGCGCGCCCGAGTCGTACGATTCGATTCATATCAAAGGCGTGCCCACGCTGGATATGAAAATCTCCGGTGGTGTACCTGGCGATATTGCGACGGTGTCAGTGGTACTGAATTCGATTCCGAAAGTGATCGCGGCGCAGCCGGGGCTGCAGACGATGCGGCATCTGCCGCTGCCTTCATACTTCTCGGGAAAAAGTTAACGATGCGCCAGCGTGCCGCTGCCGCCACCGCTGCTGTCGTACTCGCGTCGGCTCTGGCATCGGGCCAACAGCCCACGCCAACGTTCCGCGCGGAAGTCAATTACGTCCAGCTTCCCGTCCGCGCGCTCGATGCGAGGGGTAACTTCGTCCGAGACCTGAAGGCGTCGGACTTTCAAGTCTACGAAGACGGACAGCTTCAGACGATTTCCAACTTCAGACTCGTCGATTTTCCTCCGCCGAATGCGAAGGCCTCACCGGCTGCTGCTGCGGTTGCACCGGGTCTGATGACTATCGAGAAGCTCGAGCAGCTGGACGGCCGCGTCTACATGTTGTTGATTGATGACTACCACGTGGGCCTGCAGTATTCAGCTCGCGCGAAGGACATCGTCAGAGGTTTCGTCCGCGATCGGATGGCGGCGAACGATGTGGCGGCGGTCATGATGACGAGCGGCGCAAAGGGGCAGGACTTCACGTCAGACAAACGTCTGCTGCTCGCCGCGGTCGATCATTTTACGGGCGCGCTCGATGCCAACGAGCCAGCCCAAATCAAAGAACTGAAGGCGCGTACCACCGTAAAGGTGTTTGCGAGCGTAGCAGGAGCACTCGCCCAAATTCGCGGCCGACACAAGGCGCTGATCTATGTCGGGACAAGCGTTGGCTGTCGCGTCTCCCATGAGGCGGCCACCGGTATCCGAGGGACCGATTTGCAGCCGGGTGCTTATGACGATCTCTCGTCGGCGGGAACGGGCGCTGCACCAGATTCGAACGCGCCAATCTTGTGTTCCGAGCAGACGTGGGATGCGGCCAGGGCGGCAATCCAGGGCGACGTGAGCATCTATTCAATTGATCCACGCGGCGGTCAAGTTCCCGGATGGATTAGTCCAACCGTTGACGGTAGAGGAGGTCCCGATCGCGCCCGAGAACGGATGGCATTGGTCGAACCCGGAAGGCCGAGCGTGTTCGACGGGTTCTATGTGCTGCCAGATGCAACGGGAGGCTTCGCTGTGACCGGAACGAACGCCTTCAATCAGGCGCTCGATCGCATCGTCCGCGAAAGCAGTTCGTATTACTTGCTCGGTTATTCTTCGACGAATGACAAAGGTGACGGCAAGTTTCGAAAGACTGCCATCAAAGTCGCGAGGTCGGACCTTCAGGTGTTTTACAGGTCAGGATATTTGGCGCGCCGGCCATGACAAAAACTCACGCCAAAGGCATTCAGCGGCATCCTATTTTCAAACTCGGCAAGGAGCCTGCACGCCGAGATTCACGCAACCTCAAGTTGAAAGCGATCCTTCGCGCGCCGGTCAAAGTTCCCGGCGAGTACGACTTCGACGCGTCGCACTCGGGCGTGCCAACGCCGGTCTTTGCCAACGATCGTGTTGGTGACTGCGTCATCGCGGGCCGCGCGCATCAGACGCTGCGATTCGAGCTTGTCGAGCAAAAGAAGGTCATCGGCATCACCGACGACGACGTCACGCGGGAATATTTTCTCGAGACCGGCGGTCCCGATGAAGGGCTCTTCGTGCTCGATTCGCTGAAGTTGTGGCGGACCAGAGGGTGGCAGGCGGCCGGCGATCAATATTTCATCATGGCCTTCGCGGAAATCGATCGGGCGAAAAGCAGCGAAGTGAAGCGCACCGTGTTCACCGACCTCGGTGTTGGCTTAGGGCTCTCGCTTCCGCTCAGCGCACAACGCGAGTTCGAAGCCGGCAAACCGTGGTGCACCACGACCGGATCCGGCTCAGCGCCGAACAGTTGGGGCGGCCATTACGTTTACGTTACCGGGTACACCACGCTCGGTCCAACCTGCGTGACGTGGGGCCGCAAGCAGCTGATGTCGTGGAGTTTCTTCAAGAAATACTGCGATGAAGCCTACGCGGTGATCGACGCGCTGAACACACCAAAGAAGCGGCGCATGCTCGACGCGGCGAAAGTCGCAGCATTTCTGAACAATGTGACCACGGTCGATACTGCTTAGGGCGCTTGGACACCCCCCAGTTGCGGCACTACATTCGCATACCCGGGGCCATGACTAACTTCTTCGTTTACATGATCGGCGTCTTACTCGTCGTCGGAGCGCTGGCGTATGGCGCGAGCGTGATGGGGGTCAGCCCCGTCTGGATTGGTGTGTTTGCCCTCGCCGTTATTGGCCTCGGAGTGATGGGCGCCATCGTTAAAACAAAGCAGAAAGAACCGTCGTAGGCGCCGACCCGCCGCCAGGTTCCTCGGGCACGGGCGGGGCCGTGTGGCCCGGACAGCTGTCATACGGTCCCGTTCCGATCAGGAAATAATCTTCATACACGTTGGGTCCGCCGTCCTCGGCGTGCTCGAGAGCGCATGCCTCGGTCGCGCGCTCCCCCGTAATCCGGCACACTTTAATTTTTTCCACATCGGACGGCGGCTGGAACCAGTCCGGTTTCTGCCCGGCTGTCGCTTTGATCATGAACTGCGCCCAAGCGGGAACGGCGACCGTTGCGGCAAATCCTCGATTCATGATCTTCTTTTTCGCGTCGTAACCGAACCACACGCCGGTGACGATGTGCGGCGTGTAGCCGATGAACCAGGCATCGCCGTAATCGTCGGTCGTGCCGGTTTTCCCCGCGGCCGGCAGCTTGAACCCTTCGGTGCGCGCGCGTGTGCCGGTTCCGCGATTCATGACGTCGCTCATCATGCTCGACATGAGATAGGCGGTTCCGGGCCTCACCGCGCGATACGGACGATGTGTTTCGCCGCTCTGCCAAATCAACTGGCCGTTGCGATCTTCGATGCGTGTAATCAGTGTGTGTGGTGCAACGATGCCGCTGTTGGCGAAGGCGCCGTACGCCGAGGTCAAATCGGCCAGCGACACTTCAGCCGTCCCGAGCGCCAGGGACGGCACGGTGGGCATTGGCGAGGTGATGCCGAGCCGCCGTGCGTAGCTCTGGGTTGTGGTGATGCCGACCATCTGCATCAGTCGGACGGCCGCACGATTGCTCGAGACAGTGAGCGCTCGCCGCAGCGTGTAGCTTGCTGCTTCGTGCTCACCTGACGGCAGCCACGCGCCTTGTGCCGTTGCGATGGGCGTGTCGAGACCGCTGATGAGCGAGCTCGGCGAATAGCCCTGTTCAATGGCAGCGGCGAAGAGCAGCGGTTTAAACGCAGAGCCGGGCTGGCGTTTCGCCTGAGTGGCGCGATTAAACGGGCTCTGATGGAAATCGCGGCCGCCGACGAGCGCTAAGACTTCGCCGGTCTGCGGATCGAGCGCGACAAGCGCGCCTTCGAGTTGGCCGGTTTTATCGAGTTGGTCGAGCCTCGTGTGGATGGCGTCCTCGGCCTGCTTCTGCAATTTCATGTCGATGGTCGTATAGATGCGGAGGCCACCGCGCAGCACGTCTGCTGCGCCATACTGCTCCATCACCTGACGGCGCACGGTCTCCATGAAATACAGCGCGCACGCGTCGCCGTCGAGCTTCGTCAGGTGGCTCGCATCGAGATGCCCCTGGGCATACCCGTCGTGACGCTCGTCGACGAGCGCGATCGTCGAGGCCAACGCTCTGTTGTAGTCCTGAACTGAGAGCGCACCCATCGTCATCATGTTTTTCAGCACGATGTCCCGATGAGCCTTCGCCACTGCCGGTGCCACGCGCGGTGAACATGTCGAGGGGCATTTAATGAGGCCGGCGAGCGTCGCCGCTTCGGAGGGTGTCAGGTCGGACGCCGGCTTCCCGAAATAACCGCGGGCCGCTGCCTCGACGCCATAGTGGCCATCACCGAGATAGATCCGGTTGAGATAAGCCTCCAGGATCCGATGCTTGTCGAATCGGCGATCTACTCGCAACGCGAGCAGCGCTTCCCGAATCTTGCGATCGAGTGTGCGATCGCGGGTGAGCGCGACGAGGCGGACCAGTTGCTGGGTTATCGTGCTGCCGCCCTGTTTCCGGGCGCCCGCCCGAAGATCAACCCAGGCCGCGCGCGCCAAGCCAAATGCGTCGAGCCCCGCATGTTTGAAGAAATAACGATCCTCGGCCGCGACGACGGCCGACACCATGGCGGGTGACATGTGATCGAGCGTGACGTTGGTGCGATCCTCGCTCGCAAACGAAAACACGACGTGTCCGTTTCGATCGAAGACGAGCGAGGCTTGAGGGGCGGTGTCCAGATTGAGTTCGCGCGAAACGCGATTGAGCCCGCTCGCGAAGATTTGCAGCGATCCAAGACAGAAAATCAATGTCAACCCGGCCGCTGTTCCGAGCGCGTAACGAACGAATTGGGTTTTTGTCACCGTTTTCATCCTCATTCCGAGCAATTGCAAGTGAAAGGCCATTTTCCGTACGCACTTGAAAGTTGGCACACGCGTTGCTCTGGATAGAGTTGAGATTTAACATTCCTCGTTTCGCACCCTGCGAAACGAAAGCAACCTACCAATGTGACGGGAGGCATCGCCTCCCGGCCCACCTATCTTTTAAAACTACGGAGTCAGGGAAGAGGGAAGAGGGAAGAATGGTCCGAGGTTTGCTGAAGTTTCAGCATGCATCCTTATGTACCGAAGTCGATTCGGCAACTGAGACAGTTACTGAAGGGCACGACGATCGGCATGCTCACGACACAAACAGCGACCGGCGAGACCCACAGCCGTCCAATGCTCGTGCACGGCGTGGACGAGAATGGCTGGTTGTGGTTTCTCACGGACCGGAGTTCGAGAAAAACATGTGAGCTCATTCAGAACCCGCGCGCCAGCGTGACGTTTCAATCCGCACGCGGTGATCGCTTCGTGTCGGTCTACGGCACGGCGATCGTGGTCCGCGACGAGTTCTACGTGAAGCGCTTCTGGAACCCAACCTATCGCGCGTGGTTCCCCAAAGGAAAGCGCGATCCCGAGCTGGTGCTCGTAGCAGTACGTGCGGCGCGCGCGGAATATTGGTTGGTGCCGAAGAGCCGGATGTCGCGGGTCGTTTGCGCCGTCAAGGCCCTGATCACCGGCCGGCGGTACGAAGCCGGCAAGCATGGCATGCTCGAGCTCGTTCCCGCCGTTTAGGAAGTTAGAGAACGGTGCTGGTGAGAGCCCGGACGATCACGCTTTCCTGGCGGAAGTGTGTTTCCATCTCTTTCCTGAAGGCGGTCCACCACTGGTGATCGAGCTCCGGGGTCATCACTTCAAAAATGACGATGTCATCTCGCGTGGTTCCACCCGCCTCGTCCTTCCACACGCCGCGTGCGGGGGCGCGAGTGTATGCCGTGACGCCGCCAAACCGGTCGGCGAGTTCGTGGCGCAGCCGGACGTATTCGGCGGCTTCGAACTCGTGCCCATGGTTGTCGTAAAGAGGAAGAAGAATCTGAACGAGATACATCGACCCGATGTTACTGCGTTTGCGGCTTCGTCGCCGCAACGAGCGACAACGGATCGACGCGGGCGCCCTGCAACCTGACACTCCAATGAAGATGGGGGCCCGTCACGCGCCCAGTGGCGCCCACTAACCCGACCACCGTGTCGGGCGTGACGGTGTCACCGCTCTTCACCTTGAATTCCGAGAGGTGCGCGAACAGCGAGTAGAGTCCGCCGCCGTAGTCGACGATCACCGTGTTGCCCGTGAAGTAGAGCGGCTCGGCAAGTGCGATGACGCCGTGGTTCGCGGCGCGGATGGGCGTGCCAGGCGCGCCCACGAAATCGACACCGGCGTGTGGCGATCGGCGCCGGCCGTTGTAATAACTACGAGTGCCGAAATTGCTGTTCGGCGTGCCGTCGACCGGAAGGAGAAACGGTCCTCTCCATTTGCGCGCGCTCGCCGAATGAAAAATACTTTCCGTCGTTTTGAATTCTCTACTGATGCGGTCGAGTTCTTCTGGAGGAGGATTGACAAAGCCCGGCGGCACGCTGAGCCGGCGCACGGGAAATGCCTTCGGTAAGATGCGGAGCGATACGGTCGCCACGCGTCCTTGAGCAGTTTCAATGTCCAGCGAGTAGGCGCCTGGCTTCGTGTCGAGGTCAATGCCGATCAGGCCGTCCTTTATGTGTTTGCCGAAGACGCTGGCCGAAAACGCGTCGACTCCGGCCACGTCGATCCGAACGACGTCTCCAGGATAAATAGATGGTGGCAAGACGGTGATTTGCAGAGGCGGCTGTTGCGCGTCGATCGACACGGCGCACACCAGCAGCACGAAGAGAGGTACCGCCAAGCGGGCTGATGGGCGGCGGATCACACTGTAATAATTGTAGGACATTCGTCGGCGGCGTTCCGTGGACGTTGACGAAATTCGGGCCATATTTTGGCGGCATACCCGTTGCACAGTGCCGCCGTCATGGAATCACACAAATCCTCGCGCCGCGAATTCTGCACCCACGCCCTTACGTTTGTCACGGCGGCATCGCTGCTCGAAAGCTGCGGCGGGTCGCCAACATCGCCAAGCTCGACCGCTGCCGCCCTGCCTGCCGTTGCCGCGACGGTCGCCAATAACGCCATCGCGATCAATATCGACGCGACCCCCGCGCTTGCCTCGGTTGGCAGCGCCGCGCTCGTTCAGACGTCGAGTGGAAATTATCTCGTTGCTCGAGTCTCGCAGGACACCTTCAACGCCATGACGGCCATTTGCACGCACGAAGCGTGCACGGTCACCCGTTTTCAGTCGGGCACATTCCAGTGCCCCTGTCATGGATCCGAATACAACACGAACGGCGGCGTCACGAAGGGACCAGCTCCCACGGCATTGCGCCGGTTCAACACGCAGTTCGCCAACAACGTGATGACGATTAGCCTATAGACAAAGTCGAGACGACGGGGTACAAACCGTCAACCTATGTCCCGACTGCATTTCTTCTGTGTCGTGTTGTCGGCTGGGCTGGTGGCACTCGGTTCCGGCCCCCGCCTGCGTGCGCAAGATCACACCGGCAACTACGCGCCAATGGACATCCAGAACGGCGCGCTGCTGTATGGCGCCAATTGCGCGCAATGTCACGGTGTCGGCGGAGACGGTATTCCCGGCATTGAATTGAAGACCGGCACGTTTAAGCGGGCGCCAACCGATCAGGACCTGGCTCGACTTCTCACGACCGGCATTGCAGGAACGGCCATGCCTGCGACGCAGCTCAGCCCAGGCGAAACGAACGCGCTCGTCGCCTACTTGCGGACGATGCGCGATTTCGACTCGCCAAAAGTGACGGTCGGCGCCCCCGCGACCGGACGTGGGCTGTTTGAAGGAAAAGGCGGCTGCACGGCCTGCCATCGCGTCGATGCGCACGGATCGCGTGTCGCACCCGATCTCAGCGACGTCGGCGCCACGCGCGGCGCCGACTTCCTTTGGCGCAAGCTGCAGGATCCGACCGCGACGATGAGGCCGCTCGATCGCCCCGTGCATGTCCAGTTGAAGTCGGGGAAGGTGGTTGACGGCCGCCGGCTGAACGAAGACACCTATTCGCTGCAGATCATCGACTCGCAGGAACGACTGCTGTCGATTATGAAATCCGACGTGAAGGAATTTACGATCTCGCGAACGTCGCCGATGCCGTCCTATACACAGAAGCTCGCGCCGCAGGAGCTCGCCGACCTGGTCAGCTATCTTGTCTCTTTGAAAGGCGGAATCTAATGCGTCGCCGGTCTCTGGTCATAATCACAGGCGCGCTGCTAATCACTGCGCCGATATTTCTCAACGCGCAAGTCACGTCGGACCGCCTGGTGAAGGCCGCCGACGAGCCGCAGAACTGGCTCACCTATAACGGGACATACAACGGTCAACGGCACAGCGCGCTGAAGCAAATCAACTCCGCCAACGCGAAGAACCTCGAGCTGAAGTGGGTATTCCAGGCGCAGTCGCTTGGGACATTTCAAGCGACACCCCTTGTGGTCGACGGCATCATGTACACGACGCAGGCGCCCAACGACGTGGTGGCGCTCGATGCGAAGACCGGGCGTGTCTTTTGGATGTATCGCTACACGCTGCCGTCGGAGATTCGTGTGTGTTGTGGCCAGGTGAATCGCGGGCTGGCGATGCTCGGCGACACGTTGTTCATGGGCACCGTCGACGCGCACCTGATTGCCATCGACGCGAAAAGCGGGCGGCCGATCTGGAAAACGAAAGTTGCCGAGAACGCGCTCGGCTACGCCGTGACTGTGGCTCCGCTCGTCGTGAAAGACAAGGTGATTCTTGGTGTGGCGGGCGGCGAATATGGCATCCGCGGATTCATGGCGGCCTTCGATGCGAAAACCGGAAAGGAAGTCTGGCGGTTCAAGATTATCCCCGAGCCTGGTGAAAAGGGGAACGAGACTTGGCCTGGCAACACCTGGGAGCACGGCGGCGGCTCCGTGTGGGTCACGGGCGCCTACGACCCGGCTCTGAACCTCACGTATTGGGGCACCGGAAATCCCGGACCCGATTGGAACCCCGACGTGCGGAAGGGCGACAACCTGTACAGCGACAGCGTCATCGCGCTCGATGCCGATACCGGTCAGCTGAAGTGGCACTTCCAGTTCACACCGAACGACGGCTATGACTACGACTCGGTGCAAGTCCCTGTGCTCGCCGATATCACCTGGAATAATCAGCCGCGGAAAGTCATGTTCTGGGCAAACCGGAATGGATTCTTCTACGTGCTCGACCGCACGGATGGAAAATTTCTTTTTGGCAAACCGTTCATCAAACTGAACTGGGCCAGCGGCCTCGACGCCAACGGCAGACCGATACAGACGCCGCAGCCGGCCGGCGCCGAAACATTTCCGGGTCTCGCGGGTGGCACAAACTGGTTTTCGCCGTCGTTCAATCCCCGGACCGGCCTGTTCTACGTGTCCGCGTGGGAGAACTACCGCAACATTTTTTCGAAAACCGATCAGGAATATCAGGCGGGACGGCAATACACGGCTGGTCGCGGCGCCGGTCCCATGCCAACCTCGCCGAATGTTCCGACGCTCCGCCGCGGCCCGATTAACACATGGACTGAAGAAATGGGGACGGGAGTCGTGATCGCGATCGATCCTAAAACGGGCAACCACGAATGGCGCTATCCGATGACGGACGTCACCGACAGTGGTGTGCTCACGACTGACTCCGATATCGTGATCACCGGCAGCCGCGAAGGGCACTTCCACGTGCTCGACGCGCGCGCGGGGAACCTGCTGTGGAAGACGAGCCTCGGCGGACCGATTTCGTCGGGTCCGATGACCTACGCTGTTGACGGCAAGCAGTACATCGCCGTGAACGCCGGCAATTCGATGTTTGTCTTCGGCCTTCGAGACTGACTTCTACGGCAGCCTGAACGCGATGTACTCGCCCGGGTAATTTCCTCCGCTCACGGCGACGACGATGTATTGTCTGCCGTCGACGCTGTAGGTCATCGGCGACCCGCTCTGCGGCGCCGGAATGTAGGCGGCACCAACTTCTTTCCCCGTCATCTTGTCGTAAGCGCGCAACATCGCTCCGCGGCGCCCGTTGTAGGTTGCATAAAGCGGGTCGCCCATGATCGCGAGTGTTTTAGTCACGAGCAATCCGACCGCGCCGGTCTGTCCCGTCTTGGGGATGTTCAGCCCCTTCAGCGCTGGGTTGTTGCGAACGCTATCTGGCGTGTCGCCATGCGCCACGCTCCACATCAGCTCGCCGCGATCGAGGTTAATCGCCGACAGCACGCCGTACGGCGGCTTGACGATCGGTAGGCCGTTCACCGTCAACCCGCCACCGCCACCTGGCGCCGGTGCCGCAGTGAGCGCTGACGGCAGAGGCGGAGCGTCCGCAGCCGCCGCTTGCGCGATGGCGCGCGGTGAATCGGCAGCGCAGCAATCACCCGGCCCGAACACTTCCTGGAACGGTTGCCCGGCGACGCCGCGCACGTAGCGGATGTCGGAGAATCCGGCCGGAGGCGGAACCAGCGAGTACGCACCGACTCCGGCGTTCGATGCCGGCGCAAAGACGATGTGATTCTCGGGGTCGTACGCACCGCCCGGCCAGTTCGTGCCGCCGCCGGCGTTGCCGATGTTCAGCGAGCCGAGCAATCCGTTGACGCTGCCGAGAATCGGCGGATTGAACAGCGGTCCCGGTTTGTATCTCTTTAATTGTTCGAGTGCTTGCGCCCGCATCTCCGGCGTGAAGTCGATGATGTCGTCGGGAATGTTGACGAAGTTCCTGGCGTACACCGGCGGCTTCGTTGGATACGGCTGGGTGCGCGAGTACTTCTCGCCGGGCACATCACCTTGCGGGACGGGGCGCTCTTCGATCGGCCACACGGGTTTGCCAGTGACGCGATCGAACACGTAAAGGAGATTCTGTTTGCTCGGCACCGCCACCGCCTTGATCGACCTTCCGTCCACCGTGATGTCGCCGAGCAGGGGCGTTGACGAGATGTCGAGGTTCCACAGCGGATGATGCACGAACTGGTAGTGCCATTTCCGGACGCCTGTTTTGAGGTCCACAGCCACCAGCGACTCGGCAAACAGGTTGTCGCCAGGCCGGTGGCCACCGTAGTGATCAGACGTCGGCGTTTCGACCGGTAGATAGACGAGGCCGAGCTCTTCGTCCACGGTGATCTGGGTCCACACGCCCACATTGCCGTTGGTCGCCCACGAGTCGTTTTCCCACGTCTCGCTCCCGTATTCTCCGGGACCAGGAATCGTGTTGAACCGCCAGATCTGCTTGCCGGTCCGCACGTCGAACGCGCGCACGAGCCCCTTCGTGTTGTTGTGCGTCGAAACCGTCGCGCCTTCTCTGAACGACGAGCCGACGATGATGATATCGCCGGCGATGGTCGGCGTGGAGTGCACACCAATTTCGCCGGTCTCGAGATCGATCTGCGTGCTCACGCCTTTCACGACGCCCACTTTCAGATCGAGGATGCCGCCGTTGGCGAACGACGTGACGAGCGCTCCGTTTTTCGCATTCAGCTCGACGAGACGATAACCGGTCGTCACGTAGACGACGCGATCGTCGCCTCTTCCGTCGGTCCAGTACGACACGCCGCGCCCCGACAATTGCCGCGGCGACACGGCCGCGCGCTTGCCCTCGCGCAGGCTATGCGCCCAGTTCAGTTCGCCGGTCGCCGCATCGAGTGAGACCACCGAGCGACGAACCCCGCCCGTCGTGTACAGGTTGCCCCCAATCATGATCGGCGTGCCCTCGAGCTTGTATTCAGGGCGCGGCCCGAGGTTGTCGGTCTTGAAGCGCCACGCCACGCGCAGCGTGTTGAAATTCGATGCGTTGATTTGATCGAGCGGCGAGTAGCGCGTGCCGTTGTTGTCGGCCGTGTAATTCGGCCATTCGCCTCGCGCGGTGCTTGGTTTGCCTCCCGGCGACGCCGGGGCGCTTTGGCCAGACAGCCACGCGCTCGACACGACGGCGAGCAACAGACACACGATCTGGATCCGAGACGATGTGCGCGACATCGAAGACCGCCTTTCTATTGTGAAGTGCCGGGATTATAGCTCGGGGGCGGGCAGGGAGATCAATCGCGCGAGAACGCGAAGTAGAACACCACGGGTGCGACGATCAGTCCGCAGGCCAGCACGATGCTGAGTCGCAGCAGAATCAGCAGAGAGCCGTCGTTGAGCACCGGCCACGTCCAGACACCCAGCGACAATCTGCCGGCGAGCGAGACGAGCAGTCCGATCAACGCGGCGATGGCCAGCGCCTGCGTCAACAGGATGGGGTGCGCCGCGATGCGCGCGGATTCCTCGCGTGCGCGAATTTGCGCGCGGAGCCAGACCACGTCGGCCGTCGGGAGGCTCGCCTGATGCTGGACGTCCACGAAGTCGTCGTGGACGAGAGTGACGACGCGCGCGACCTCGCCGCACAGTGAACACGTCGCCACGTGCGTCCGCAGCTCGTCCGAGAGACATTCGGCGAGCACGCCCGCCACGACTTCCGGTTCGCGCAAACAGGTCTTTTTCGCCATCAGCTCAGAAATTTCACAAGTTTACGCCGCGCTCGAAACAGCAGCGGTTTGATGCTGCCTGTGCGCAGGCCCAGCGCGCCGGCAATCTCTCGATGCGAGGAGCCCTGGCCGTAGGCGAGCCAGACAAGGTCGCGCTCGCGCGGCGTCAGCTGCGCCATGGCGCGCTGAAGATCGCCGCGCTGCTGCGTCTGCACCGCGAGGTCGCCACCGGCTGCAGGCTCGTGCGGCCCGTCTTCGGCCAGCGGCGTTTGGTCCCGTCGCGGCCGGCGGAACCGATCGCGAACAAGATTGGTTGCAATCCGGAACAGGTAATGACGGCGGTGAACGTCACTCTCGAACCGGACGCGCGCCCGCAGCAGCCGGTAGTACGTTTCCTGCAGGAGATCGTCGGCGGCGCTCGGATCGCCAGTGGCGCGCGACAGATACGCCCAGAGCATTCCGGACGTGCGGCTATAGAATCCGCGGAAGGCGTCTTCGTCCATGTGCAGCGTCTCGTCGGTCGCGGCAACTTCGGCGTGGGCCGTAGGGAAGTTGTCCATGAAAGGAAACGCGAGAGACAGAAGGCGGCGCGTCATGAGCTCAGGTTGCCGGGACTATAGCCCGGCGCAGGCGGCTGGACCAGCCCCAGCCGTTTGGAGAGCAAGAACGACACGGCGGCCGAGGCGACGAATCCGATGCCAATGGCGAGGATCACGGCACCCTGCGCAAAAATCACTTCGCCGATTTCCTCGAACCGGTTGCTGACGAGGATCGCGCCGATGCCGAGCGCCGAGAGCACGATGCCCGCTTGCATCGACCAGAAGATGCGGCCAAGCGGGGCGGTCATCCCGCGGGTCGCGCGTGCCTGAGGCAGCACCGGCATTTCCGTCAGTGCCCGTCCTGCGGGCGACTGTAGATAGGCGAGTAACTCTTCACTGGACGCAAAGCGGTCAACGAGCTTGGTGTTGAGCGCCGCTTGCGCGCGCCAGGCGCGCTGCCACCGGAACTGTTCGGCCATCGTCTTCAGCAGAAACACAATGCCCGAGGTGATGGTGATCACGATAAAGAGCACCATGAAGTGCTCGCCGATCTGGCTCAGCGTTCGGAATCCTTCGATGCGCGGATCGTTCCGACTTTGTTCCTGAATGCGGCTCTCGCCTACGTAGAACGCCGGGTTGTGCGCGACTTCCGGGTGCTGTTCGAGAAAGGCCGCAAGCACCGGATAGGTGGCCAGGTAGTCGGGTCGCGACAGTAACGAGGTGTCAATGCGAAGCACCTCGCGGACCGACGGCGGATATTGTTGGAGCACGTCTCGAAGCCGCTCGCGGGTTTCGTTGGCGTCGCGCGTGCTGAGGTCGATCTGGAATGGGACGGCGGCTGGCGTCTGCGGCCGCGGTGCCTCCACGGTGCGCGGCGCGGCTGGCGGGCGCGGCCCGGCCCCTTGCTGGGCCTGCAGGACCGACGGCACAACTACGAGGGCTGCCAGGATAGTCAGAAATTTCGTCATTACCAGCTACTACGCCCAGGCGCAGTCGAGGTTAACTCTTCGCTCTTCACGACCGGAGACCACTAAGGCACGAAGATTTGAACCTCCCAAGGCGCGAAGAATACAAAGGATTGTATTTCTTCGTGGCTTCGCGTTCATCGGTACTGCCTTCGTGTTCAGCTGTTCAGTTGCAGGCCGTAAGTCGACTCGGGGAGCTCGTCCTCGAACTCGAGCGGCCTGTTGTGGTTGGTCTGCGTCCGCACCAAACGAAAGGCCGCGGCGAGCGCTGCAAACACGAAAATCGCGACGGGCATGGTGCTGTCGTGGGCGGCAGCTGAGGACAACAAGGCGCCGCCGCCGGCCGTGAAGAACGAAAAAGACAGGAGCAAGAGCAGAAAGGTGTGGGCGACCGGACGTTTGCCCGGCAGGTACGTGCACGTGAACGGAATGCGGTGCCATCGCAGCAGCGCGATTTCCACGAGGAGTATTCCGAGCGCCGCGGTCAACGGCAGCGCGACGAGCGCATCGGTCCAGCCGAGCATCTTCACCTGGATGGGAAACGTGATCAACATCGGCACGAGCACTCCGCACTCGAGCACGAAGTGCTCGACGGCGGCGAGTTGATGCCGACGCCGCGTTTCGTTCTCCGTGATGCGGAAGACCCATGCGGCCTGACGTGTGACCGGCAACAGCAGAGCCGCGCGCAGCCCGAGCACGGCGGCGAACATGAGAACGAGCGGTGCTCGAAGCACGTCCTGGTTGTTGATGGTTAACGCCAGCCCGGCGGCGCAGATGGACAAACACACGATCTGATGCAGACCGCTGCGATGAAGTGTTGCCGTCGTGAACGCCCGCACCGCAGCGTACTCGGGCCTCCCCCGAAAACGGCGGATCGCCGACGTCTTTCCCCCTTTTTCGGTTCGCAGAATCACCCGGTCAAACCGTCGATAGACGAAGCCGTAGCAAAGGGCCGCCATGAGTCCGACGGCGGCCGTGCCCGAGATGGCGAGCTCGGCCAGACGTACAAAGTAGGGATCGCGGCTTCCGAGCAGCGTCTCCTCGAGTCCGAGAAACCACACGGGTGGCACGACGGAGAGCCACGCTGGCTGCGCGCGCAGCAGCGCCCCTTGCGTGGGCACGCGCGCGAGGATCGGCACAACAAGCACGAGGGCACAGACGAGCGCGGTTTGCATCAGCACCGCGATCGAGCGCAGCGAGCCGCGCGGAGTGGCGATACTCACGAGCCCCTGAAGCGCGATGACGCTGCCGGCGGCGAAGATCGCGCCGAGCAGGCCGGCGGCCACCTGCGCGACGGCACGCACGGGCCAGTAATGCGGATTCAGCGGTCCCGTGCTGATGGCGGCGAAAGGGACGCCGATGGCGACGTTGGTCGTGATGATGAAGATTGACGCGAACGCCAGCAGCGCCAGCAACTTTGCCGAGAAGATCGCCGCGCGCGAGACTGGCAGGGCCATCAGAATGCGGTAGTCGGTTTCGTCGGGGAACAGCGACTGGCAGACGAGCGCCATGGCCATTGCGACCACGAACATCGGAAGGCATAGCATCAACAGCTGATCAGCCTGCAGCGCCTGCAAGTAGACATCGGCTTGACCAAGCTGCCCGAGGTAGAAGTATTTTCGGGCGAACAGGCGAGGCAGCCACGACCCGAACGCCAAAAACCCGGCAAGCAGCCCGATTATCACCCGGCGGAATGATTCTTCGCCGGCATCGTCGAGAAAGTTCAGCCGGAACAACCCCTGCAAGAAATGCCGGGCCAGCGCGCCGGTCTCCCGCCACGGCATCTTCAATGTCTTCCGACCGCCGTCAATATCTGCTCCGCCACCTCGGTGTAATCCTCCTGTTTCGTCACGTGCGCGAACACATCCTCGAGCGATTCTGACGTGGCGAGCGACTCACGCAGGCCGGCCACGGTGTTCTGCGCGACGATTTTTCCGTGATGCAGAATCGCCACGCGCGAGCAGACGCGCTCGACGACATCGAGACGGTGCGAGCTGAACAGAATCATCTTGCCGTTGCGGACGAAGAGGCGCAGCAGCGTGCGAAACAGGAGACTGGCGTTCACGTCGAGACCCGAGAACGGCTCGTCGAGGACGAGCAGATCCGGGTCGTGCAGCAATGCCGCCGACAGCAGCACGCGCTGCCGCATGCCTTTCGAGAAGGCGGACATCGCCGTGTAGCGGCTGTCCCACAGACCGAAGAGTTGCAAGAGATGTTCGCTCGTGCCGGCGACACGCGCGCGCGACATGCCGCGAAGGCCGCCGACAAGCGCCAGATATTCGAGCGCGGTCAGGTGTGTGTAGAGGTACGGCTCTTCGGGAACGTATCCGATGCGCCGCTTGTAGGCTGCCGGATCGGCATACAGGCTTTCACCGAAGAGCGAGACGGTGCCTTGGGATGGCTCGAGCAGACCGACCACCATGTTGATGGTCGTGCTTTTGCCCGATCCGTTCGGCCCAAGGTATCCGAGAATTTCACCGGCACGGATCTCGAAGCTGACGTCGTCTACCGCCAGGAGGCCGTGATATCGCTTGGTGAGGTGCTGCGCTTCAAGCACGCCGTTTCCGACCGATCACGAGCATCCAAAACCAGCCGGTCACCGCGATGATGGCCGCAATCAGCCAGATGAGCACCCCCATGCCGACGAGCATGAGGCTCACTTCTTCGTCGGGAGTACGGGGTGTGGCGAGAATCGGCGCGTGCGGCACGAACTGCTGCGCGATGAGCGTGGCGATCATCGTGCTCCAGAGTGCCGACAACGCGATGAGCGCGGGGAGGCCGGTTTTCAGCCACTGGATCGCGACAGTGCGTGTGAAGTCCACGAAGACCAGCGTCCAGAGCGCCAGCACGCCAACCCATCGGCGATCTTGCCACGCGTCGGCCGTGGCCTCCTCGAAATCGCTGACCATTTCGTCGCCGAATTCGCGACGAAACGTCGCCGGGTACACCAGCAGGCAGGCCTGATAAATGTACGTGGCGACGGCCGGTGGAGCGTGGTGCACGCAAGCCTCCTCTTCTGTACGGGCGTTCAGGCTTTCGACGTTCGCGGCTTGATGTGCGCGGCCCGAGCCGTTCGAACCAGCGCGTCCATTCTCCGGACTTCCTCTTCGAGCGCGCGTTTCCCCAGGCCGGTCAGCCGGTAATATCGCCGGCGCTCGTCCACTCCGTCCGGCGTGTCCGACACGGCGACCCAGCCTTGATCGAGAAGCCGCTGGAGCGTGCCGTAGAGCGTGCCCGGTCCCATGCGAACGGTGCCGTCGGTGTGCCGCACGACCTCCTTGGCGATGGCGTAGCCGTGAAGCTTACCGCTCGACAGCGCCAGGAGCACATGGAATGCGGCGGGCGTCAGTGGGCTCGTCACTATATCTGTAGACGTTATATCTGCAGCGGATGTAGTTTGTCAATTGGTGTCCCGACGAGGAAGCTGAACCCGCGAGCGCATCCGGGGCGAGATAGACCGCCGCGATCAAGAGAGGTGACGATCGGATAGGGCCGCCAGCTCTTGCTAAATCCCCTCCAGGGCGTCAGCCCGAGCTCTCGCGCCCATCCTCGCAGAGACAGTGCGAGAGTGTGGTCCATTTCAGGAATCTTGTATCGATTTCCAGACACTCTGTTCAGGATTTCTGTGAAAAACCACGTTGAAGAGGCCTTTCAGCCAGGGCGAGGCTTGGCATGGCGGATGCTCTATAGGAGAGGAGGGGCGAGGGGCAAGGGGCAAGGGGCAAGGGAAAGGTTAAGGGTATGGACACAAATCTGCGAGTCGAATTTTTACGGCTGGTTTCCACTGTCGTGGGCTTATCGGTC
>JANMJM010000295.1:0-6658 GCA_031371345.1 Vicinamibacteria bacterium
CTGCACAACATCGGCGTGAGGCTGATGGAGACGAACCCGGAGATGAGAATCGCGACCGCGATCGTCACGGCGAACTCGTTCAGCAGCCGGCCGACGATGCCGCCCATGAAGAGCACGGGGACGAACACCGCGACGAGCGAAGCGGTCATCGCGACAATAGTGAAGCCGACTTCCTTCGAGCCCTCGAGGGCCGCCTGCATGCGCGGCTTGCCCATCTCCATGTGGCGCGCGATATTTTCAAGCATGACGATCGCGTCGTCGACGATAAACCCGACGCTGAGCGTGAGTGCCATGAGCGACAGGTTGTCGAGGTTGAACTTCAAGAGGTACATCGCCGCAAATGTGGCAACGATTGCGACCGGCAACGTCACGCTGGGAATGAGCGTGGCCGTAAGGCTTCGTAAGAAAATGAAGATCACGACGATCACGAGCCCGAACGCGATCCAGAGCGTCATCTTCACGTCGTGCACCGATTCGCGGATGGAGAGCGAACGATCGGTTCGCACGTCGAGCAACACACCTGGCGGCAATTGCGCACGGAACGAGGGCAGCAACGCCTTGATTTCGTCGACAATCCCGACGACATTCGAGCCTGGCTGCTTCTGAATCGCCAGTGAGATGTTCCGGTTCCCCATGTACCAGCTAATCGCCTTGTCCTGCTCGACGCCGTCGTACACCCGCGCCACGTCCGAGAGATGCACAGGATTTCCGTTCCGGTACGCCACATTCAGCGCGCCGAACGCGTCGGCTCTCATCAACTGTCCGTCGGCGAGCACGGTGAAGGTGCGCTCGCGTCCGGCCATGGTGCCGGTGGGTAGATTCACGTTCGAGGCCTGAATCGCCGCGACGACCTCATCAATGCCGATACCGCGCGCGGCGAGCTTGCGCGGATCGATATCGATGCGCACCGCGTATTTAGCGGGGCCGAAGACGTTCACCTGCGCGACGCCGTTGACCATCGACACGCGCTGCGAGACCGTCGAATCCGCGTATTCGTTCACCGTCGTCAGCGGTAGCGTCGCCGACTTCAGGACGAGGAGCATCACGGGGTAGTCGCCCGGATTCATCTTCACGTAGGAAGGCGGCGCGGGCATTTGCGGCGGCAGCGACCGTGCGGCTCTCGCGATCATCGACTGCACGTCCTGTGCGGCGGCGTCGATGTCGCGGCTCAAATCGAACTGCAGGCTGATGCTCGTGCTGCCCTGCGTGCTCGTCGAGTTCATCGAGTCGAGGCCCGAAATTGCCGAGAACTGTTTTTCGAGCGGCAGCGCCAACGCTGAAGCGACGGTCTCAGGGCTGGCACCCGGCAGGCTCGCGTTCACGGAAATTGACGGGAAGTCGATCGTCGGAAGATCGCTCACCGGCAGAAGGCGATACGACATGACGCCGAACACGAGGATGCCCAGCATGAGCAGGGTCGTCGTGATAGGCCGTTTGATGAATAGGGCCGCGAGATTCATGACTGCACTTTCGAAGCGCCGGGGGTTTTGACGCTGATGTGACTGCCGGGGATAAGTCGCAGATGACCATCCGTGACCACGATGTCGCCGGCATTCACGCCAGTTTTGATGACCGTCTCGTTGCCCGCGGCGCGCGCGACCGTGACCGGTTGCACGGCCACTGTTTTATCCGGTTTCACGACGTAAACATATTGTCCCTGCGGACCCATTTGCACGGCGGCGGTCGGCACGACAATCGCCGACCGGTCGGTCGCGAGCCTGACGACGATGTTCACGAACTGCCCCGGCCAGAGTTGCCGGTTGGCATTCGGGAACGTCGCTTTGATTTTAATGCTGCCGGTCGTCTGATCGACCGCGTTGTCGACAAACGTAATGTGTCCAACCGATGGCGGGCTGTCGTCGCCGGCCGGGCTCGCCTCCACTTGCAAGGCGCCCTGCGTCATGTACCGCCTCAGGTCGGGCAACACGTTCTCGGGAATACCGAACGACACGTAGATCGGTGAAATCTGGTTGATGACGACGAGCGGCAGCTGATCGTTGGCGCGAACCAGATTGCCCGTGTTCACCATCAACGCGCCGGTGCGCCCGGCGAGTGGCGCGCGAATCGTCGCGTACTGAAGCTGCACTTTGGCGTTTTCTACGGCCGCGGTGTTCGCGCCCACTGTTGCATCGAGCGCTGTCGCTGTGGCGAGTGCGGTATCGCGTTCGGCGCGCGTGCTGATGCCCCGGTCGACGAGATCGTCGAGCCGCTTGGCAATCGCTTTCGCGTTGCCGGCCTGAGCGAGATCGCGGCGCAGATTCGACTCGGCCTGACTGAGCGCGGCCTCGAGCGGGCGCCGATCCAGCGTGAACAGCACCTGTCCGGCCTGCACGTCCTGGCCCTGCTGAAAATTGACCGAGGTCAACTCACCCGTGATTTGCGCTCGGACGGCGACGCTCGAATAGGCTTCAGCGGTGCCCACGACGTCCACTTCGAGCGGCATTGCCTTGATGGTGACGGGCGCAACCGTCACCGGAACAGTCGGTTGCGAGCCGCCCTGACGCGGCTGCTGGGCCTCGCTTGGAGTGCAGGCAGGCAAAGCGATTGCCGCCGCGATGAACGAAGCCAGAAAAACCTGATGGCCAACACGCATCGGAACCGATCCCTGGAATGAGGCTTGAGCCGTTATAAAGAATTCTAACCGTAACATTCTAAAGAACTCAGGAGTCTGTACCTAATACTCCAGGAGCCGGGCATATATTTACCCCCGATGCGTTCCACAGAGCTACGGACAGAGGCGATTGCCGGCCTGACGACGTTTCTGACCATGTCTTACATCGTTTTTGTGCAGCCGGCGGTGCTTTCGACCGATTTCACGGGCAAATCGACCGGGCTCGACTTCGGCGCGGTCCTGCTCGCCACCTGCCTGGCTTCGGGGCTGGCGACGATCGCCATGGGGGCGTGGGCGAACTATCCGATCGCCCTCGCTCCCGGAATGGGCGAGAATTTTTTCTTTGTCTCGGTCATCATGACGCTGGCTGCCGCCGGCGTTCCCGAGCCATGGCGCGTGGCGCTCGGCCTGGTGTTCGCCGCGGGCGTCATTTTTTTAGTGCTCTCCATCGCAGGCGTGCGCGAAGCGGTGATCGACGCCATCAGTCCGAGCATGCGCAGCGCCATCGCCGCCGGCATCGGTCTTTTCATTGCGTTCATCGGGCTTCGCAACGGCGGCATCATCGTCGGCAGTCCCGGCACGCTCGTCGCCATCAACCCGAAGCTCGCGTCGGCAGACGTCGCCGTCTTCTGCGTGGGATTGCTCACGGCCGCGGTGCTGCAGATTCGCGGCGTCCGCGGCGCAATTCTCGGAGGCATTGCTGCCGCGGCGGCGATGGCGATGGTGCTGGGCAAAATCCACTACGCGGGCCTCTTCGGGCTTCCTCACATCAATTCGTCGACCGCGTTCCGTTTGGATCTCCGAACCGCCCTCAGCGCACGGTGGTTGCCGCTTGTCGCCGTCTTTTTGTTCATGAACGTGTTCGACACGGTCGGGACGATCATCGGCGTTTCGCAGCAAGCCGGATTCATGGTAAACGGCAAGCTGCCGCGCGCCGGGCGCGTGCTTGTCATCGACGCGGCGGGCACTGTCGTCGGCGCGTGCCTTGGCACAAGCCCCATCGTCACCTTTATTGAGAGTGCGGCAGGAGTCTCGGCTGGCGGGCGGACCGGAATGACGGCGATTGTCGCCGGCTCGCTGTTTTTCGTGACGCTGCTGTTCAGCCCGTTTGTCGGGATGATCGGGACCTACCTTCCCATTACGGCGCCGGCCTTCATCATCGTCGGTTCCATGATGATGAGCAACGCACGTACGATCGATTGGGACGACCTGTCGGAAGGCGTGCCGGCCCTGCTCACGCTTGTCGGCATCCCGCTGGCGTACTCCATCGCCGATGGTCTGGCGCTCGGATTTGTGAGCTATCCGGCGCTGAAAGTGCTGAGCGGAAAAGGCCGGCAGGTGAGTGTGGTCTCCTACGTCGTCGGGTTGCTGCTGGTGCTGTATTTCCTGCTCATCCGTTCGCAACTCTCCTGATTCGTGGTTTATGATCGGAAAATGTCTACGACGCTTGAGGTGCCACAGGCACGCACGAGAGAGGAAATCCCCGAGCACTACACCTGGAACCTGTCCGATATTTATCCGGACTGGGACGCTTGGGAAGCGGGGCTCAAGGAATTTGAGACCAAGCTCACTGGGTACGCCGAGCTCAGGGGAACGCTCGGGCAAGGTCCCGATCGCCTGCTGAAGGCGTTCAAGCTCGAAGACGATCTCGGGCAACTTTCCTACAAGCTCTGGTACTACTCGGGGCTTACCTACGATCAGGATCAGCGCGACAATGCGGCCAACGCGCGTCGGCAGCGCGTGCAAATTCTGTTTGCGAAGGCCGAGGAAGCGCGCTCGTGGTTCACACCGGAGTTGCTGCGCATTCCGCTCGAGACGGCGCGCGCGTGGATGAGCGCGAATGCCGATCTCGCGGTGTATCGATTCGCGATCGAGCGGCTGTATCACCAACAGGAGCACGTGCTCGACGAGAAGGGCGAGCACCTGCTCTCGCTATCGAGCCGGTTTTCCTCGACGCCGCACGACACGCACTCGATGCTGTCGACGGCCGACGTGAAGCATCCGACGATCACTCTGCACAATGGCCAGCAGGTGACGCTGACCTACGGCCAGTACAACGCGTTGCTCTCGACGAACCGTCATCAGCCCGACCGCGAGGCGGCGTTTCGGGCGTTTCACGAGACATTCGGCAATAACGCGAATACGTATGCGTCGATTTACAACAGCGTGCTGCAGCGCGACTGGTTCATCGCACAGGCTCGCGAGTACAAGAGCACGCTCGAGGGCGCGCTTCACGAGAACGACATCCCGACCTCAGTCGTCGAGAACCTGGTCGCAACCGCCAAACGAGGCGTCGGTCCGCTGCAGCGATACCACAAGCTGCGCAAGCGCGTGCTCGGGCTGGACGAGTATCACGCGTACGACCAGCTTGTGCCGTTGATTGAGTTCGACCGCCAATACGAATACTCGAAGGTGCTCGACGAGATCGTCGAGGCGATGAAGCCGCTCGGCGTGGAATATCAAAACGACGTGCGGGAGGCGTTCACGAATCGCTGGATCGACGTGTACGAAAATCCCGGCAAGCGCAGCGGTGCGTATTCCGCGCCGGTGTACGGAGTGCACCCGTACATGCTCCTGAACTACAACGACACGCTCGATGCCGTATTTACGCTGGCGCACGAGATGGGGCACTCGATGCACACCATCCAGGCCGATGCACATCAACCCTTCGTCTATTCGAATTACACGATTTTCGTCGCCGAAGTGCCGTCGACGTTGAGTGAAATGCTGTTCTTCGATCACATGCTCGCGCGCACCACCGATCAGCGCGAGCGCATTGTGCTGCTGCAGCACGCCATCGACGACGTGGTCGGCACGTTCTACCGGCAGTGCCTGTTCGCCGACTACGAGCTGCAGGCGCACCGCCTGGTCGAACAGGGAGAGCCGATTACCGCAGAGGTTTTGAGCAAAATTTACTTCGATCTGTTCAAGACGTATCACGGCGATGCGATGACCTACGACGACATCGCCAAGGTCACGTGGGCCCGTGTGCCTCATTTTTTCGCGACGCCGTTTTACGTCTATCAATATGCGACGTGCTATGCATCCTCGGCCCAGTTGATCGAGCAGATGACGAGCGGGCCCGTCGAACGGCGGCGCGAAGGCGTGCAGAGGTTTCTCGGCCTGCTGCGAGCGGGCGGAAGTGATTATCCGATGACGCTGCTGAAGCAAGCGGGCGTCGACCTCGGTACGCCGGGGCCGGCCGAAGCCGTGGTGGCGCAGCTCGACAAGCGCGTGTCTCAGCTGGAAGCCGAGATCGACAAGCTCGAAAAATGAACGATCTTCATCCCATCGTCGGCGATTGGTTTGCCGCCTGCTTTGGCGCGGCGACAGAGGCGCAGGAGCGCGCGTGGCCGGCGATCCGGTCGGGCGAGCACGTGTTGATTTCCGCGCCAACCGGATCCGGTAAGACGCTCGCCGCGTTCCTCATCTGCCTCGACGATCTCGTGCGTGCCGGCCTCGAGGCCACGCTTCCGGAAACGACGCAGGTTCTGTATGTGTCGCCGCTGAAGGCGCTGAGCAACGATATCCACAAGAACCTCGACGTGCCGCTGTCTGGCATGTCTGCGCTCGCCGGCGACCGCGGGTTGCTGATGCCGCCAATTCGCACCGCTGTGCGGACGGGCGACACGCCAACCTCGGAGCGGCAAAGGATGATCAAGCACCCGCCGCACATTCTCGTGACGACGCCGGAGTCGCTGTTCATCCTGCTGACCTCCGAGAGAAGCCGACAGGCGCTTCGCAGCGTGCGCACTGTCATCGTTGACGAAATTCACGCGATGGCCGACGACAAGCGAGGCGCGCACCTCGTGATCTCGCTCGCGAGGCTGGACGATCTGGTGCAGAAAGCCGGCCGCGCACGTCCCCAGCGGATCGGCCTGTCGGCCACCGTGCGTCCCATCGAGACGGTTGCGCGTTTTCTTGCGCCAGACGACGCCGCGGCGGTGACGGTCATCAACCACGGACACCGTCGCGCAATGGATCTGGCCGTTGAGGTGCCGAACGACGAGCTCGGCCCAGTGGCGTCGAACGAGATGTGGGCGGAGA
>JANMJM010000303.1:0-1947 GCA_031371345.1 Vicinamibacteria bacterium
GTCGGCGGCGCTGGGCCGAAGGTCAGCGACGCTACCTTGGGCACGACACCATACCCAATCGACACGGCGACGAAGGTGGCTTCGATGCTCACGGTCACAATCTGCCGCAGTACGTGCCCACGCTCGCCCGTGAGGTCGTACCGAAACGCCGTGTCAAACGGGATCGTGCGCCGGGCGGCCGGTGCCGGCATCTCGCCCAATCCAGCGAGCGGGGCGGTACTCATGCGCGCGCTCCACCGCTCGCGCCGCCGAGCACTTTGTATCCTTGGAACACGATGAACAGGGTTCCGCGCCCGAAACGCTCCTCGACGCGGACACGAATCGTCGATCGAGGAACGCACAGCATCGGCCGAAGGAATTTCTTGAAGGGCCTGGTACCGTCAGCCACTCCGAGTCCCGCGATGTTATTGATGGGCTGGTTTTGCAACTCGATGCCACGCCCGCTATCGAAGATGGAATAGCGGAACGACACCGCTTCGGGGACGTTGATGCGCTCGAAGATCCGATCGACGAGCGGAATGGGAATCTGATTGGTCAGCCGGCCTCCGTCGCCAAATGCGATCCGGATGTAGTCGGGGCGGAGACGAAAACCATCCTGCAGTGCTCCAGTCGGAAACAGCCGAACTGGCAGCTTGTTCAAATCAACCGTGGGCACGTTCGCCCGCGCCGGGTCGGTCGCATCGAGGGCCTCCCACTGGTTGAGGGCAGCGCGAGAGCTGAGGACCGTTGTTTTCAGCGGCTCGAGTGTGATGTCGTCCGCGTGGTCCCACGCGATCTCGACATCGCGTTCCTCGACTTCAAGACCGTAGCCCACCGCTGTCGCCACGAACCCGCCTTCGACGTTGATGCTGACCTCGTCTTCGAGCAGGTGGCCGGGTTGCCCGGTGAGCCTGAATGTTGTCGCGTAGTCGAACGGAATGACGCGTGTCGACGGTGATCCGATCGTCTCGATAGGACACGCCGGCGATCCGCGAAGCTGGCGAACCAACGGCTCGGGACAGCCGGTCGCGAGGACCTTGTACCCGTAGAAGACGATGAACAGCGTGCCGCGCACTTCGTCGGAACGCTCGATGACCTGAAGCCGGACGGTCGATCGCGGCAGAAAGGTCAGCGGTTGTGCGAGCATTCGGAACGGACGCTCGCCGTCGCTTTTACCGAGCGACGCGAGGTTGTGAATCGGTTCGTCCTGCAGCTCGCGGCCGCTCCCGCTGTCAACGATATTGAAGAGAAAGGAGAATTCACGCCGCGGAACCAGCCGCTCAAACACGAGGCGCTCGTTGTCGTCGCCCCTTCCTGTGAAGAGGGCCGGCGCCAGGGGGTCGTTCCCGAGCAGTCGATCGAAAATCGCACCTCGCGATCGTCCAGCGGCAGCATCCTCAGGCTTGAACATCACGCGCTCGAGCGCGGGATTCACGCGGAAGCCTTCGATGAGCGCGGAAGGAGAGATCTCGCCAAGAGTAATGTCGCCCGGCACCACACCGGCGAATTGATTCGGTTGCAGCGGCGGTGAAACGGCGAGCGGCCGGCCGCGCTCCTCCTCGAGACCGTAGCCCACCGCGACGGCGACAAACACGCCGTCCGCGCTGACGTTGATGACATCTTGCAGCACGTTGCCGGGGCGGCCGGTCAACTCGAAGCGGGCAGCGTGATCGAACGGCACGACGGCCGTCGGCGTCGCCGTCGGCTGGTACGCCTGGCCCGGGGGACGCCTGGGTCCAGGGCGCTGCGTTGATTGAGTGGACAACATTTATCAGGCCCATCCTTGGCGAGCGGTTGGGCGGGGCACGCGGCCTATGGCCGCGAGCCCGCCCGATCGCGCGCGTCTATTGCACGTCCCGCGTCATGTAGCCGTCGAGCACTACCCAAATGAAGAACGGCCCGTAGATGCGCTGAATCTCTTTCAGCGTCTGCGAGTCCGGCAAAAAGCGGGCTCGTGCGGCTTCCCTC
>JANMJM010000304.1:0-27978 GCA_031371345.1 Vicinamibacteria bacterium
GCAGTTCATCACCATCAGTGCCGTGCTCGGCGGCGTGAAGGACATTCGCGAAGCCGTCGAGCAGGCGCAAATCGCGCAAGGAACCGCGCTTGAAAATGCCTCCGGTGAGGGTGGCCGCCGCACCATCGTCTTCGTCGATGAAATTCATCGCTTCAATAAATCTCAGCAGGACGCGTTCCTTCCTCGCGTCGAGGCGGGTGACATTGTGCTGATCGGCGCGACGACCGAGAATCCCTCGTTCGAAGTGAACGCCGCACTGCTCTCGCGCTCGAAAGTGTTCATTTTGCGCGCGCTGACGGAGACGGAGATCGTGCGGATTCTGGAACGCGCTCTGCGCGACCCGGAACGAGGTCTCGGACAGGAGACGATCGATCTCGAGGAAGGCGTGCTGCAGGCGATCGCCAGGTTCTCGAACGGAGATGCTCGAGCGGCGTTGAACCTGCTCGAGCTCTCAACGGCGGCGGCCACGACGTCCGCGGGCGGCGGTCCGAAACGGCTCGAGCTGGCGATGGTGCAGGAGGCCGTGCAGCGACGCATGCTGCTCTACGACAAGACCGGTGAAGAGCACTACAACATCATCTCCGCGCTGCACAAGTCGATGCGCAACAGCGATCCCGATGCGTCTGTGTATTGGCTGGCGCGCATGGTCGAAGCCGGCGAGGATCCGCTCTACATCGCGCGGCGGCTCATTCGCTTCGCCTCAGAGGATATCGGCAACGCCGATCCGCAGGCGCTCACGGTCGCGGTGGCCGCCAAGGACGCCGTTCACTTCATCGGCATGCCCGAGGGGAACACCGCGCTCGCCCAGTGCGTCATCTATCTCGCCACCGCGCCAAAGAGCAATGCGGTGTATGTCGCCTACAATGAGGCGGCCGAGGACGCGCTGCAGCAAATTGCCGACCCGGTTCCGCTGCACATCCGGAATGCGCCCACACGCCTGATGAAAGAGCTGAACTACGGTAAAGGCTATAAATACGCGCACAACGAGGCCGAGGGCATCGCCGATATGGATTGCCTGCCGACATCGCTGCAGGGTAAAACGTATTACCAGCCAACCGACCGCGGGTTCGAAGAGACGATCAGGAAACGGCTCGCCAACTGGAAAAAGGCCCGCAAGACATAGGAGAGAGAACGCATGAGACGACGTGAAGCGCTGCAGGTTCTGTTCGCGGCGTTGATTCCGGCGGGAGTACGGGCGGCGCCGCCGACGGTGACGACCCTCATCGGTACTGGAAAAGCCGGCTACTCCGATCAGGAGGTCAACAATCCCTACGGTCTCCTGTTCGGGCCGGATAAGGCGCTCTATTTTTGCGACCTCGATAATCAGCGGATCAGGCGGCTCGATCTGAAGACCCGCCGCACGACGGCGGTCGCGGGCGACGGGAAGCGCGCGTACCTCGGCGACGGTGGTCCCGCGACCGTCGGGTCGCTGAATATGCCGCACGAGATTCAGTTCGACGCGCGCGGCAATCTCTACATCGCCGAGCGCGACAATCACGTCGTTCGTAAAGTCGAGGCGAAGACCGGCATCATCTCCACGCTGGCCGGCACGGGAGTCGCGGGGTTCTCCGGTGACGGAGGAGCCGCCAGCCAAGCGCAACTCCGGCAGCCGCACAGCATCGCCATCGATCCGTCTGGGCAGTTGCTCATTTGCGACATCGGCAATCACCGCATTCGCCGCGTCAATCTGTCGACCGGCACGATTTCTACGTTTGCCGGCACCGGCGAACCGCAACCGACGCCCGACGGCGCGGCTTTGAAGGGCGCGCCGCTGAATAGCCCGCGTACCATCGCCTTCGATCGCAGCGGCAACCTCTATCTGGCGCTTCGCCAAGGCAACGCTATTTACCGCATCGACCCGAAGAACATCACGATTCATCACGTTGCTGGCACCGGCGAGCAGGGTTACGCCGGAGACGGAGGCCCTGCCAAAGCGGCGAAGCTTGGCGGCCCGAAAGGCCTCGCTTACTTCAACGGTCAGCTTTACGTCGCCGACACCGAAAATCACGTGATCCGCCGAATCGATTTGAAGACGGGGATCATTACAACTGTTCTCGGAACCGGCGTGCGCGGCGACGGCCCGGAACCCGACCCGCGGCTCTGTAAATTGTCGCGCCCGCACGGCGTGTTTGTCGATCCCGCCGGTACGTTGTATGTCGCCGACAGCGAAGCTTTTCGAATTCGCGTCGTGAAATAGGATGCGATCCGAGGTCGGTCTCGCATGTCTGCTGTTGCTCGCCTCGATCGACGCACGCGCGCAGGCTCTTCCGGCGTGGACGCCGCAGCATGGGGTCTTTGCGTTTCCAGATTCAAACGGCCGCCGACTTCTCGCAACAGCCGAACTGGAGCAACCCGAGCAACTGAAGGTCGGCCTCTGCTCGAGTGGGGAGCGGCTTACCGTTCAGTTCGCGCACAAACAGGCCGCGAACGATTCAACGGCATCCAGACAAATTCCGGCACACTTCGATCGCACGTCCGGTTTTGTCTTCACCGTTGCCGGAGGCGGCGTTGTGAAGCCCGACGCAACGTGCTTCCTGGCATATGAGGGAATCGCGCAAAGCCGGGCGCTCGCGATCCACACGCCGGGTTCCGCAGACGGTTGTCTTGCGTCGCAGCGTGTCCAGTACAGCCGCGCGCGAGGTCGGGCTGTCGTGCACTGCTGGACTATTGCGCGTGTCGGCCCGGATCGCGCGATCGCGCTTCTCGAGTTCGAGCGGCGTGGCAAGGACGCACTTGCCGCGTTGGTGTTGTTCGATCCCCTGCATCCCGTGTTCGCCGATTACTGCTTATTGCCCTGCGTCCTCACCATCGCCCACCCTGCGATGAACATCGCCACGCCAATGTAAAACGGGTTCGGAGGCGGGCCCATGGGGCCCGCGAGCACGAACACGTCCATCAGCAGAATCCACATGGCGAGACCTTGCAGAACACGTCCGGTGTAATAAATCACGGCGCGAAGATGGGGGCTCATCAATTCGTCAGCTGCGTTGTGGAACTAAATAGGTAACTTCAGGGTTGCCAGTCATCCAAATCAAAGCCGATTAGCCAGGACACGCAACTCTGTGGTTGCCAATGGCAACTTCACAGTTGCAACGTTCGTCCGAATCAGCGGCGATCAAGCCACGCACGCAACCCCAGGGTTACCTATTCACAACGAGGAGATGTGGTTCGAGGCGCGGCGTTCGTAAAAGTCGCTGTTTGTCGCACGTGCTGCACGACCCACTCAAATCCGCTGAAAGTTCTTTTCGATCTCCCGGCGCGTCAGCCGCAGCATCACCGGCCGGCCATGCGGGCACACCGTGGAGTACGCCGTCCGGCGAAGCTCTTCGAGGATATGCAGCATCTTCTCATGGGTGAGCGGATAATTGGCTTTCACCGCGGCGTGACACGCGGTCGTCGCCGCGATGCGGCCGAGCGCATCGCGCACTTCCCCACCGCGGTTCAGTCCGTCGAGATCCTGGGCCAGCGCACGGACCGCGGCGACTGCATCTTCGCGCCCGAGCAGCGCCGGCACAGCGCTCAGGCGGATCGTGTCTCCGCCGAACTCTTCGACGCCGAAGCCAAGGCGATCTAAATCGGCGGCATGACTCAGCAGCGCCTGGCGTCCTTCAGGCGACAGCTCGACCAGCAGCGGCTCGAGCAACCGCTGGCTCTCGAGACGACCGGTGCTCAACCGCTCCATCACGCGCTCGAACAACACGCGCTCGTGCGCCACATGTTGATCGATGATGGCGATGCCGTCGGCGTCGACCGCGATGATGAACGTGTCGCGGAACTGACCCAGCGGCATCATCGGCTTCACCGGCGACACAGCGGTCGCGGCCAGCTCGTGCGGCGCGAGCGCAGCGCGCACCTCTTCGGCCGTCGGAGCGGCCGTCGGACTCCATCGGCTCGGATACGAGCCGCCGGCCAGGACGCCGGGAATCGATTGCACGGTTGGATCAGGATCCCGATAGGTCGTTGGCAGCAGCTGCAGCTCCGGCACGGCGCCCTTCCCAATGGCATCGGCCACCGCGTGCTTGACGGCTTCATGAATGAACGACTGATCCCGGAATCGCACTTCCGCCTTCGTCGGGTGCACGTTGACGTCGATGCGGTCGGCGGGAATCTCGAGGAAGAGATGCACCTCGGGGCTTCGTTCCTTGATAGACGCCGAGCTGTAGGCGTCGATGATCGCGTGTGCGATCGTCTTGTCTTTCACGATGCGTCGATTCACGAACACGTTCTGCACGCCGCGCGTGGGTCCCTGATCGGTGAGCGCCGCCACATATCCCGTGATGTGGCACCCGGACAACGCCCTGCCGACCGGCACCAGATCGCTGCGCTCGCCGTAAATTTGAAACATCCGCTCGTCGAGGTTCGCCACGGGCGGCCATTGCAGCAATTTCCGCGGGCCGCTGAAGACGGTGAATCCGATTTCGGGATAACCGAGAGCGAACTGCGTGACGACCCTCGACACCTGCGTGGCCTCGCCGGTATCCGACTTGAGAAATTTTCGACGCGCCGGCAGGTTGTAAAACAGATCGCCCACGTCGATCGAGGTGCCTTCGGGGCAGCCCGCTTCCTGCACCGATGCGACGGCTCCTCCATTCACGCGAATCTCGGTGCCCGCGATGTCTCCGCGCAGCCGCGAGCGCAGGACGAAGTGCGACACCGACGCGATGCTCGGCAGCGCCTCTCCTCTGAACCCGAGTGTGTGAATGGCGGCGAGGTCGTCGGCGCGCCGAATCTTGCTCGTGGCATGCCGTTCGAGACAGAGGCGCGCGTCCTCTGGTCCCATCCCGTCGCCGTCGTCTTCGACCCGCACCATGCGCTTGCCGCCCATCTCGACGTGCACCTGAATGCGCCGCCCACCGGCGTCGATGGCGTTCTCGATGAGCTCCTTCACCACGGATGCCGGCCGTTCGACAACTTCGCCGGCGGCGATTTGGTTGGCGAGATCGGAGGGGAGGAGGGCGATTCTGCCCATGTGAAGGCTTTGGGCTTTCGGCTCTGGACTTTGGGCCTGTGTGGCCCAGAGCCTAGAGCCTACCAGCGTTAGTCGCCGACTTTCACCGACAGTGCCGCCTGCGCAGCTGCCAGTCTGGCGACAGGAACTCTATACGGCGACATGCTGACGTAATTCAATCCGACCTTCTCGAAGAAGTGGATTGACGACGGGTCGCCGCCGTGCTCGCCGCAAATCCCAAGCTTGATGTCGGGCCGCGTCGCGCGTCCTTTTTCGACCGCCATGCGCACAAGCGAGCCGACACCGGCGGTGTCGATGGTGCTGAACGGATCTTTGTCCAGGATCTTCTTATCCTGATAGGCGCCGAGAAACTTACCGATATCGTCGCGCGAGAACCCGAACGTCGTTTGCGTGAGGTCGTTCGTCCCGAACGAGAAGAACTGCGCTTCGGTCGCAATCTCGTCGGCCGTAATCGCGCCGCGCGGCACTTCGATCATCGTCCCCACGAGATAGTCGATCTTCACGCCGGCTTCCTTCATGGTCGCGGCCGCAACGCGGTCCACGATTTCCTTCTGATCGCGAAGCTCCTTCACATGTCCAACGAGCGGAATCATGATTTCGGGAACGACCTTCAACCCTTCCTTCTTCAGCTGAATGGCGGCCTCGATAATGGCGCGCGTTTGCATCTCGGTGATTTCCGGGTAGGTGATGCCCAGACGCACACCACGATGGCCAAGCATCGGATTGAACTCGTGCAGTTGTTCGACGCGCGCGAGCAGCTTCTTCTTTTCGTTGAGCAGCGTCCTGTCGCCGTTGGTCGCCTCGAGCTTGGCGACATCCACCATCAGATCCTCCCGCTTCGGCAGGAATTCGTGGAGCGGCGGATCGATAGTTCGGATGGTCACCGGCTGGCCTTTCATGCCCTTGAAGACGCCGTAGAAATCGGCGCGCTGCAGCGGCAGCAGCTCGAGCACGGCCTTCTTCCGATCGGTGACGTTGTCGGCCAGAATCATGCGCTGCACGATCGGCAAGCGGTCTTCGCCGAAGAACATATGTTCCGTTCGGCAGAGCCCGATGCCGCGGGCGCCGAAGGCATACGCGAGCTCGGCCTGATCTGGCAGGTCGGCGTTGGCACGGATGCCAAGCCGGCGGTACTTGTCCGCCCACTGGAGCAGCGTGTAAAAGCGCTGATAGATGTCTGATTTTTTTGCGTCGAGCTGGCCGTTGACGACCTGGAGAATCTCGCTGGGCTGAGACGCCATCTTCCCGAGCTTAATCTCCCCCTTCAGGCCGTCGAACGAGACGAACTCGCCTTCCTTGACGACTTTGCCGTCGACGGTAAATTTCTTGTCCTTTTCCGAAATCGTCAGCGACCCGGCTCCCACGATCGAAGGCTTGCCCATCTGACGGCCCACCACCGCCGCGTGCGAGGTCATTCCGCCAGTCGCCGTCAGAATGCCCTGAGCGACGTGCATGCCGTGAATGTCGTCGGGTACCGTCTCCTTGCGGACGAGGATGACCTGCTTGCCCTGCCTGGTCCACTCGACGGCGTCGTCTGCGGTAAAGACCACCTGTCCGGATGCAGCGCCCGGCGAGGCCGGCAGTCCCTTTGCGAGCACCGGAATCTTGGCCCACTGCACTGGATCGAATCCCGGCGACAGCAACTGTGACAGTGCCTCGGGGTCGACCAGCAGGATGGCCTCTTTCGGCGAGACAATTTTTTCGTTTGCCAGATCGGTCGCAATCACGACTGCCGCATAACCCGTGCGCTTGCCGCTGCGGGTCTGCAGCATGTAACGCTTCTCTTCCTGGATCGTGAACTCGAAGTCCTGAACATCTTTATAGTGCTTCTCGAGACGCGTGGTGATTTCGCGAAGCTGCTTGTAGGCTTTCGGCAGCACTTTCTCGAGTTCTTTGATCTGCTGCGGCGTCCGGACACCCGAGACGACGTCCTCCCCTTGCGCGTTGATCAGGAACTCGCCGTAGAACTCTTTCGAGCCCGTGGCCGGGCTGCGCGTGAAGCCGACGCCGGTCGCCGAACGTTCGCCCGTGTTCCCGAACACCATCTGCTGCACGTTCACAGCCGTCCCGATGTAGTCGGGAATGTCGTAGATGCGGCGATATTCCTTCGCGCGCGGGTTCTGCCACGAGCGGAACACAGCGTTGCGCGAGCCCTTCAGCTGCTCGATCGGATCCTGCGGAAACGACTTGCCGGTCTTGTTTTTGACGACCTGCTTGTAGCGCGTGATCACATCGCGCAGCGCGGCTTCGTCGAGATCGGTGTCACCCTTCACGCCCTTTTGTTTCTTTACCGCGTCGAGCTCGTGCTCGAACACATCTTTGGGAATCTCGAGGACGACGTTGCCGAACATCTGGATGAAACGGCGGTAGCTGTCGGCGGCAAAACGGCCGTTACCGGTTTCCTGCTTCAGCGATTCGACGGTTTCGTCGTTCAAGCCGAGGTTCAGGATCGTGTCCATCATGCCCGGCATCGAGAACTTCGCGCCGGAGCGGACCGACACGAGCAGCGGCTTCTTCTTGTCGCCCAGCTTGCGGCCTGCCGACTTCTCGAGCTTCCGCAGGTTGTCGATCATTTCTTTTTCGATCGACGCGGGAATTTTCCCGCCTTCCTTGTAGTAGATCGTGCAGACGGGGGTCGAAATCGTGAACCCGGCAGGCACCGGCAGCTTGGCATTGGTCATCTCGGCGAGGCCGGAGCCTTTCCCCCCCAGCAAATCCTTCATGGTTCGATCGCCGTCCGCCTTGCCGTTGCCGAAGAAGTACACGAACTTTCCCGGCTTCGCCAATTTCGCAATTTTCTCGTCTGTCGCTTTTTTCACGTTCTTTGCCATTCGACTCTTTACTCCGTCTCCGAAACAATTTCGGAAATATCTGCAATACGTAAGATGAGGCGTTCGAGGCGTTTCATGAGGCGCAGGCGGGCCTGTCGCAAGGCCGGGTCGTCCACCATCACGAAGATTTCGGTGAAGAATCGATCGACGGCGGGGCCGAACTGGGCTGCCTCGACAAATGCGCGGCGCAAATTTTCCCCTGATTTCAGCACGCTGTCAATGACGGGCTCCCGCTGCTGAAGCTCGCCCAGTAGCGCGATTTCCGCTGGTTCCTTCAGTAGTTTGTCGAGTGGATCCTTCTTTTCGGCGGCAACGTACTCGGCGTCCGGCAGTTCGCGGGCAATGTTCTTCACGCGCTTGAACGCGACCGCGAGTTTCTGGAAATCCGGCGACACCGTAAACTCGGGCAGTGCCTCGAGGCGCTTCAGCGCGTCTGCTGGATTCAGCTGCGCGAAACGGCTCTCCTGCAGCACGGCCCGCACGTTGCGCACGTCGAACCCGCGCTGCTCGAGCACGTAACGGAACCGTTCGAGCAGAAACCCGTCCATCGTGTGGCGCGTCTCGGCGGGCCATTGCTCGAGCGGCGCAAACGGGCGAGCCGCTTCGGCCAGCAACGCCTGCAAGGTCGGCCTCGCCGACAGTCCGGTCAGCGCGGGCAGATCCACAAGGATCTTGAAGATGCCATGCGCCTGCCGGCGCAGGCCGAACGGATCGCGGGACCCTGTCGGCTTCTCGCCGGCGTGAAACATGCCGGCCACGGTGTCGAGTTTGTCGGCAAGCGACACAGCGGCCCACGTGATGGCCGCTTCGCCCAGTTGCTGACGTGTCGGCGGCGCATCGGCGCCCACCGCATCCGGCAAATAGTGGTAATAGATCGCCTTCCACACACGCTCGGGCTGTCCCGCTTCGCGCGCGTAGATGCCGCCCATCACGCCTTGAAGCTCCGTGAGCTCGGCAACCATTTCTGTTGCGAGGTCGGCCTTGGCGAGACGACCGGCCGTTGCCGCCGCGTCTGCTGCGTCCCCTGACGCCAGCGCGGCCGCATCCTTGGCTATCCAGTTTGCCAGGTGCTCGATCCGCCCGGCCTTCTCGAAATACGTGCCGAGTTTTTTGTGGAATCGAATCGTCTTGAGCCGCTCGATGCGCGCTTCGAGCGGGACCTTGCGATCGGCGTCCCAGAAGAACCGCGCATCGCGAAGGCGCGCCGTCAGCACGCGCTCGTAATTGCGCGCGACAATCTTTTCATTTCCGGCATCCGTGTTCGTGACGGCGAGAAACGCCGGCTTCAGCCGACCGGCATCGTCCACGACAGGAACATTGTGCTGATGGTGAATCATCGTCGTCGTCAGCACTTCCTCGGGAAGCGACAGAAACTCCGACGAAAATGTGCCGGCCATCACCGTCGGGTATTCGATCAGATCCGGGACTTCTTCGAGCAGCGTCGAGTGATGCGACGCCGCACTGCCGACGCGTCCTCCGAGGCTTCGCGCTTTTGCCTCGAGACCCCGTGCGATGCGGTCCTGACGTTCTTGCCGATTCAGGACGACGAAGTGCTCGGCGAGCCTGGCTTCGTAATCCTCGAATGTGCGGACCTTCACCGCCCGGCCGGCACGGCCGCTCGTCGTGAGAAACCGGTGACCGTAGGTAAACGCGGCCGAGACAACTTCCTGCACCGTCGACGACTCCGCCAGCTCGGTGCGGCGAATCGTGAATGGCACGACACGGCCGCCATACAGATACAGGATCCAGCGCACCGGACGGCCGAACAGCAGCTCCCCTTTGCCATCGTCAAGGAACGCGTCCCAATGCATGGCCTTGGGAAAACTGAAAGAGCGCAGCGTGGCGGCCAAGACATCCGGCAATACATCGACGGCCGCTTTCCCCCGCTGATGCTTGCGGTATCCGAGATACGCGCCCTTTGGCGTCTCGATCTTCTCGAGTTGCGCGAGGTCGACGCCGTTCTTTTTCGCAAACCCGAGCGCGGCATTGGTCGGCTGCCCATCGGCGCCGTACGCCGCCGCAACCGGCGGGCCGGTAATCAGCTCATCGAGGTCGACCTGACGCTCGGCGATCTTGGCGATGCGCGCCGTCAATCTGCGCGGGGTGCTATAGCTCTCGACCGGGGCATCGGGCAGCAGCCGTTGCGACCGCAGGGCGCCGTCCAGTCCAACGCGAATCTGACGCGTCAAGTCGGGCAGCCACGCCGCCGGCAGTTCTTCCGTTCCAAGTTCCAGCAGGAGTTCACGTTCCATAAAATTAAACGGGGTCTGATCCCGTTTTTTCGCCGACGTACGCCTGCGCAATGGCAATCGCGAGCTGGCGCACGCGCAACACATACGCCGTCCGTTCGGTCACGCCGACACTGCCGCTCGCGTCGAGAATGTTGAAGACATGCGAGCATTTCAACGCGTACTCGAGCGAGGGGAGAATCAACTCGCTCTTCAGCAGCTTCTCGCTGAATCCGTAGTAACGATCGAACAGGTCGCGGTGAAACGCCGCGAATTCCTCGCGCGACACTCCGTCAACCTGGCCAAACACGTACTTCGACTGCTCGATCTCTTCGCGCAGCCGCACGTCGCCGTATTTCACGCCGCCGCCCCACTCGAGATCGAAGATGTTGTCGACCTTCTGCAGGATCATCGCAATGCGCTCGAGCCCATAGGTCAGCTCGGCCGAAATCGGGGCGAGGTCGATGCCGCCGACCTGCTGAAAGTAGGTGAACTGCGTGATTTCCAATCCATCGAATAGCACCTGCCAGCCGATACCCCACGCGCCAAGGGTCGGCGATTCCCAGTTGTCTTCCTCAAACCGGATGTCGTGCTGACGAGGATCGATCCCCATCGCTTCGAGGCTCTGCAGATAGATCTGCTGCACCTCGTCGGGAGCCGGTTTCAGAATCACCTGGAATTGGTGATGCTTGAAGACGCGATTTGGGTTTTGGCCAAAGCGTCCATCATCGGGCCGGCGCGATGGCTGCACGTAGGCCACGCTCCAGGCTTTGGGGCCAAGCACGCGCAGCAACGTCTCGGGGTGCGACGTCCCGGCGCCGACTTCGAGGTCGAGCGGCTGTTGAATGATGCAACCCTGCGACGCCCAGAACGCGGACAGCTTCAGTATGAGATCTTGGAGCGTCACGACCGCGTCATATCCTTTAGCACTCTCACAGACCTGGGCTCGCGCTCCAGGTGCATCGCGATAAGGCTGCGATGCAGCGATTCGAGCTCGCGGAGCGCCGAACGCTCGACGGCGACGCCCGCCAAATCCTGCGGACCGATCTTGCGCGCGCTTTCGAGGAAGCTGATGGCTTCATTCGAAAGTTTTTTCATGCGCACGTCGGCCGGCGGATACACGCCTTGCAGGCTCAACAGCCAGTACTCGAAGTATCGCGACAACGGCTCCGGCGGCACTCCGCTCGCGAGCGCGTCAACCATGGATGCGCCCAGACGGTACAGCCGCTCGTCCTCGTGGCTTTCCGACGACCATTCGTCAATCAGCTCGGCAAAGTAGCCAGCGCACCCGAGCGACTCGACCGTGCTGCCCGACAGCGCCGAACGCAACGTTTCTGAATAGTTCAAATTCACCAGCTCGCGCTGCTCTTTTTCGAAGTACGCCACGCGCGCGTGCGTGAGCGGCTCGAGCGAGCCGACGAAATTCGACTTCTGCCGGCGCGCACCTTTGGCGACGCCGCGCTTCTTGCCGCGATCGCGGGTGAGAAACACCACAATCCGGTCGGCTTCGCCCAGTTTGTAGGTTCTGAGAATCAGCGCGTCCGCGCTGTAGAGGGGCATGCTTGGCCCCTTATTCTACCCTGCGCGATGGAAGTAACGGATGAACAGCGTTGCCAGCCCGAGGAACGATGCAAATCCCGCGATGTCGGTAAACGTCGTGATGAAGACCGCGGAGGCGAGCGCCGGGTCGATTTTCAGCGCTTTCAGCCCAAGGGGAATCAGCGTACCCGCCAGGCCGGCCACAAACAGATTCACGACCATCGCCGCCGCCAGAATGACGCCAAGCTTCGGATCCCCAGCCATCACCCACGCCACCAACGCGGCGATCGTACCAACAACGAGCCCGTTGCCTATGCCGACCAGCAACTCCTTGACGAGCGCCTTGCGGGAATTGCCCCACGTCAGCTCGCCGAGCGCAATTCCCCGTACGATGACCGTCAGCGTCTGCGTGGCCGCGTTCCCGCCCATCCCGGCAACGATGGGCATGAAGACGGCGAGCGCTACCCACGCGCTGATCGTGTCCTGAAAGATGCCGACGACCGCGGCCGCCATGAACGCCGTGGCGAGGTTGACGATCAGCCACGGCATCCGTTTCCGCAACGACTCGCTTGCCGGCGTAAACACGCGCTCGTCGCTCGAGACGCCCGCGAGGCGATACAGGTCTTCGGTGGCCTCATCTTTAATGACGTCGATGACGTCGTCGACCGTAATGAGACCGACCAGCTTGTTTGCCTCGTCGACGACGGGGATGGCGAGCAGGTTGTAGGACGCGACCAGCCGCGCGACTTCTTCCTGGTCCATGTCGACGCGTGCGCTAATCGGCTCGGGCGTCATGATGCGCTTCAGCGGCGTCTCGGGCGACACGAGGAGGAGCCGTCGCAGCGACGTCACGCCAACCAGATGTCTGCGCCCGTCGACGATGTAGAGGTAGAACACCATTTCCACATCGCGAGAGCTCTGCAAAGCCGTGATGGCTTCACCCACCGTCATGTCTTCGGCCAGCGCGAAGACATTCGGGTTCATGATGCGGCCGGCGGTCTGCTGGGCGTACTCGAGCAGATTCTCGACCTCGCCCGATTCTTTCCGGCCCATCAACTCGAGCACGGCCGACGACAACTCGTCGGGCAGGTTGTCGATGAGGGCCGCCGCATCGTCTGTCGGCATCTCCTGCACGAGCCTGGCAATTTCTTCCGCCGAACGGCCGGAGAGGAGCGCGGCTGCCGCTTCGTGCCCAAGCTCGCTGAGGGTTTCCATCGCGAGCCGGCTATTGCGCTCGACGAGGATGGAAAACGCCGCAACCCGATCGCGTTCAGCCAGCTCGCCGAAGACTTGTGCGAGATCGGCCGGATGTTGTTTTTGGAGAAGGTTGCCGAGGTTGGCGGTCGCACCAATACGCAGTAGTCGCTTCACCGAATCCAAGACGAGATCGATCCTCCTCTGCGGCGGCATAGTGAACCCGTCACTCTAGCATGCGGATCGGTGATTGGGCGATAGGTGATTGAGTGATGTGTGGCAGATTTAGCGATCTTGCGATTCGCGCCAGCTGGCACATTTGTGATTCTTCTGATGGGAGATTTGGTGATTTCTTCGGAAACACGAATGGCATCGCGGGTGCATTACGCGATTGTATGTCTCAAGCAGACGAGTTGCAGGCCCGCACTAAAATCTTCGCAGTCGAAGCCGTCAAGTTCTGCCGCACCATAGAAGAGCTTTCCGAAACTCGACGCCTCAAGTCCCAGTTAGCCGCGGCGGCGACGTCGGTAGGGGCGAACTATCGCGCCGCCAGGAGAGCACGATCCCATGCCGAGTTCACGGCCAAGATAGGTCTCGTCGCTGAAGAAGCCGATGAATCGGAGTACTGGCTAAGTCTGGCCCTCGAATTGGAACTCGGCGCGGCTGAAAAGGCCAAGGCCCTGCATGAGGAGTCGGTTGAACTAATGAAGATTTTCGGAAAGTCCTCTGGCACCGCCCGCCGCCACCGCCCCGATCGCTAAATCACCCATCACGCGATCACGCAATCCTTCAATCCTTCAATCCTTCAATCGCCCAATCGCCCAATCGCCAAAACGCTACCAATCACCCAATCACCTATCACCCACTCGCCGATCCCTATCTCTCCGGGGGCTTCACTCCCATCTCGTCCAGCAGCCGATCGTTCTCGCGCCACTGCTCCTTCACCGCCACGCGCAGATCGAGAAATATCTTGCGATCGAGGAACTGTTCGATCTCCTTGCGCGCAGAACTCCCAATCTCTTTGATCATTTCTCCGGCGCGACCGATGACGATCGGCTTTTGAGAGTCGCGCTCGACGAGGATGGTCATATAAAGACGCAACATCTGCCCTTGCTCTTCTTCCCAGCGATCGAGCAACACCGCCGTTGAAAACGGCAGCTCGTCGCGCGTGAGGCGCAGTACCTGCTCTCGCACCATCTCGGCAACCATCGTCCGCTCCGGTTGGTCCGTGAGGTAGTCGGGCGGGTACATCGGTTCGCCTTCGGGCAGCGCATCCAGCAATACCTGCTCGAGGCGCTCGATGTTATCGCCAGTGATGGCCGACACCGGCACAATCGCGTGCCAGTCGCCTTCCTTGCTTAGCTGATCGAGAACGGGCAATAGCTTGTGCTTCTTCACCAGATCGATCTTGTTGAGAATCAGCACAGTCTTCGCGTTCGTGTCCTTCACCATGTTCAACAGAAACCGCAAGCCCTGGCCAGGACTCTCGGATGCGTCGATGACGACACCGACGACATCGACTTCCCTGAGCGTCTCGGTCGCTGTGTCGACCATCCGCACGTTCATGCGATGCAGTGGACGATGAATCCCCGGCGTGTCGACAAACACGACCTGCCCTTCCGGATAATTCTTCACACCAAGGATGCGATGTCTGGTGGTCTGGGGTTTATCGGAGACGATGGCGAGCTTTTCCCCGACGATGCGGTTCAGGAGAGACGACTTTCCCGCATTGGGGCGGCCGACAAACGACACCAAGCCGGACTTCATTTCGTAGCCGCGGGGCCGCTCATTCTCGCGCGTTCCCGATGTGCTGCGGCTCGTGCTCCGCAGGCGAAATGCGCACTTTGCGAATCCGCCGACGCTCGGCGTCGATCACTTCCACGTGCAGGCCGTCGATATCGAAGGCCTCGCCCGGCGCGGGCACGCGGCCCACATGACTCAGGAGAAATCCGCCGACGGTTTCGAATCCTTCACGCTCGATCGGCACGCCCAGGCGATCGGCGATTTCGTCAACATCGGCTGTGCCGCTGAACACGAACGATCCGTTTCCCTCGTCGACAACCGACTCGGCTTCGACGTCGTACTCGTCGCGAATCTCACCGACAATCTCTTCAACGAGGTCCTCGACCGTTACAAGTCCGGCCGTGCCGCCGTATTCGTCCACCACAATCGCCATCTGGATTCGATGCCGCTGGAATTCACGCAGCAATTCGCTGACCGGCTTGGTCTCCGGTACGAAATTCGCCGGCCGCATGATGATCGTAATTGGCTGGTCTCCCCTCGGGCTCTCCAGCAGAATCAAGTCCTTCACAAAGACAAACCCAAGAATGTTGTCTAGATTGTCCTTGAAGACCGGGATACGCGAATACTCCTGCTCGCGGAAGAGCGAGCGCAGCTCGTCGAGCGTGGCGTCGGAGCGAATCGCCACGATATCGGGCCGTGGCGTCATCACTTCGCGAACGAGCGTATCGCCGAAGTCCACAATCGACTTCAACAGCTTCCGCTCTTCCTGCTGGTCGGCCTGCGGATTGTTGGCGTCTTCGGGCATCGGCGAGATCACCTCGCCGTCGTCATTGACGTCCTCGCGGTTCACCGCGACGGGCAGCGTGCGCTCCCGGCGATGTCGGTTCAGAAGGAGGAGCAGTCCCTGGGTCAACATGTCGATGGGCCGGCTGATCAATCGGAAACTCGGCAGCAGCACTTCGAGCACGCGCTCGGGATCTCGTGACACGACCAGAAACGGAATCAGAAATTCGCAAACCGCGCCGAATATGATCATCGAGACCGCGAGCATGCCGAAGGCGGCCGCGCTGTTTGTGCCGATCATCCGCGCCAACAGGAGGACCGTGAATCCTTCGATCAGACCGAGCAGGGTACGCACCGGTAGAAACAGGAGCAGGGGCTCTTCGAGGTAGCGCTCGAGAATCGTGCTGTTGCCGCTCCCTTCCGCCAGCAGGCGCAGCGAGACGCGCATAAGGGCGTTGAACGCAGCCTGGATGGTGCCGAGATAAATGGCACCGCATGCGAGAAGGAAGAGCGTTAGCGGAATCATGAAGAGCGGGCAATCAACCCGAGTGGCAATCCCGCCTTACGGCGAAGACGCGTTTCTACCCGGGCCATCCGGCCCCCGTCGACCTCATGATCGTAACCGAGAAGGTGCAAAAGGCCATGTAGGGCGAGCACCCTAAATTCTACTGCAAGCGAATGGCCAAGGTTTTTAGCCTGTTTCCGCGCCATTCCCCGGGCAATCACGATATCCCCAAGGTTTTTTTCCCTCTTCCCTCTTCCCTCTTCCTTCTTCCCTCCGTCCGCGTTGGTGGGAAACGACAGCACGTCGGTCGGTTTATCGATTCCGCGGAATCGCCTGTTCAGGGCTTTGACTTTTGTGTCGGGCAGAATTGCAACGCTGAGAAAGCCGCGGGCCGATCGGGGCGCAATCCGACGCAACCAGCGATCCAGACCCTTCGCATCGGGTACGCCGGCTCCTTCGTGTACGACGCTTACGGTGAGGCTCAGCCCTTGCCGCCTTTACTGCCCGACCCATTGCCGAACGACTCGTAGGCCTTCACGATTTGCTGCACGAGCTTGTGACGCACGACGTCGCGATCGTCGAAGTACACGAACGAAATCCCCTCGATTTTTGAGACCACCTTCATCGCTTCGACAAGGCCGGACGTGCGGCCGACCGGCAAATCGATCTGCGTGATATCGCCGGTGACGACGGCCTTCGAGCCGAAACCCAGACGCGTGAGGAACATCTTCATCTGTTCCGACGTGGTGTTCTGGGCCTCGTCGAGGATGACGAACGCGTCGTTCAGCGTGCGGCCCCGCATGAACGCGATCGGCGCAATCTCGATTGTGCCGCGCTCGATGAAGCGCTCGGCGCGCTCGACCTCAATCATGTCGTACAGCGCATCGTAGAGCGGGCGAAGGTACGGGTTCACTTTTTCTGCGAGATCCCCAGGCAGGAACCCGAGCTTCTCGCCGGCTTCGACGGCAGGCCGCGCGAGGATGATGCGGTTGACTCTCTTGGCAAGCAGAAACGACACGGCCTGCGCCATCGCCAGATAGGTCTTCCCTGTGCCCGCCGGCCCGATGCCAAACACGATATCGTGCTGCTCGATCGCGTCGAGATAACGCCGCTGGTTGACGGTCTTCGGCGCAATCCGTTTTTTCCCTGATTGCGTGAGCGAGCTTTTCAGGAAGTAGTCGCGAAGATCGATCGACGGATCGTCGGCGAGCAGCTGCGCGGCCGTCTTGACGTCCCCGTTAGAGACGCGGTAGCCCTCTTGCGCCAGCACAGCCAACTGGCTGAACAGGCGCTCGACCTTCGTGACGCCGGCCGGCACGCCTTCCACGATCAAATCATGTCCCTGGGTGCGGAGCTTCACACCAAGCAACGACTCGAGGAATTTCAGATTCTCGTCATACGAACCGAAGAGCGTCTCGATGCCTTCTTCCGGAAGTGTAATTCTCGTCATCTACTTTTTATTTTTCGTGTCTCGGATCTGGATGTGTAGCTCGCGCAGCTGTTTCTCCGACACGGGAGACGGTGCGCCCATTAACAGGTCTTCCGCGTTCTGCGTCATTGGGAACGCTATCACTTCGCGGATGTTTGGCTCTTTGGCCAGCAGCATAACGATACGGTCGATGCCTGGCGCCAGGCCCCCGTGAGGCGGCGCCCCATAACGGAATGCATTCAACATGCCGCCAAAGCGTTTTTCGACCTCTTCGGGGCCGTACCCGGCGATCTCGAACGCCCTCAACATGATGTCGGGCCGGTGGTTGCGGATGGCACCGCTCGACAACTCGACGCCGTTACAGACGATGTCGTATTGATACGCCTTTATCGTCAGCGGGTCCTTCGTGTTCAACGCGTTCAGGCCCCCCTGGGGCATCGAAAACGGATTATGGCTGAAGGTCACCTGACCGGTCTCGGGATCGCGCTCGTAGAACGGAAAGTCGGTAATCCAGCAGAACTTGTAGGTACGGGTTTCCATCAACTCGAGCTCGCGGGCCAGATGCGACCGAAGCCCTTCGACGGGTCGCGGGACTTTGCTCGAATGCTCAGACACGAAAAAGATCGCGTCACCGGTCTTCGCCTTTACCGCATTGGTGAGCTCCGCGCGTTTCTCATCTGAGAGAAACTTCGCGATTGGCCCTTTCGCCTGTTCGGCGAGAACCAGGTACGCCACGCCGGCCAGCCCCAGCGACTGCCCAAGCTCGACGGCCTTGTCGAAAAATGAGCGCGATCGATCGGCCGCGCCTGGAGCGACGATGGCGCGCACGACGTTACCGGCAGCCACCGCCTTGGCAAACACGGCAAAGCCAGACTCGCGGAAAATTTCCGTGACGTCGACCGCCCGAATCGGATTGCGCAGGTCCGGCTTGTCGGTGCCAAACGCCGTCATGGCTTCGTCGTAGGGAATTCTCGGGAATGGCGGCGGCGTGACCCTCCAATCGGAAAATTCAGAAAAGACGCCCGACATCACCGGCTCGATCGCGCCGAACACATCGTCCTGCTCGACGAACGACATTTCCAGATCGAGCTGATAGAACTCGCCAGGCGACCGATCGGCTCTCGCATCTTCGTCGCGGAAACAGGGCGCGATCTGGAAGTACCGGTCGAACCCCGACACCATCAACAACTGCTTGAACTGCTGAGGCGCCTGAGGCAACGCATAGAATTTGCCGGGATGAATCCGGCTCGGCACCAGATAGTCTCGTGCGCCTTCCGGCGAGCTCGACGTCAAAATCGGCGTTTGATACTCGAGGAAGCCCTGATCGACCATGCGCCGGCGGATACTCGAGATGACCTTCGACCGCAGCACGATGTTGTCGTGGATCTTCTCGCGCCGAAGGTCGAGAAAGCGGTAGCGCAGGCGCTGCTCTTCGGGAATGTCCTGCGTGCCCGCCACTGGAAACGGCAGTGTCTCGGCGGCCGACAGCACTTCCAGCGACGCGGCGGCGACTTCGATGCGGCCGGTCGGCAGCGTTGGATTGACGTTCTCGTCTGTCCGCGCGAGCACCTTGCCCGAGACGCTGATGACGCTCTCGGGCCGGACGCTTTCTGCAGCCTTGAACGCCTCGGAGTTCGGCGTGAACACGACCTGCGTGATGCCGTAATGATCGCGCAGATCGATGAAGAGCAACTGGCCGTGATCGCGTTTTCTGTGAACCCAACCCGAAAGGCGCACGTCCTGACCCACGTGCTCGGGGCGAAGGGCGTGATTGGTGTGGCTTCGATACTTGTTCTCAGGCATTAATTCGTCGTTGTTAGTCGAGCTGACAGGTAATCGGCGAGTTGCCCGCGCGGAATCGCCTCTTGTTTTCGGGTTGCGACTTCACGGACAGAGACGGTTCCCTGCGCGACCTCGTCACCGCCGATAATCGCGAGAAACCGTGCGTTGCGCTGGTCAACGTATCGAAACACCTTGTCCATCTTCTTCGCCACGTCGGGGTAGAGATCGACACGAAGCCCGCGGACCAACCGGGCCGCCGTCGCGGCCGCGATCGCGTCGGCCTGCGCGCCCTCTTCCAAAGCCGCAACGACGAGATCGACCGCGGCGTTCTGGACCGACGGCGGGAACATGCTCCGCTCCTGCATGACGACGAGAATCCGCTCCAGTCCCAGCGAGAAACCGCAGGCGGGAATCTCGGTTCCGAGAAACGTGCCGATCAAATTATCGTATCGCCCGCCGCCGCCGAGGCTGCCGGCCAGATCGGGCACGCTGATTTCCATAATCGTTCCCGTGTAGTACGACAAGCCGCGCGCCAAGCTTGGATCGAGCCGAAGGTGCCTGCCCGCGGAGGTGTGCTTCGTGAGCTCGAGTATCCTGGCCAGATCCTGCACGGCATCGGGCTCGACCAGTGCGCGCTCGAAATGCCGCCGAAGGCGCTGCAGCTTTTCCTCGTTGGACAACGCGTCCTCGAGCAGAAACATCTCGAGCATGGTCGCCGCGTTCACGTTCGCGGTCGTCACACCCATCAGCTCGGCAATCACATTCTCGCGCCCGATCTTGTCGAGCTTGTCGATGACGATGAGCGCGGCGCTGTGTGCGTCCTCGGGCAATCCCGACAAGCTGAGCATCTGCGTCAGCAGACGGCGGTGGTTCAACCGGATTGAGAAGTCGCTGAAGCCGAGACCCTCGAGCACATCGCTCGCCGCGGCACACAACTCGGCTTCGACGACGAGCGACGTTGACCCGACCGCGTCGATGTCGCACTGATAAAACTCTCGAAAACGCCCGCGCGCCGGCCGGTCGGCACGCCACACCGGCTGAATCTGGTATCGCTTGAAAAACTTCGGCAGCTTCGCCTGATACTCGGCGACGACGCGCGCCAGGGGAACGGTGAGATCGTACCGCAAGGCCAGATCGGCCTGCCCGCTCGCCTCGTGCTCGCCGCGCTTGAGGATCTTGAAGATGAGCTTGTTGCCCTCGTCGCCGTACTTGCCCAGCAGCGTCTCGATGTTTTCCGCGGCAGGCGTCTCGAGCGGCTCGAACCCGTAACGGTCGTACACGTCTCGGATGACGCCGACGACATATTCGCGCCGCCGCACATCTTCGGGCAGGAAATCGCGCATTCCGCGCGCCGGCTGCGTTTCCATTACATGTAATCTTTTCGGTAGCCGATGTACCGCTGCGCGTAGTCGCGGATCGACGCGACCTCGGCGTCGGTCAGCTCGCGCTTCAGCGACGCCGGGCGTCCCATCAGCATCGATCGCGGCGGGAACGTCTTCCCTTCCGGCACCAGCGTGCCGGCCGCGACGATCGAGTCTTCGCCAATCTCGGCGCCGTTCAGGAGCAGGGCGCCCATGCCAATCAGCACGCGATCGTGAATCGTGCAGCCGTGCAGGACCGCCGCATGCCCGACCGTGACCTCGTTGCCGATCGTCGTTGGATGCGTGCCGCGCATGACGTGAATCACGGTGCCGTCCTGAATGTTCGTGCGATCGCCGATGCGAATCGTGTTCACGTCGCCGCGAATCACGACGTTCATCCAGACGCTGCTTTCGTCGCCGATCTCCACGTCGCCAATCACTTGCGCGCTTTGATCGATATAGGCACTGGGATGGACCCGCGGAAGAACCGAGCGGAACGGACGGAGCATTCGGGGAAATTATATCGGGAACCGGCTCTAGGCTCTGGACTCTAGATTGGGCCTGTTTGGGCTCCAGGCCGAACGCCCAGAGCCCAGAGCCCAAAGCCTGATTAGTTCGAGTCGCTCGCGGGCCGCTTCGGCGACGGGCCGCCGCGCAGCGTCATCAGGTGGTCCCTGATGGACCGAATCTGCAGCTCCGCGTTGTTGTCGAGCTGCGGGAAATCCGATTTCGGGTAATTCGGCCAGAACTGCGGCATCCGCGTGCCGGGCTGAATCCTCGAGGGGTTCTGCAGCCATCGCAGAATCCAGTCGGGCTGCAGCCGCTCATGCGCCATCCGAAGGTCCGGAGCCAGGTTCGACTTCGGCTGATCGGCCGGAATCGCGCCCAGCACGTGGCACTGCTGGCATTTCAACAGGTCGAACATCTGCTTGCCCGGGCCCGCCATCCTCGTGAGCTCGGCGTGGTTATACGTCCGGAACGGACCGATCGAATTTCCCGTCGCTTCGAAGTATCTGATGATCTCGTTCCACCGGCCGTCGTCCAAGCCGAAGGTTGGCATGCGGACGGCCAACCACGGACGAATCGTGATCGGCGCCTGCAAGAACGCATATAGCCAGTCGGGCTGCACCTTCGCGCCTTCGGGCGTCAGCATCGGCGGCGCAAGGCTGGCGTCGGCAACCAGCGCCTTGTAATCGCCGCCGTCGCCTTCGATCTCGTGGCAACCGACGCAGTTCTGGCGTCGGACGCGCGCGCGTCCAGACACCGTATTGTCGCGCTTCGCGGTGCGCGGCGGCAACGCGGAGGCCGGCTGAATGTCGCGCTGGAAGCTCATGATGGCCGTGCTCAGCCGCTCGTTCTCCACTTCGCTGAAGTGGAAGTCGGGCATGCGCAGCTTCTCGAGCGGCTCCAGCACGCGTCCCGCATCGAACGAGCGCGGGTCGTGCAGCTTCTGATGGAACCATGCCAGCTTCGAGTGCGGAATATTGGCGAACGCAAAGTCGAGACGCGTGACGAGCTTCGTCCCTTCTTCCGACAAATCGGTGCCAATCGGCTGCGTCGTCTCGAAGCCTTTGATCTGATGGCAGCTGAAGCACCCGTAGCGCATGATCACACGCTGACCCAGCTCGAGCTGCCTGCCGTTGGCATCGAGCTTCGCCATGCGTGCTTGCGCCTCGCCCGTGCCGTAGACAGCTCGCAGGTAGTCCAGCAGGACGGCGTCGGATTGCTGCGGTGTCGGGTTCGCCTTGGCGGTATCGCCCGCCGGCCCTGTCAGCGTGGTGAGATACGTCGCCACGTCGGCGACCTGCGCGTCGGTGAGGCGCAGATTCGGCATGTAGGTATCAGGGTTGTAGTGCTTGGGATCTTTGACCCAGTTGTACAGCCACGCGTATGTCGTCTTGCTGCCGATGTTCTGCAGCGGCTGGCCGAATGTTCGACGCGGTCCTGCGGCCGTGCGATCTTTTTCTTCGATCACGTGACAGCCGAGGCAGCCGATGCCGCGCACGATCTCCTCGCCTTGTTTCGCGTCACCACGCGGGGGGGACGCGACCGGAAACTCGTACGGCTCGCTGTTAGCGAACAGATACGCGACGGCGGCGTTGATCTCCACTTCGTTACGCACCGCGTCTTCCGGCGCGCTCGTGTTCGAGTTGTACCAGACCTTGGGCATCCAGGTGACCGGCTTCACCGCTGAAGGATTACGCACCCAGGTTTTCACCCAATCCTGCGTAAGCTTGCTGGCAACCTTCGTCAGAATCGGACCGGGCTTCCGCAGGTTCTCAAATCCTTTTGACTTGTGGCACGCGTAACACCCGGCGCGTTCGAACGTCGAATACGCCATCCCGAGCTTCAACGCATTCGGCACGTAGACTTCGCCGCGATGGCACTTCTCGCACGAGGCTTCGGTCATCTGCGCCGGCAGCATCGGGTAGTCCCACATGTGCGGCTCTTCCCACCCGTACTTCTCTTCCCATTCCTGCCGCTGCTTTTCGTCGCGCGGATAGTGCGACGCGTCGCGGAAGCTCGTCGAGCCGCCGAGGCCTTCGTGGCACGCCGTGCATCCGGTCTTGTCGATCGGATGCGGCGAGTCGCTGCCGACGTAGGCCTGCAGGTTTGGATGGGTCGTGTAGGGTTGCGGATACTTCTCGTAGCCCACGCGATCGATCGCGAGATGGCAGGTCGTGCACCGATCCATCTTCGCCACGCGCGCGAAGTTCACGTCGTCGACGACGTTGGGCGTGACGATCTGGCGTACGGTCAGCGTCGGCGCCATGAAGTCGAGCAATGGAGCGTTCCGGAAATATTCCTTCACGAAGCTTGGCTGGATGTTGCTCAGCACCTTCGTCAAGCGGTTTTGATCGAATGTAATTTTATCGATCTCTTTCTGGATCGTCGCAGCCTGGCCGGTGTACTTGCCGAGCTCGCCCTGCAGCGCCGCCCGCTCCGCCACGACTTTCTCAACCTCGAGATTCAACTCGCGAAGACGGTTGCCCTGCTCCTCAATCGCCTTCTGCCGCTCGGCGGCGCCGTCCGGGCTCTTCGCGCGCTCGACTTCGAACGCGTAGCGATCGACGTCGTACTTCGCCTTCGCGAACTGCGCCTGCTGATTGATGCGGAAGAGTCGCGCGTCGACGTCCTTCAGCTTTCCTTGGATCTCTTCAATCTTCTGCTGGTTGGCCTCGATAGCCTTTTGCTGCGCCGCGAGCTGCTGCTGCAGCTGCGTCAGCTTGTTTTTGTCGACGCGGCCCTGAGCCTGCGCAAGATTGGCGCGCGTCACCTCGATCTCGAGCTGGTTGAATTGCCGCTGGGTGTTCTTCCATTCCCTGTCGAAATCGTCCCAGACCATCCAGATGGCCGCCAGGAAGAGGAAGATGCTGGACGCCGCAAAGACGACGTTCAGAAAATCGATGTTGTACGCGTGCCCGACAGCCTTTTTCTCAGCCATAGCGTTTCGTCCGACGCGCTAAATATTGAAGAAGATTTCCGGAATACCCACGATGTACTTCAGGTTGAAAATCCACCGAAGCAGCATCTTGATGGGCAGGGCCATCATCATCAGGAACAGGAACACGGTTACGTAGTACCGCGGTGCGCCAAGCTTGACGTAGTACGGCTTGAACACTTTTCTTCCAAGAATGACGGGCAACGCCCCAACATACAGCAGCACCAGCAGAATGCCTGGAAGCTCGCGGAGGAAATAGTTGGTCGGCAGCGACTGGCCGAGCGCCCGTACCCAGAAGTACTCCGACAAATTCACGTTGGTCAGCGCTTCGAGCTTGTGCAGATCCCAAAATTCGAACGGACCGAAGAAGTTCCAGTTCGGTCCGCGGAGGAACGTGCCGAGCACGATGAGCGAGCACCAGAGCACGACGAAGCCGAAGAGGAAGAGCGTGATTTCCACCTTCCGCTCGTTGAACGTGTAGTAGCCATTCCCCTTTTTGTTCGTGTCGATGTAGGGGATGGCGATCAGCCCGACGATGATGAGCCCAGGCAGCACCACGCCCGCGAGCCACGGATCGAAGTACACGAGCATTTCCTGAAGGCCGAGGAAGTACCACGGCGCCTTCGATGGATTTGGCGTCACCGCGCGGTTCGCCGGCTGCTCCAGCGGCGCCTTCAGCACGATCGACCAGGCGATCAGGACAATCGAACAGATGATCAGCGAGATGAGCTCGGTATACACAAGGTCGGGCCACACCCACACCCGATCCGACTCGGCCGCCTCTACCGGCCCCTCGCCCTTCGCGATGCGGCGATCGTTCATCACCGCCTGCTTCATCGAGTACCACACGAAGAAGACGAGCAGAAAGATCAGTCCCACGATGGGCACGTTGTCGGGTTTGGTGATGATGAGGCGGAAGTTCGGATCGAGGCCGCCGAGGCCGAAGAACACCGCGAACACGGCCAACGCGCCATAGCCAAACGCGTTCGATGCGATCGACTCGCGCTTCCATACCACGCCCACGAGGGCGAGCACCATCAGGAAGAAATAAATTCGCGGGTCGGCGACGGCGTTGAAAATGCTTTTGATGAGGTTCATAGGTAGCACCCTACATGGGGCCCGAAATGCCGCCGTCCTTGCGCACGCGCCAGAAGTGGACGGCCATCAGCACCGCGATGCCAAGGGGCAACCCGACGCAGTGCAACACGTAGAACCGCAGCAGCGCCCCTTCGCCGACGAACGTCCCGCCGAGCAGCGCAAAGCGCGCGTCGTCGCCGGCGTGAAACAGCCGGACATCGCCCACCGTCAATAGCGCGGCGCCCGGGCCTTCGTTACCCAGGAACGGCGTCGCGCGCGCCATATTTGATCCGACCGTGATCGCCCAAATAGCCAGCTGGTCCCACGGCAGCAGATAGCCCGTGAACGACAGGAGCAGCGTCAGCACGAGCATGATGACGCCCACGCTCCAGTTGAACTCGCGCGGTGGTTTGTAGGACCCGGTCATGAACACGCGGAACATGTGCAGCCAGACCGTGATGACCATGGCGTGCGCGCCCCATCGGTGCATCTCGCGCATGATCCCAAGCGGCACATGCTCGCGAAGCCCGACGATGTCGTTGTACGCGTATTCCAGCGTCGGCCGGTAATAGAACATCAGCAGGAGGCCGGTGAACGTGAGGCTGAGGAAGAGAAAAAAGCTCAGTCCTCCCATGCACCATGTGTAGCGCAGCTTCACGCCCGACTTTCTGATGCGCACCGGATGCAGATGCAGAAAGATGTTGGAGAGCATGACGAGCACGCGGTTGCGGTCGGTATCCGGACGCTCGTGCCGGAACACCGACGTCCATACCTGCGTTTCCGTCAGCCAGTTCCAGAAGCGCGTGGGCGCGCTTTCCTGCGGTTTGACTGTTTTTGTCTCAGTAGCCATGTTTATTTTTGAGCTTCCAGCTCCCAGCTTCCAGCTTCCAGTTAGGCAATCTGTAAGAACGCATCGGGGTCGATCCACTGTCCGAGCTCGAACTGGAACTTCCGGCTCTTGTCGACGAGAATCTGGCCGTCTTCGGCCAGCGCGACGCGCACGCGCTCGAGCGGACGGGGCGCCGGTCCTTCGAAGTTGATGCCGGTCGTACGGAATCCGCTGCCGTGGCACGGGCACTTGAACTTCGCTTCGGCCGCCAAATAGTTCGGCGTGCAGCCCAGGTGCGTGCAGGTGGTGCTCAGCACGTAGAACCCGCTGGCGTGCTGCGCGATATCCTCGGCCGTCCGCACAATCCAGACGCCGTTCGATTCCTTGTAGCGCTCATCGACGCCCATCCCGAAATCGGACGGGATGCCCACCTTGAACTGCTGCGGCGGCTCGTTCAACACGTTCGGGAACATGAACCGGCCGGTCGCCGCCAGCGCCACTGCCGACCCGGCAGAGAACGCGCCCCACGCCATCGCCAGCCAGATTCGGCGCGTGACGAGCGGCGAAGTGTCGTCGGGGTCGCGCGTGCTGACTTTGGCAGCGGTTGCCGCGGCGGTCGTCGTTTTTCCCGCCAGATTGGGCGCGGGAGCCGCCGGCGGCTTTGGCACGACCGGCGTTGCCGGTGCCGCCACAACAGGTGGCTTCGGCGCGACAGGCGCTGGCGGTGCAGGTGGTGCTGGTGGTGTCGTCTCGTCAGCCATTATTTTTAAACTCAGCTTCTTTCAGCTTGCAGTTCTCAGCTATCAGCTTCCAGTTTTAGAGAGTCTTCAACGTTTCGAGCGCCGCCTGACGAACTTTCACGTTCGTGTCGTTCTGGCTCAGCGCTTTCACCGGATCGGACAACGTCGATTCCTTCAGCGCTGCAATCGCGCGGAGCCCGCTGATCATCACTTCCCCGACCGGATCGATCTCTTCGGCCGCCTGCTGCTTGCGCGTGACATGGTGCTCGACGTAGTCGCGATCGAGCATGCGTCGCAGCACAGCCATCCCCTCGTGCCGGCCATGGCGCGCGAGCCCGATGGCGGCATTCCACTGAACGTCGGGCTGCTCGTCATCGAGTGCCTTCACGAGCGTCGCATTTCCCGCCTCGCCCGGAATCGATCCAAGCGCGTAGACCGCCATCTTGCGCACGCCCGCGTCGCCCGACGCATACATGCGCTCGATGTCGGGCGCCGCCGTGGCATCACCCGTCGAACCGAGCGCCCAAATGGCGCTGATGCGCGTCTGGCTCTCTGTGTCGTTCAGTGCCTCAATCAGCAGGCGGCGGGCGTCTGGAGGAATCGGTGGCGTGAGCCTTCCGAGAGCCAGCGCGAGATACTGCCTCACCTGCGGGTCGTCGTCGCTCGACGCCGCAAACGCCTTGATGAGATCGGGCGCCAGCACCGCCTCCTGCTTCTTGACGAAGTCGGGATCGGCCATCAGCCGCGACAGCTCGTAGGCGGCCGGCCAACGACGGTTGGTGCCACCCGAACGGATGTCAGACAAATACTCTGTCGCCGAGCGATCTTCAGTCAGCAGGCTGCGAAAGCCAATGTAGACGAGGACCGTCGCACCGACGACCAATAAGGGTATGAGGAAGAACTGAACGGCGATGGCCGGCGCTGCTGCCAGAGGCCGGACAGCGGGCTCACGCTCGATTAATTTATCCATTTAATGCGCGTAACGGGTCCGAAATCAGCTACTTACTACGGGGTAGTCTTCAAATTTATATTACGTACGTCCGAGTACGTCAAATTTTCGGGAGCGTCACCCCGCGCTGCGCCTGATATTTGCCCTTCTTGTCGGCGTACGACATCTCGCACGGCTCGTCGCTCTGGAAGAACAGGACTTGCGCGATCCCTTCGTTTGCGTAAATTTTCGCCGGCAGCGGCGTCGTGTTCGAGATTTCCAGGGTGACCGTGCCTTCCCATTCCGGCTCGAACGGCGTCACGTTCACGATGATGCCGCAGCGCGCATATGTCGACTTGCCGAGGCAGATGGTGAGCACGTCGCGGGGAATGCGGAAATATTCGATCGTGCGCGCGAGGGCGAACGAGTTCGGCGGCACGATGCAGACGTCGGTCTTCATGTCGACAAACGAGCGCGGATCGAAATTCTTCGGGTCGATCACCGTGTTGTTGATGTTGGTGAAGATCTTGAACTCGTCAGCCACTCTGATGTCGTACCCGTAGGACGACACGCCGTAGGAGATGGCGCTGCCCCGCAC
>JANMJM010000329.1:0-5393 GCA_031371345.1 Vicinamibacteria bacterium
GCGGTCGGTGACGTTGGCCGGCCGGTCGAACGACAGCAGATTTTCCAGCTCGCTATCGACCCACACGACGTTCTCGCCCGCGACGACTCGATAGGTTCGCGTGAGGACTTCCTGGGCAAGCGGCAGCCGAACCGAGAACTGCGCGCTCGCGCCTCCGGCTTGCGACTGATACGAGTCGAGCGTCCAGGGAAGCGCTTGCGCTTCGCCGTGCATCGGCAGGCCGGCCGCCTGCTCTTCACGCGATACGGGACCGAACCCGTCGACACACACGAAGTGACCGCGAGAAAAACTTGTCGGCGGCTTCAGGCCGGCGTCGCGGGCCAGCCGGATCGGATTCCAAAGGGGATTGGCGCTTTCCGGATCGCCGACAAAGCCGAGCTGAATCATGGCGCCTCCTTCCGGAAGCACCGTCAATTGCAGCTTGTCGTTGGCGAGCCGTACCGCAGGCCGCCCTTCAAACGAAACTTTCTCCTGGGCGACAAGGGGAACGGCAAGGCACACGATGAACGTGAGGCGAAGGATGGCTCGCATGCGCCAGAGTATAGACAAAGTTGTCGCGCTGCGCCCGAACTTCGCTCGACCTTCGATTCGTGCTGGCATTAACGTGTATCCTGTCGCTATTTCGATGCGCGACACGGAAACAGAGATCAGGGCGATCGTCGATCGTGAGACGCTCGCGTGGGATACCCGGAATGTCGAGCTGCTGCTCAGTGTTCTGCATCCCGACATGGTGTGGCCGTGGCCGCCGAACGCGCGCGCCCACGACCCCATCGACTGGGTGTTTCCCTTCGGCCGGTTCGACCGCCAGCGATGGCGCCGGTCGTGGCAGACGCTCTTCGACACGCACCAGCTCGTCCACAATCGGCGCGAGATCCAGCGCATCGCCGTATCGGACGAAGCCGACGGCGCATTTGCGGTCGTTGACGTCGATACGCTCTGGCGCAATGAAGACGGCGTCGAACAGCAGTGGAAGGGCCGCGCCTGCAAAATTTACACGCGCGTCGGCGATGAGTGGAAGATGATCGCGCAGACCGGCTTGCTCGACTACACATAGGAGGGACCGTGCGAACTCTGATCCTTGCCGTCGTCCTGTTTTCTACAGCGGTCGTCGCTCCCGCCATCGCACAAACGCAGATCACGAGCGGCGTCATTCAAGGGGTCGTCACCGACGCCACCGGCGCGAGCGTGCCGGGCGTGACCGTCGAGGCACGAAACGCTGCCACCAACCTGACGCGGACACAGGTTACTGAGAGCGACGGTCGCTTCGTCTTTCTGCAGTTGCCCTCGGGCACGTACACGGTCACCTATACGCTGCCAGGATTCGCGACGTTGGTCCAGGAAAACATCGGCTTGACCGTTGGGCAGGCGGTCACGCTCGCAGCCGGCATGCGCATATCGGGAGTGGCCGAAACGGTGCGCGTCACGACGGCGGCGCCAGTTGTGGAAACCACCCGTGCGGCGGTCGCAAGCACCTTGAACCAGATGACCGTCGAATCGACGCCGATCCTCGGCCGGAAATTCGAGGATCTACTCACGCTTACACCGGGCGTCAGCATCGTTCAGGGCGCTGACGGCGACGAGATCACGTTCGCCGGCCAGCGCGGCGTCTTCAACAACATCAGTCTGGATGGCGGCGATTTCAACAACGGGTTTTTCGGTGAACAAGTCGGCGGTCAGCGCGCGGCCATCGATATCACGCTCGACGCGGTGAAGGAATTTCAGGTCATCGCGAGCGGCGCGCCGGCCGAGTTCGGAAGGACGGCCGGTGGGGTCGTCAACGTCATCAGCAAGTCCGGGACGAACCAGTCGCACGGCAGTGTGTTTCATTTTCAGCGGCTCGAGGCGCTCACCGGCGCTCTCTCCGACGGCACGAAGCTCGAGAAATTCCATCGCGAGCAGTTCGGTGGAACGGTTGGCGGTCCAGTCAAGACAGACAAAGCCTTCTATTTCTTCGCCGTGGAGGGCATCACCGGCAACTTCCAGCGGCCAAATCTCGGCGCGCAGGTCGGTCCGACGCCCTGTCCAGTTCAGAGCCCCACAATCCAAGCAAACGAGGCGTTGATCAACGGCAACACCGATTGCCAGCGGACCGCGCTGCTCGCATTTTTCAGGTCGCGCCTGGGCCAGGACGAAGGATTGCCACTTGATCATCCGGTGAAGACCGCCGCGACGCTTCTGAAGCTTGATGTCGTCGCCAACGCAAAAAATAACGTATCGGGCTCATGGAATTTCAATCATTCCCGGAAAGAGAACGAAACCTTCGATGTGGCCACCTACGGCACGTCGGCCAACGGCATCGAGGGCGACCCCGCGCACATCAACGTCGCGAACCTGAACTGGTTCACGACGCTGTCGCCGCGCACGCTGAATGAGGCGCACGTCACTTATTCCAGAGAAACACGTCCGAGGACGGCGGCCGCGTCGAACCTGCATGCCGATACCGGAATGGGCTTCGGGCCGTCGTTTCGTTTCGGCAATCCATTCTTCCTGCAGCCAGGCGTCGATGAGCTGATTTGGCGCGCGCAGATGAAAGACAATCTTTCGCTCGTCCGAGGCTCGCACACCTACAAGGTTGGCGGCGAGTGGATGCACAGCCTCAACGACCAGGTGTTCCGCGGGTTCTTCACGGGGCGCTATCTGTTCGACAGCGTGACGGGATTCCTGCGCTACGCGTCGCCGGCAGCGCCGGGTGGATTCGGTGCCTCAACGGTTGGATGTTCCAACGGCGCCTACGTGACAGCGCCCACGCCGTGTCCCTCGGGCACGACGACCGCGGGCGGCCCGCTCCTCTTTTATCTGCAAGGGGCAGGGCGCTCCGGCCTTGCGACCGACGCGGCGGGTGCCTCGACAGTGGCCAACGAGGAGTTTTCGTTGTTCGCTCAAGACGAGTGGCACATCCTCCCAAACCTGACGCTGAACTACGGCGTGCGGTGGGACGCGCAACTGATGCCGGCGACGGTCGATCCGAAGACGACCGCGTTCGGCCGGTTCCTGAGCGATCCCGCGTTCCCTTCCGACGGCACGATTCCCGATCAATGGAAGATGATCCAGCCCAGGGCCGGCTTGTCCTGGGACGTGTCGGGCAATGGCAAATCCGCAGTGCGGGCGAACGCCGGAATTTATTACGCGCGGCAGAACATGCTGAGCCAGGTTGGCTCTGTCACCACCAACGGATTGCAACAGCAAACGATCTTCGCCAGTACGGCCAATATGACCGCGTTCGGCGCGCCGACGCCGACGTGGCCGGGCGTGCTGACTCCGGCGGCGGTGCCCAACGGACAGTTCCCGTTGTTCAGCGGCATCCGTGTGTTCGACAAAAACTACAAGAACCCTCGCGTGTATTCCTTCAACGCCGGCTACGAGCAGGAGCTCGTGACGAACGTGGCCGGCTACGCCGACTTCACCTGGAACGAGGCGCGCGATCTCACGAGGTTCCTGAATTACAACCGCAGCAACCCGGTGTGCTGCGATCAGGGACCCGGAACCGGCAACGCCTACACGTACACGCCGAGGTGGGGGCCGCAGCTCGATGAAGTGATGGTCACTAACAGCCTCGGCGAGTCACGCTATCGCGGGCTCACGCTTGGCATCAGGAAGCGCTTTTCGCAAGGGTATCAACTCGAGGGGAACTACGTTCTGTCGAAGGACGAAGACAACGACTCGAACGAACGCGATCCGTTTACCGATCGCAGCTTCAACTTCTTCGATCTCAGCAAGGACTGGGGGCCATCAGACCGCGACATCCGCCACAGGGTGAATCTCTTCGGCTATTTCGCGGTTGGAGGTGGCCTGCAGGTGAGCTCGCGGGTGCAGTACCGAGGCGCGCAGCCGATTACGCCTTCGCCACGCATCTTGAACGGCGTCGATCGCGGACGAAACAGCACGCGGAAAGACAACGAGTTCTTCACGCTCGACTGGCGCGTCGGGCGGCCCTTCCGCGTCGGAGGTCGCTATGAAATCACACCCGTCGTCGAGATGTTCAACACGTTCAACAACGCCAACAATATCAACCCGCTCAGTGTGCCGGCGCTTTTCAACTTCGACGGCTTCTTGCGGACCGGAGTCGGCGATCCGCGGCAGGTTCAGCTGGCGGTGAAACTCACGTTCTGACCGACGGTCGGCACGCGGCGATTTCAAAAAGAAAAGGCCAGCATACGCTGGCCCTTTCCACTCGCGAGAACAGAACGTCAACGACTATGCGCGCCGACGCATCCGTTTGGCGAACGCGAGACCGGTTCCGAGGAGGAGCAACGTTGTTGGCTCCGGCACAGCCGTCGGGTTCGGCTCAAATTGCGCGTTCAAGCCCATGACGCCGTTGATCTCGTCGTCGCCGTCACTCTGAAGCGCGCCAGGTCCGCCGTGGATGATCGAAATATATCTAAAGGAGGTGTCCGATGCTGTTCCAACGGCGAATGCGAACCCGTCCCACAAAATGCCCGTGTTGGGCTTGAATCCTTCGAGCCACACACGCTGAACCACTAAAGGCGTCCAGTTGATTTGATCGTTGGACCAGTATCCCGTCGACTCGATCGCTTCCAGCGGCAATGGGCCGTGGTCGATGGTGTTGAAAATAGCCGCTCTCGTTGCTTGGCCGCCTAGATCCCAGACCGTCTGACCGACGGTCCCGCTTGTCTGAATCCATTTTTCATCGATCGCATTGGCTGCGTCCTGATACGAACTGCAGGAACCCACATAGCCGAGGCTGCCGGTTCCGGTCGTATCCGTTGAGTACCCGCAACCGATGATGCCCAGTGCCGAGATCAGCGTGCCTGGTGTGCCGGTCGCGTTGAACACACCGTCGTCCAGGAGCCCGCTGGTCACCACCTGCTGCCGAGTAGTCAGCGTGTTTGATCCGTAGTACAGCTGAGCAAACGTTCCTACCGACGCGCTCTGCCACGTCCGCGGATCATCTGGATTGGTAATAGGTGCGGCGGCTGCGATGCCCGCGAAACCAAGGCATAGCACGGTGATGCAAAGCTTTCTAACCATTGTGTACCTCGCAAATGAGCTATTGGAAAATGGGGAGCCGAGTCGGATGCGGCCGCAGCTGCAAAATGCCGGCCCGCTGATTTCCTTGGAAAATCAATTTGGAGAGCGGAGTTTTCGCCTTCGACAGAGACTTTTATCCGCGAGATAGCGGTTGTGCAGCTTAAATTTACTGGACCGATTGGACAGGCGGCGACACCTGCGACGGAGCGTGCTTCTCGGCCGCTGGCACGATCACGACGCCGACAGCGACCGTGGGTGTTACCAACCCGAGGGGTGTGGGGTTTTATGACACAGGCGGCGGAACCGATTACTACACCCCGCGAACCCCTGTAGCGAACTCGCCCTACACAAGCGCACAGGTCGATAACCCTCCGACCGGTACGGATATCATCGCGCTCCAGTAC
>JANMJM010000319.1:0-1986 GCA_031371345.1 Vicinamibacteria bacterium
GTCTGGCCATGAAGGAGCTTCGCGAGGAGATCGAGCGCGTCGCGCGCTCGGACGCGAAGGTCCTCGTTACGGGCGAAAGCGGCGTGGGCAAGGAGCTCGTCGCCACGGCCTTGCACACGCAAAGTCCCCGTGCGCTTCGGCCGTTTGTGGCCGTCAACTGCGCAGGGATCCCCGAGACGCTGCTGGAATCGGAGTTGTTCGGCCACGTCAAAGGCAGCTTCACGGGCGCCTACCGCGACAAGCCTGGCAAGCTGGAACTGGCCGCCGACGGATCGATCTTCCTCGATGAAATCGGCGAGATGACCTTGCGGATGCAAGGACTTTTGTTGCGCTTCCTCGAGACGGGCGATCTCCAGAAAGTCGGCGCGCATCGGGCCGAGGGCCGTGTGGATGTCCGCGTGATTGCCGCGACCAATAAAAATTTGCGCGACCTCATTTCACAAGGCCAATTCAGAGAGGATTTGTTTTACCGGCTCAACGTCATTCACATTGCCGTGCCGCCGCTTCGTGACCGTAAAGACGACATTCCGCCGCTCATCGATCACTTCCTGAGGCATTTCACGCAGCACAACGGCATTCCGGTGCCCGCGATCTCGGCCGAGACTCGGCAGGCGCTCACCGATCACTCCTGGCCCGGGAACGTGAGAGAGCTCGAAAACGTGATCGAGCGGCTCATCGTCCGAGGACGAGGCGAGACCGTCACGGTGGACGATTTGCCGCCGGAAGTTCGCGCGCAGAAGGGCGTGGGTGTCCGCCCCAAGCGGGAGCGCCGCCGGACCGTGGCCGACGACCTCTATAAGAAGCTCACCGAGGACCGCGAGTCGTTCTGGACTGTTGTCTATCCTCTTTATATGCAGCGCGAGATTACGCGCGGCAACGTGCGCGACCTGGTGCGGAAGGGCCTGGAGGAGTCGCGCGGCAACTACAAGATCGTGTCGCGCATTTTCAACATGCAGTCGCACGAGTACAAGAAGTTCCTGAACTTTCTGCGAAAGCACGACTGCCAGTTACCGTTCAAGGATTACCGATGAAACCAGCTTTCTTTGTTTTGACGCTACTACTGTCGCTCGGAATAGCGACGGCCGCTCAGGCCCAGGCACGGTCCGGCGGGTCGCCGGCACCCTCGACAACGGCGAAGCCGACACCCCCAACCCCGACGGCCACTCCTTCGACGCCACCCAAGCCGACGCCGGCGACGCCCACGGCCGCTGTCAGCCCAACCATCGCAGGCGTAGTCCTCCCCGCTGATTACGTGATCGGTCCGGAGGATATTCTGACGATTGTCTTCTGGCGCGAGAAAGACCTGTCGAGCGATGTAGTTGTTCGCCCTGATGGACGTATTTCTCTTCCTGTGATTCAGGACATTGCTGCGGCCGGTCTGACGCCGGAACAGCTGCGAGCGAATCTGACGACGCAGGCCGAGCGCTACGTTGAAGACCCAAACGTCACGGTAGTGGTGAAGGAAATCAAGAGCCGCAAGGTGTTCATCACGGGGCAGGTGGCGCGACCGGGCCCTTACTTACTCACAGCCCCTGTAAACGTGGTGCAACTTATCGCGCTGGCAGGAGGTTTGCTCGAGTACGCCGACGCCAAGAATATTGTGGTGATGCGAACCGAGAACGGCGCACCAACGAGTTTTCGATTCAATTACAAAGAGGTCGCGGAGCGAAAGAATTTGAAGCAGAACATCTCGCTGAAACCCGGCGACACCGTGCTGGTTCCATAGGTAGACGAATAAGTTGATGCTCTTCACCCTTCGATCGATCGTGCAGACAGTCGCGCTCACCGGGCTCGTGGTGTCGGCGGCTGTCCCGGTCATCGCGCAGTCCGTCACGGCAGCCGCGGCCGACACGACACGTAGCCAGACCGGTCAAAATGTCGCGCTGGCCGGATCCCTCTTCGGAGGCTACGACACTGACGTCACCGGTTCGGCGCTCGATCCGACACAGCAGGTTGGAGGATCGCAACTGGGCAGCACGCTGTCGC
>JANMJM010000321.1:0-4986 GCA_031371345.1 Vicinamibacteria bacterium
CCCGCAAGATCGCGGACTACCTGAAGCGGTTTCACGCGCGCTCGATCGCGGGATCCTCCGTCCACCGCATTCTGCGACGGCACCCGCTGCACCGGTTGCCGGCGAATCAGAAGCATCGGCCGCACGGCAAGCGGTGGCAGCGGTACGAGAAGCCTCAGCCTGGGCACCGATTGCAAATGGACGTGAAGTTTCTCGAGCGGATTCCCGGCACCCAGCGACGCCTGTATCAATTCACCGCCATCGACGACTGCACCCGCATCCGCGTGCTGAAAATCTTCGATGCCTGCAATCAACGCACGGCCATCCGCTTCATGGATGACGTCCTGCGCCGGTTGCCGTTTCGCGTGCAGGTCGTACAGACCGACTACGGGCTACCTCAGAAGTCAAGGAGACAGAGCTTCTCTGATCTGACGCGCGCGTCAGCACGCACACACGACGTGCATCGCCAAGCGGTTCCACCGTCGCGGAATCACACGCTGACCATAGTCACACAGGGTCAAGACACACGGCGCCTGCCCTGACACGGCTTAACACAGCGTCGTACTCCAGGTGGAAGGTCCGAGCATTATCTACGAGGTCGCATGCGCCTCGACGGCCCCTGGCGAAGGGATCCTCCCGCCTGGTCTCGTCGCTTCTGGGAAGCGCCGATACTCGGTGCCGGTCGTGACCACAGCGTACGCGACGCGGGCCATCTTGGCCGCTACCGCCGTGTACCCTTTCCGCCGTCGATCCGCACTTTTCGGATCGGGGCGAATGTAGTCTTCAAACTTCCGGCGAAAGCTGTTCTGTTGCATCCGGATTGCGACGGTGCCTGCCATCCAGAAGGCGTACCGCAGCCGGGCGTTCCCGCGCTTCGACAGGTGCGTGGTCCCGCGAAATTGCCCGGACTGTTCGGTGCAGAGATCGAAGCCGCAGTATTTGAGAAATTGGCGCGCGCAGCCGAAGCGGCGGAGGTCACGTGCTTCGGCCAAGATCGTCATCGCAAGAATGGGCCCGATGCCCGGTATGGTCTGTAGCCGGACAAAGTCCGGCTGCGTCGACAGGCGGGTGGCGATGTCCGCTTCTAGACGCTTGCGCAATTGGCAGAGCGCCCGATATTCCTCGAGCACGACCCGAAACATCACGATCGTCTCCGACGTCGCGGCCACGGGCAGGCCGACACTGTTACACGCGGTCTCATAAAAATCGGCGAGCCACCGCGCCTTATCGACCTTCCGACCGGTGATCTGCGCGCGTGCCGCCGCGACGAACGCGGCTTTCGTGTATCGGCGCACGGCCGCCGGACACGGCGCGAAGAGCAGCAGTTCGGTGAACCACTCGGCCCGCGAGCTGTGTAGATATCGCTCGGCTTCGGGAAAGTACAGCGGCAGGTGGTGCGTGATGATGCTGTGCTGAAGCCGCACCTTCCGAAGGGAGACCTGCTGATACGTGTTGGCCATCTCCTGCAGGTCCTGATGCCCGGTCACGAGCGGGTCGAGATACCGCTGTGTGGTGCCGTTCTTCAGCAGATGCAGGATGACTTGCGCATCCTTCGGATCGTTCTTGTCCCACGAGTTGTAGAGCGCCTCTCGTGTGCGGGCGACGGCGATCGAGGAGACCAGGCAGAGTTGAAACCCGGCCTGCCCGAGCATGTAGGCCAGCGGCCGATGGTAGTCGCCGGTCGGCTCGAACGCGATCTCGCACGGCAGTTCCAGGGCGCGGAGCGTCGCCACGAAGCGATCGATCTCGATCTTTGTGTTCGCGATGCGCATCGCGCGTCGTTGACCGCTCGGCAGCTCGAGCAGCACCTGGTGAGTCAGCTTTGCAACATCGATCGCTACCCGCACGGCTGAGGACGTGGTAGAAGATTTCGAGGTCATGGCTCGCAGTCTCCTCTGGTTTGAGTTGTGGCAAACCCATTCTAGAGAAGCACTTGTCTTGCCTTGACCTCACCTTGCGAAGGTACTATGGCGCCGAGTTTCAATCACAATTTCACTGGCATCTCGAAGCCAAAGACATTCGCCATGTGTATATTCGACCACGCACCCCCCACCTCAACGGGAAAGTGGAGCGCTCGCATCGCGTGGACGATCAGGAGTTTTATCAAATGCTCGATCAACGTGGGATTTCCGACAACATCCAACTCTTTAACGAGCACCTGCGAGAGTGGGAAAACTATTACAATTACCATCGACCGCATGGGGCACTCGACGGCCAAACCCCGTACGAGCGGCTGATCGCAAAAACCAGAACCAAAGCGTTACCGACGTCTTGAGACCTTACATTTTTTTAGTGGTCGGGGCGAGAGGAGAGGATTCGAACCTCCGACCCCTCGGTCCCGAACCGATCCGTTGTATCAACTTTTCCTAAGAAAATGATCCTGTTCTCCGGCCTGCCTAACTACCGGCTAACTATTCGGCGGGGGCACGAAAGGCCATCGCCGAGCACGAACGACATCGTCCGAACCAATTCGACCGGACCCTTACGACACCCGCCGCGCCTGCCGCTGCATAGCCTGGTGCAAATCCCAATCGGCCTGCAGGCGCATCCACAGTTGCGGCGACGTCTTCAGCAGCCGTGCGAGCCGAAGCGCCGTATCCGCCGTAATGCCACGTTTCCCGAGAACAATTTCGTTCAGCCGATTAAGCGAGATGCCAAGCCGCCTCGCCGCTTCAAGTTGACCGAGGCCGAGTGGCTTCAGGTACTCTTCCAGTAAGATCTCGCCAGGCGGAATCGCCGGACCCAGCCAATTCGGATCTCTAGTGATAGTCTTCGACGCGGACTTCGTAGGCATGTCCGTTCTCCCACCGAAACGTGACCCGATATTGGTTGTTCACTCGAATACTGTGCCGGTCGGCTTGGTCGGCCTTCAGCAATTCGAGCCGATTGCCGGCGGGGACAGCAAGATCGTCCAGCCGACTGGCCGCGTCAATCAGTCTCAGCTTCCGTTGGACGCCGCGCCACAGTTCGCGCGGGATGCGTCGAGCCGGGCGCGTGTTCCGTTCACGAAATAGATCAGCTGACGTCTCGTCGGCGAAGGACTGAATCACATGCAATTACACACTACACGAATAGCATGTAATAGTCAAGCATCCAGACGGGCAGCACTTGCCGACAGATTGAATCCGGCCGGTCGCCGCGCTACACTGCCGCCCCCGCTCGAGTACTGTGTTACCGAGTTCGGCTTCGTTAGACCGCACACATACGACGATGACCATACCAACTCGACGTGATGCACTGCGGCTTCTCGCCACCGGCGGGATCGGACTGGCCGCTGGCGATGTTCTCGACCTGCGGGCGCAGGCCCAGAGCAGGTCATTAGAATTGCTCATTCGCAGGGGCCGCGTCGTGAACGTCGACGGTATCCGGGACGCCGATGTCCGGGTCATCGGCGAAACCATTGCGGAAGTTGGATCACGCTTGAGACAGGGCGCAGGTGCTCAGGTGATTGAGGCCGCCGGCCGACTTCTCCTGCCAGGCGGTGTTGATCCACACACACACATCAGTCCGGGATATGGCGTCGGCGACTTCAGGACCGCGTCGATGGCAGCTGTGGCCGGGGGAATCACGTCCATTGGAACCTTTGCGGCCGTAACAAGGGGCGAAAAGACCAATCGCAGGTTCTTGTGTATCCGTCAAATCTCGTGTTAGAACGCGAGGCGCTTCGGCCTGCCACGGAACCCGGGACCCCTGGGAGGCGGGCAATCCGGGAGCTGGTCAGATTGGTGCCCGATTTGGTCGCGAGCGTCAGCTGACGGCCACCGCTTCGTTCAATTCAATCGGCGAGCCTTCATAGGTCATCGCGATGGGCGCGACTTGACGGAGCGTGTTGACGACCTGACAGGCGCGCCCGGCCATCGTGATCAGCTTACGGGCGAGTGCAGGATCCGGGCACTGGGCCGAGACATCCATGGTGAACGCAGTGAACCGCTCCGGCGTGCCATCCAGCGTGCCCGTCACAGCCACGCGGACGTTCGTCACTGCGGCCGCGCGGGCGCGAATCGCCGCAAGAAAATGGCTGGTGAAGCAGCCGCCGAGCGACACCAGCATGTACTCTCCCCCCGCCGGTCCGAGATCGAGTCCGCCCTTCGCGACCCCTCGGTCCACAAGGAAGGTGTGCGTCCGCACGGTCGCCCTAGACGTCGTGTGGGTGACATGTTCGATGGTCGCCTTGAAGGTTGTACTCATCATGGCCTCTTAAGAGACGGAGTGTCGTTCGAGCGCGACCGAACCTGGCCTATTGTGGTTTCGGGACATTCGCCCGCTCCGTATCGAGCTCCCGCACCCTCACGGTGTAGGTCACCGGCACCGACTTTGAGAGGAAGCAGACCTTGTCGTCGCACGCCTGGTACTCGAGCGCGCCGGTGATCGACAACGTCTTAACAGACGCCAGTGCTTTGCGTGCATCGGGCGAAGCGCTGAGCGCGACGTCCTGAACCAACCGGAAGGGCTTCTGGAACACTTCAACGCGTTCGTTCAGCGGCTTGAACACGTAGATCTCCGACGCAGGATATTGAAGGGGACGCGCCAGCAGCAGCGGTTGCGCGTCTAGCCGAAGCGCGATGACCTTGTAGCTGTGCTGTCCGGGCGCATACACATGCATGCCCGGCCGCGGCGTCACGTCGACGACGATCGAAAAGAGCGTGCCTGGCGCGACCACTTGATCGCTCAGCTGGGTGGTGATCTCCACATGCTCCGTGGTGATTCGCTGGACGTCAATCTCGTGCCCGGGATCTCCCAGCTTCAGCAGGATGCTTCGCCACTGTATTTCGTTCCTGATAGGCCTCTTCGAAAAACCGTGCGGTGACGACGCCCTGTCGATTGACAAGGAACGTGCCTGGGAACGGAATGCCATAGTTTGTCGACGCCGCATCGACCGTCGTGTTGAGAAGTCCGTACGATTTAATCGTCGCGGAGCCCTGGTCCGAGAGCAGCGGAAAGGTGATGCCCCGCCGCCGAGCGAAGTCGGCGGACCGAGCTTGGTCACGTCGATTTTCGGCGGCGCGG
>JANMJM010000330.1:0-8764 GCA_031371345.1 Vicinamibacteria bacterium
GAACGATTGCTCGCGGATGGCTACCAACGATCGGAACTATTTTTTATTCTGGGAGCGGACGCGTTCGCGGAAATCGCGACGTGGCACGACTATCCCCGATTGTTCGAGCTCAGCAACTTCGTCGTGGTGTCGCGACCAGGATTCGGAGCGGCGCCCTTCCCATCGGGTTCGGGAATTTTCTTCGTCACGGCGGACACGCCAGACGTGTCGTCAACCGAGATCCGGCGCTGCGCGGGCGCGAACGAGCGGATCGACGGCATGGTGCCGCCGCTTGTCGCGGATCACATTCGCCGGCACAGGCTGTACGTGCCTACGCCAGTGACGGCGGTATTGTGACAGCAGCGCTTAAGGGATCGTCACGCCGCTTTCCGGCACAGGTTCGGCGGGCCATCGACGCGGCCCACGATCGCAAGGCCGCTGATGTCGTCGTGCTCGACCTCCGGCCAGCCGACGGGTTTACCGATTACTTCGTCATCGCCACTGGCCAGAACATCCGCCAGATTCACGCGATCGCCGATTCGATTCGGGATTCGCTTGCCGAGCGCGGCGTGAAACCCGCGCACGTGGAGGGTGGCGAGAAGGCGGGCTGGATCCTTCTCGACTACTTCGACTTCATCGTCCACATCTTCAGTCCCGAGTCGCGTTCGTTCTATTCGCTCGAGCGGCTGTGGGGCAGCGCGAAACGAATCGACATTCCCGATCCAGCGCCGGTTACGCCAAAAGCGAGTTAAGCGAAGACACGATCGAGTTGCAGGTTCAGTCCTGGAAACAAGGGACTGGTCAGAGTGGCAGTTTTTTCGTACTCCGCTGACGACTCCGAGGCGCCGGCTTCCCACCGGTAGATGTTCACGACGTTGCGCTCGGGATCGACCAGCCAGTATTCCTCTACACCGACTCGCTCGTAGAGGTCGCGTTTTAGCCGCCGGTCGCGGCGACTGGTGCTCGGTGAAAGAATCTCAATGACCAGATTCGGCGGTCCTTGCAGATTTTTCGCTGTGAGGAAGTGGCGCCGTTCCTCCGAAAGATAAAGCAGATCCGGCACGACGATATCGTGCGCACCCAAGAGAGCATCGAACGGGGCGTAAAAAAGCTCCCCGACAGGATGATTCTCGAGATGGGACCGCAGTAAATAGAACAGCGTGCCCGAGATACGCTGATGCCGCAATGACGGAGACGGCGTCACGAAGTGCTCTCCGTCGATGATCTCGTGCCGCAGACCATCTTCCGGGAATCGCACGTAATCCGCGTAGGTGAGCTTTGTCGTGGAATGGCCCGACTCCACAGTCGGCTCCTTCGCACGAAATATACCATCGTCGCCAATGGCCGGCGGCTTGCGAGAGCGATCGGCATGTCGCTGCCGGCCTTCGCCAGAACGTCCGCAAACGCGATGATCTCGGCCTTGCTCGCGCCAACGTGCGCCGCGTGCAGTGCAGTTCTTGACACACCGCTCGATGGCTGCGTGTGCGGCAATTGCTGGGCGTCAGTCGTGCGTATCAACCCCCCGGTCTGCGCTATCTGCGGCGATCCGCTCTCGCCGTCGGTCGATCCGCCTGTTTGTCCTCACTGCGCGAGTCATCCCCGGGTCATCACACGCACGCGCGCGATTGGTGAATACGACGGAACCCTGCGAGAGCTTATTCACGCGCTGAAGTATCAGCAGCGTCACTCAATCGCGAATGGCCTGGCTGTTCTTATGCGCGAGAGCGGTCGGTCGGTGCTGCATGACGCCGACTGTGTGGTGCCTGTGCCACTTCACACCCGACGCGAGCGGACGCGCGGCTTCAACCAGGCACGCGAGCTGGCACGGCGTCTCGGTCCACCGCTGCTCGAGCCGCTGGTTCGCATTAGATATACCGTGCCGCAAGTCGAGTTGGCGGCCGATCAACGGCACGACAACCTTCGTGGTGCATTCCGAATGCGGAAACGCGCCTCCAGCATGAAAGGCCGGCGAGTGGTGCTTATCGACGACGTCAGCACAACGGGTGCGACCCTCGAGGCCTGCGCGATTGTGCTGAGACACGCCGGCGTCGCAGAGGTGCATGCGCTCACCGCGGCCCGAGTCGTCAGCCGACACGGTTGACTGATATGCATAAAATAGGCATACTTATATGCATATGAGAACCACACTCAACCTGGACGATGGCCTCGTCGAAAAAGCGATGCAGTTAACCGGGCTGAATGAAAAAACGGCGGTCGTCCACGCGGGGCTGGTGGAGCTGATCAGGCGCGAGAGCGCGAGAAGACTGATCGCACTTGGAGGGACCGACCCTAAGGCAGCGGCCGCGCCGAGGCGACGTCCACCGCATGTTCGCCGTCCATGATGCTGCCCGACACGTCAGTCTGGATTGATCATTTCAGGCGCGGAAACGCGTCGTTAGTTGAGTTGCTGCAGAACGGCCAGGCGCTGTGCCATCCGTTCATCGTCGGAGAACTCGCGTGCGGACACTTGCCGACGCGAGTATCAACGATCCAATGGTTGCGGACCTTGCCCGAGGCGCCGATGCTGGACCATGAGGAAGTACTGATTCTTGTCGAGCGACATCGGCTCATGGCGTCGGGGATCGGCTGGCTTGATGCCCATCTGCTCGGGTCGGCGTTGCTGGCGGGCGCGAAATTGTGGACGCTTGATGCCGCGCTCGCGGTGGCGGCAGCGAAGCTAGATCGCCACGCGTGAAGTCACGGCGTTGAACACGTCTTCACCGACTTGCTCTTTTGAGCGTTCGCCATCGATCAATACCCAGTTCGGTTGCGTCACCTGACGCTGGTAGCTCTGCCGCACGCGGCCCAGCAGCGCAAGATCCCGCTCGTATCGATCGCGGTCGCGAGCCTTCCGCTTGACGGCGGTCTCTGGTGCGATATCAATATAAATCGTGAGATCGGGAAGCGGCAGCAGCCGCTGGATGTCGTCAAGCCAGGCAGGATCTAAGCCCTGCGCTTCGCCGTACGCGATGCTTGATGCCCGGTAGCGATCGGACAATAGGATCAGGCCGCCGGCGAGCCATTCGATAATGGCTTCGCGGCGCTCGTGGCGATTGGCGACGAAGAGCAACTGCATCACGTCGGGCCCGTAGTCGCGCTCGCCCGCAAGGGCGCGCGTAATCTCCTCGCCGATGGACGTGCCGTAATCGGGAAAAGACAGCAGCCTGACCTTGCGGCCTCTTTCGCGCAGCTTTTCCCGTAACAGGTGGGCCTGCGTTTCCTTCCCGCTTTGATCGATTCCTTCAAATGAGATGAGCATATGGTCGTTCAGTCTCCAATCTCGAGCACAAGCTGATCGTCGAGGGTCTGGCGCCGCCGCGTCAGTCTCGCGCGCCCGCCGTCAATCATCACTTCGGGCGGCAGCGAGTGCCGGTTGTAGTTCGACGCCATCGCTGATCCGTACGCGCCGGCATCAAGGATGGCCAGAAGATCGCCGACGTCGAGTGTCGGAAATTTGCGCCCCTGGCCGAAGGCATCACTGCTTTCGCAAATCGGCCCCACGACGTCGTAGCAGACCTCGCGCGCCGCGCCTGGCGTGACGGCTTCGATGCGATGAAACGCGCCGTACAGCGCTGGCCTGATGAGCTCGGTCATACCGGCGTCGAGGACGGCGAAATGATGGCCGGCCGGCCCGTCCTTCAGATCGACCACGCGCGCCAGCAATGCCGCCGCGGCGCCAACGATGAAACGGCCCGGCTCCAATGTGATCGACAGCCCCGACTCACCAAGGATCGACAGAATGCTCGCCGCATACTCCGATGCCGTGGGAACGCGCGAGCCGTCGTACGAGATGCCAAGGCCGCCGCCCACATCGATGTGATCGAGCCGAATGCCGGCGTCGCGAAGCTCTCGCACCAGCTTGACGACGGCCGCCGCGGCGCGCTGCATCGGCTCGAGGGCCACGATCTGCGAGCCCAGGTGCACGTGAATGCCCACCGGCCGCAAGCCAGGCTGATTCGCCATCTTGCGGTACAGCGTCCGCGCCTGCTCGAGCGGCACGCCAAACTTGTTGATATGAAGGCCGGTGGAAATGTGTGGATGGGTGCCCGCGTCGATATCGGGGTTCACGCGGACGGCCACGCGCGCGCGCACGCCACGTGCCTGCGCAGCCGCGTCGATCCGCTCGAGCTCCCCGGCCGACTCCGCATTCATCGCCTTGAGATCGAGCTGAACCGCGCGTTCGATCTCATCTGGCGACTTCCCCACGCCGGTAAACACAATGTCCGAAGGCGGGAAGCCCACATGCAGGGCGAGCTCGATTTCGCCGATCGAGTTGGCGTCGACCGCGCTCCCGAGCTCGCGCAACAGCCGCACGACGGCGAGCGACGAGTTGGCCTTGAGAGCGTAGTGAATGCGGTGCGGGTGCGTCGCGAATGCCTCGTCGAGCGATCGGTACGAGCGGCGGATCGACTCGGCGCTATAGACGTAGACCGGCGTGCCGTGCGCACGCGCCACATCTTCGAGCGATACGCCGTCGCACACAAGCGTGGCCCCGTCGCGAAAAAAGCCGAACATCGGGACAAATCTTACTTCAGTTGTACAATCCTTTCAGACTGCCGGTGTCCATCGAAGCCACCATCCAGCGCGCGGCCGAAGGCGACCAGGCCGCGTGGGACGAACTCGTCAAGACCTACTGGCGCAAAGTATTCAACGTGGCGTATCGCTTCGTGGGCACTTACGATGAAGCGGAGGATCTGGCCCAGGACATTTTCCTGAAAGTCTTCCGCTCGCTCGGAACGTTCGACCGGCGGGCGAACTTTCAAACCTGGCTCATCAGCGTCAGCCGGAACTTCTGCATCGACCGTTATCGAAGCGGGCGGCGCGACCGTCAGGTGTTCGCGCGCGAAGTGGATGCGTCGACCGTGCAGGCCGAGGCGCCGGGGATCAGCGCCGATGCGCGCGTCGAACGGCAGGATCGCATTGCGTTGTTGCGCGAGGCGCTCAGGACGCTGTCGCCCACGCTCCGCGCCGCCGTATTGCTGCGCGATATTCATGAGCTGTCGTATCAGGAGATCGCCCAGCAGCTTGGAGTCGCCGAAGGAACCGTGAAGTCGAGAATCAACCGGGGCCGAGCCGAACTGGCACGACAGATCGAGCTGCTGCGCGCCAAACTTGAAACTGGAGTGTCGAAATGAGCGTCACGACCGAGCGTGCGGGCGATGTCGTCATCATCCATGCAGGGCCTCCGCGCCTCATGTATCCGTCGTTATCGGAGTTTTCCGCGTTGGTGACTGGCGAGCTCGCCGGCGGCGCACGCAAGGTCGTCATCGACCTCGGCAAAGTCGAGTACCTCGACAGCGCAGCTATCGGCTGCCTGATGGACATCTACCGTCAGTCAGCGGCGGCGGGCGCCATGGTGAAGCTGGCCGGCGTCCAGAAGCGCGTCGAGACGATGCTGACGCTGACGGGCGCGAACGAGTTCCTCGAGATGCATGCGGACGCCGCGGCCGCCATCAAGAGTTTTTAATCAGGACTGATATGCGCAGCATAAAGACGACGACCGGCGCTGAGATTCCGCTCGACGGCGACCTCCTGGCGATACTGGAAACGCTCTATCGCGAGATCACGGTCAAGCGGAACTTCGATCGGTCGTTCGAGGATATGATCCAGGAGATTCGCCATCTCATCGATCAGATGACAGACGACGAGCGCAAGGCATACCTCGCAGAAAGCCTCTTCCTGAATTCGGTGAAGTATGAAAATGACCGGGCCGAGGCATATATGCGCAAGCTGACCTCGGGCAAAAAATAGTGTCGCTGAATTATCTCGCTACCCGGTTCACGTGCACCTGGCCATGGAGCACGCTGGTCATGCTGTGCGACGGCCGCATTGTGTGCGGATGTGCCGATCCGTACGGGCATCGGGTGCTCGGCGACGCGCGCGTCGGCAGCATCTCGGAAATCTGGCAAGACACCACGATCTCGACGCTGCGATCCGATTTGAATGCCGCCGGTTCGAAATTCTGCGGCGACTGTCCGCTCAAACTTCCGCTCAAGGGCGAGCCCGCACCGCAGCGTTCACTCGCCGTGGCGAAACTCCCCAGCCGCATGTACATCGAGTGCACGGCGGCCTGCAACATCTCGTGCACCGAGGCGTGCTGCGCTCCTGAAACAGGTATTACCAAAACGCGGCAGACCGGCATGCTCGACTTCGACCTGTTCACGCGCGTGGTTGACGAAGCGGGGCCCGGCCTGGTACGCATCGACTTCTTCAACTACGGTGAAGCGTTTCTGCACAAGCGCGCGATCGAGATGTGCGAGTACATCAAGGGACGCTTTCCCCACATCTATCTCTACACCAGCACGAACGGCCTCATGTTCACCGAAGAATCGGCCCGGCGCCTCGCCCGCTCCGGCATCGACGAAGTGACGTTCTCCCTTGACGGCGCCTCTCAGGAGTCGTACGAGAAGTACCGGCAGCGTGGAAAGTTCGACATCGCGATCCGCAATCTGCGCGCGATGACAGACGAGAAGCGGCGCGCCGGGCGCGATCTTCCGGTGCTGAATTGGCGCTATATCCTGTTCAATTGGAACGACAGCGACGAAGAGATGGATCGCGCCAGGAAACTGGCCATGGAAATCGGGATCGATCGCCTATCGTGGGAGATTACCGACCACCCCGAGAATGCGTACTCAAGACGATTCATGCCCGGCACGCCGGCGTTCGAGTCGATCAAGCAGGAAATCTGGGACACGAGCAATCTGGGTAACGCGATTCCTGGCGCCACGCCCAAGGCGAAGATCGACGTGAAGCAACTGTTCGGCACGAGACCCCTCAAGGCACGAGCCGCCAAGCGATTGATGATCAAGACACGCGTGCAGAACGCGTGCAAACGACCGTTTCCCTCGCAGGCCACCTACGGGCGCCGGCTGGTTCGCCTTGGCGCGCAGTTATGCGATGAGCACGGACGTGTACTCGAGAGAGACTACGCGCGCGCGTGGCTGCCAGACACGATCGAGCCAGGCGAGCGCATGACGGTGCCGATCCAGATCGTCGCACCGAAAGTGCCAGGCCGCTACAATTTGAAATTCGATCTGGTCAGCGAAGGCATCGACTGGTTCGAAGCGTGCGGCTCGCCGACGACGCTGAAAGAGCTGTTTGTAAAGTAGGCTTTGGGCTTTGGGCCTGGGCCTTTTACTAAACCCTTCGGCGTTACTGAGGAGGAATCGCTTCGGCAGAACTGGCCGGCCCGCGCGAGTGGTTCGTCAGTCAGACGCCCGCACGGCCCAGCGGAGTTTCGCCGCGGAGGCGCGCCGGTTCACGAACGTTTCCTTCTTGGCGGAGCGAATGACCTGATCCGCCACGGCGGAAAACACCCCTTCCCTATTACCTGCCTGAAACGCCTTCTTCACCCGGCGGTCTTCCCCGGAGTGAAAGGTCAGGATCGCCACCCGGCCGCCCGGCGCCAGGCACTGCGGCAACAACCGCAGGAGCGCATCGAGCGCGGAGAATTCGTCGTTCACCGCAATGCGCAGGGCCTGGAACGTACGGCGCGTGGACATTTTGACGTCGGCCTTCGCCAGACCTGGCAGCGTCGAGTTGAGACCGGCGCGCAACAGGCGCTCCAGAGCATGGGTGGTGTCGAGGGGCTGCTGCTTGAGAAGACGGGCGACGAGATGCGCGTGCGGTTCATCGGCGTTTTCCTCGAGCAGACGCGCGAGATCCTCTTCGCTCGAACGCGCGATGAGCTGCGCCGCCGATTCACCGCGCAGCGGATTCATCCGCATGTCGAGAGGACCAACGCCTTTGTAACTGAAGCCGCGATCCGGATTGTCGAACTGCATCGACGACACGCCTAGGTCCGCCAGGATCAGATCGACGCGTGTCAGCTCTTCGGCAGCCAGCACCTTCGGCAGACCCGCGAAGTTCGCGTGGCGCGCGTCGAATACGTCGGGCTCGAAGCCGGAGGCGCGAAGACGCACTTCCGTGCGAGGCAACTCAAGCGGGTCGATATCGAGCCCGATCACGCGGCCGCCCGGCCGCACACGATCCAGAATGGCTCGCGCATGACCGCCCCAACCGAGCGTGCAATCCACGGCGACCTCGCCGGGCCTCGGGCGAAGGCAGCGTAGAACCTCGTCCACCATGATAGGGAGATGCGCGCCGGCCGGCGTCTTTCCGGCCGCGAGCACTTTTGCCATGTCCCCGGGATACCGCTCGGGGTTCAGTTCTTTGTATTTGTCGTGAAATTCGCGCGGGCTCTTGCCTGGGTAACGCCGCCGTCGCACGTGCACAGGCGGCAGGTCGAGGGGCCTCTCGGGCACGCCGTATTCTATAGCGGGCCGACGCGGCTCAATGACCACGAGACCGTCGGAGTCTGCGCTGCTCGGCCGCGAGCGTCCGTCACATAGTCTGTCGACAAAGGAACGCTACGGCGTTTATCGCGGGTGAACGCTAGCGATCAGGGCGCCGGAGCAGGGCTCGGCTCCCGAGGGCATGTTAGATCGCGTGACGAATACGCACTCCGACAGCCCTCAGCCCTTCACCAGTGGGAGCACTCGCGCGACGAGTTCATTCAGAAAAGCCCTCGATTTCATGAACACAGCAAAGTGACCGCCCTCGATGGGAACGAACGCCTTATGCGGGGCACGAATCGAGTTCACGAAACTCCTGGCGAGGCTCGTCGGCGTCGTGAAGTCTTCAGCACCAATTGTTTGGGTGATGAAGAGTGAAGGCGACCTGCGGGATGCCGATGGAGTCAGCAATCGTCGATTCCCAGGCGATACCGCATTTCCTCGAACTGGCGAGAGAACTCATCGCTGGAAGAATGGACGTGTTCGGCTTC
>JANMJM010000334.1:0-8948 GCA_031371345.1 Vicinamibacteria bacterium
AACATGGAAGGCATGAAGATGAGCGGCGATATCGACAAGGACTAGCAGCGAAGCCATGGATCGACGGGGATTTGTTATCGGGGCGGCCGCGCTTCTTCAGTAGCGAAGGCCGGAGTGGCGGGCGCTAGTCGCCGTCATTCCGCGCACCGTTTGAGCACGTTTCCCCATAGCGGACGGCGGACGACCGCCACCGCCACCTTCTTCGATCCTTCCTGACACACAAACGTGCCCTCATTCCGTTGACTTTACCGTTAAAGTATAGTATTTCACCGCATACGAACACTTGTTTAATCTGAGCGGGAAAGTCGCCGTCATCACTGGTGGCGGTTCGGGCATCGGCGAGGCCATTGCCTTGGTCTTTGCCCGGCAGGGCGCGCACGTCGTCGCCCTCGATGTGGATGAGGCGGCGGCGCATCGCACCACGGACAGCATTCGGTCCATCGGCGGTGTCGCCGACGCATTCGCGTGCGATGTGTCCGACGCGACGCAGGTCCGCCGGGCGTTCGACGCCGTCGAGCGCGCCTGCCATCGGGTCGACATCCTGGTGAACAACGCGGGCATCGCACATGTCGGTACGATCGAACAGACATCGGAACACGATTTCGATCGGCTGTATCGCGTGAATGTCAAAGGCGTGTTCCTGTGCAGCCAGGCGGCGCTCGGTACCATGGTCCGGCAGGGCGGCGGCGTCATTCTCAATCTCGCGTCGATCGTCGCGCTGGTCGGGGTCGCTGATCGCTTCGCCTACTCGATGTCGAAAGGCGCTGTGCACACGATGACCAAGTCGATCGCCATCGACTACGTGAGGCAGAACATCCGTTGCAACTGCATCTGTCCGGCGCGCGTGCACACGCCGTTTGTCGATCAATTCGTCGCGCGCCACTACGCGGGCCGCGAGAAAGAAGTGCTGCAGGAATTGGCCGACTATCAACCGATGGGACGGATGGGTACTGCAGAAGAAGTGGCGAGTCTGGCTCTCTATCTTTGCTCGGACGAGGCCAGCTTCGTGACCGGACAGGCGTATCCCATCGACGGAGGGGTGCTGAATCAATGACCCGCTGCGTGCTGACGTTGAACCTGAAGAACGATCCGTCGTTGATCGCCGCCTATCGCCGGCACCACGAGCGCGTGTGGCCGGAAGTGCTGCAGAGTCTGCGCGAAGCTGGTGTTGAGCAGATGGACATTCATCTCCTCGGACGGCAACTCGTGATGGTCGTCGAGCTCAGCGATGGACTCGACTTCCGCCATGCGTTCGCGGCGCACATGGCCTCGAGCCCGCGCGTCGCGGAGTGGGAGCGTCTGATGAAATCCCTCCAGGAACCGTCATCGCTCGCTGCGGAGGGAGAGTGGTGGACTGTCATGGAACCCGTATTCCGCCTCGAAGATCACCTCCTGACAGCGTCACCATGATCGAACTGCGGCAAGCGTGGAGCGTGCCGTCCCGCCCCCATCCCATCGTCATCATCGGCGCCGGCGGGATCATTCGCACGGCCCATCTTCCCGTCTACAGGCGCTTGAAATTTCCGGTCGCCGGGCTCTTCGACATCAATCCGGATGCCGCCCATCGCACCGCCTCCCAATTCGGCGTCGATCACGTGTTTCCGACGCTCGCGGATGCGTCCGCGACGCCCGGCGCCATCTTCGACGTCGCGGTGCCAGGCGATCAGATTGCGGGCGTGCTGCAGCACCTACCGAACGGGGCCGCCGTCCTCATTCAGAAACCCATGGGCGAGCACCTCGACGGTGCGCGTCGCATTCTGGCGATCTGCCGCGAGCGCGGGCTGGTGGCGGCCATGAATTTTCAGCTGCGCTTCAGTCCGAACGTGCTCGCGCTGCGCGATCTGCTCGAGCGCAAGGCGCTCGGTGAGATCGTCGACATCGAGGTGCGGCTGGTTGTCAGGCAACCGTGGGAGTTGTGGGCGTTTCTCGAAGGCGCGCCGCGCCTCGAGATTCTGTATCACTCCATTCATTATCTCGATACGATTCGCTCGATTGCCGGCGAGCCTCGTGGCGTGTATTGCCGCACGGTGGCACATCCCGACATCCCGGAATTCCGCGACACGCGCAGCACGACGATCCTTGATTATGGCAACGCACTGCGGTGCTCGTTGATGCTGAACCACACGCATCGCCACGGTCCGGCGCACCGTTCGTCGATGCTGAAGGTGGAGGGCACCAACGGCTCGGCGGTGCTCACGATGGGCGTCAACCTGCAGTATCCCGATGGCGGCCCCGATCGCCTCGACGTGACGTCGAACGGCGAGTGGGAGAACGTGCGACTGCGCGGCTCGTGGTTCATCGAAGCGTTCGAGGGGCCGATGTCGAACCTGCAGCGCTTCGTGGCGGGCGAAGACGCCGCACTGGTGTCCCCTGTGGAAGACGCGATCAAAACGATGGCGCTCGTGGAGGCGTGCTATCAGTCGAGCGAGGCTGGCGGGACGCCGATTCCTCGCGTGGACTGATGATCCAGATCGACGCGCATGTGCACTTCTGGCGATACGATCCGGCGCAGTACGGCTGGATCGACGCGTCGATGACGGCGTTGCGGCGCGATTTTCTGCCTGCTGACCTGAAGCAGGGAATGGATCGCGCCGGCGTGGATGCATGTGTCGCGATCCAGGCGCGGCAGTCGCTTGAAGAAACCGGGTGGCTGCTCGCGCTTGCCGACGCGCATCCTTTTATTACAGGTGTGGTTGGCTGGGTCGATTTGCAATCAGACGAGGTTGGCGCCCAGATTGAGCGGTTTCGCCATCGAAAGCTCGTCGGCCTGCGGCACGTCGTCCAGAGCGAGCCGGACGATCGATTTCTTCTGAAACCGGCGTTCTGCCGCGGAATCTCGCTGCTCGAGGATCTCGACCTCGCTTATGACATCCTTATCTATCCGAGACACCTCGCTGCGGCGGCCGAGCTCGTGGGCCGGTTCAAACGCCAGCGGTTTGTGATCGATCATCTCGCGAAGCCGGACATTCGCTCCGGGGAGATTCGCGAATGGGAAAAAGGCCTGCGGCGGCTTGCAGAGTTTCCACACGTGTTCTGTAAATTGTCGGGCCTGATCACAGAAGCAGACTGGCAGAAGTGGACCGCCGACGAGCTTCGCCCCTATCTCGACGTCGCGTTCGATTGCTTCGGTCCGCACCGTTTGATGGTGGGATCGGACTGGCCCGTCTCGACGCTGGCCGCCGACTACAGCCGCACGATGGCGGTCGTGGGCGACTACCTTGTTGGTAGACCGGACGCTGATCGTCAGGCGGTTCTCGGCGGCAACGCGCAGCGATTTTGGCGTCTCACGGCAAGGGAGCTTGTGTGAAAAACATTCTCATCGCCCTCGCGCTGGCTGCCTCGGCCTCGAGCGCGTGCAGCCAGAGACCAGCGTCCGACGGCAGAATGACGATTGCCGTCATTCCCAAAGGCACGTCGCACGTGTTCTGGCAAAGCATTCATGCCGGCGCGGAGAAAGCTGCGCAGGAGCTCGGCGTGCAGGTCATCTGGCGAGGTCCGCTTCGCGAGGATGATCGCGCATCGCAGATTTCGGAAGTCGAAGGCTTTATCACGCGCGGCGTCTCGGGCATCGTGCTCGCCCCGCTCGACGACTCGGCGCTCGTGTCGCCTGTCGCCGATGCGACGCGCGCCCAAATTCCCGTGGTCATCATTGATTCGGCCCTGAAGAGCCCCGACTACGTGAGTTTCGTCGCCACCGACAACAAGCAGGGCGGCAGGCTGGCGGGCGAGGGGTTGGCGGCGATGCTGCCGAACGGCGGAAAGATTGTGATGATTCGTTATGCCGAAGGGTCGGCGAGCACCACCGAGCGCGAAGAGGGATTTCTCGAGGCGATCGCCGCGCGCAAGAACTTCATCGTGCTCAGCGCCAATCAGTATGGAGGCGCCGATGTGGAAGGCGCGTACAAGAAAAGCGAGTCTGTCCTGAACCGATTCAAAACGGGAGACGGCACGCTCGCAGTCGACGGCATTTTCGCGCCCAACGAGTCGGTCACGCATGGCATGATGCGCGTGCTCGAAGACAACGCATGGGCCGGCAAGGTGAAATTCATCGGCTTCGACGCCTCTGACACGCTCGTGAAAGGGCTGAGCGAGGGGCACATCGACGGCTTGGTCGTGCAGGACCCCGTCAAGATGGGATACCTCGGCGTCAAGACCCTCGTCTCGCACCTGAAAGGCGAGCCAGTCGAGAAGCGCATCGACACCGGCGTCCAGTTGGTCACCCGCGACAAGATGAACGACCCCGCCATCAAGGATCTTCTTCATCCCGACTTGTCGCGATGGCTGAAGCCGTAAAGAGTTCCCCGCGTTTCGAAATGCTCGGCGTGCGAAAGACGTTCGGCGCGACCGTGGCGCTCGACGCCGTCGATCTTGCCGTCGGTCCCGGCGAAGTGTGCGCGCTCGTCGGCCAGAACGGCGCGGGCAAGAGCACGTTGATGGCGATTCTGGCGGGCGCGCTTCGGCCCGACGCGGGAACGATGACGCTCGACGGTGCGCCGTACGCGCCTGCCGACCCGCTCGAGGCTCGGCGTGCCGGCGTCGCCATGATTTATCAGGAGCTGTCGCTTGCGCCCCATTTGAGCGTGATGGACAACATCGCCCTCGGCATCGAACCCTCGCATGTCGGATTCATCGATCGCGCGCGCGTGCGCCAGACAGCCGTCGAGGCGCTGCGGCAGCTCGGTCATCCAGAGATTTCTCCGGAGGCGCGTGTCGGCCGCTTGTCGCCAGCCGCGCAGCAGTTGGTCGAGATTGCACGCGCGCTGGCGATGCAGTGCCGCGTGCTCGTCTTCGACGAGCCCACGAGCAGCCTGGGCTTCGAAGACGTCCGGAAGCTTTTCGCCCTCATCGCGCGCTTGAAACAACAGGGTCTCGCGATTGCCTATATCTCTCATTTCCTCGAGGAAGTGAAGCAGGTGTCGGATCGGTTCGTCGTGCTGCGCGACGGCCGAAACGTTGGCGGCGGCGTGTCTGTCGACACTCCGGCCGAACAGATTGTGCAGCTGATGGTCGGACGAACGCTCGACGAGCTGTATCCCCGCGGGCCACGCACAATTACAGAATCCATTCTCGAGGTAAACAACCTGCTTCCCGGAAACGCCACCTTCGCGCTGCACCGCGGCGAGGTCTTCGGGATTGCCGGGCTGCTCGGCGCCGGCCGCACGCGCTTGCTTCGCGCGCTGTTCGGCCTCGAGCCTGTGCGTCGCGGCACTGTGCGTCTCGGCGTGTATGCCGGTTCATTTTCGCCGCACGAGCGGTGGAAGCAGGGCATGGGCATGCTGAGCGAGGATCGCACCGGCGAAGGACTCGCGTTGGGTCTGAGTGTCGCCGACAACATGACGCTGACGCGGCTGCGCGATGTCGGCCGTGGCGTCTTCGTCTTCCCCGCAACGCAGGCCGCCACCACACACCGGTGGATCGACAGTCTTGGGATCCGCACGAGCGGTCCGCACCAAATCGTGTCGCAGTTGTCTGGCGGCAATCAACAGAAGGTAGCGCTCGCGAGGTTGCTGCATCACAACGTCGACGTCCTCGTGATGGACGAACCGACGCGCGGAATCGACGTGGGCAGCAAAGCGCAGATCTACAAGATCGTTGACGAACTCGTGGGCCAGTCGAAAGCCGTTGTGCTTGTCAGCTCTTACTTTCCCGAACTGCTCGCCATTTGCGATCGCATTGCGGTCATGTCGCGAGGCCATCTCGGCACGGCGCGACCCGCGTCGGACTGGACGGAGCATTCGTTGCTGATGGAAGCATCCGGAGCACGAGCGGCATCGTGACGCGATACTTTGGCGCGCAAAGCGGAGTGCTGACGGGCCTGTTGCTCATCGCCGTCATTTTTGGGTTGATCGTCGGCCCCCAGTTTTTTCGTCCGGCCAATCTCGAGCTCATGGCGCGGCAGACCGCAATCGTCTGCGTCGCCGCGCTCGGTATGACGATGGTCATTGTGGCCGGCGGGATCGATCTCTCGGTGGGCTCGGTCATCGCGCTGTCAACGGTCGTGACGGCGCTCCTGCTGCGAGCCAACAGCGGCCCATTATTCGCCGCGCTCGGCGCGGTCGCTGCCGGCGCTGCGTGTGGTGTGCTGAACGGCGTCCTCATCACGCTGCTGCGCGTCGTCCCTTTCATCGTGACGTTGGGAACGATGCTGCTCGTGCGCGGTGCGGCGAAAGGGCTTTCCGACGAGCGCCGCATCGAGGCGCCCATCACGTGGCTGAACGCATTGCTGCGGACGGTGCGCGACGGGAATGGATTGCTGCTGCCGTGGGGCATCTGGCTTACCGTCGTGCTGGCCATCGTGGTGGCGATTACGCTGCAGTACACACGATTCGGCCGGCATCTCTTCGCGATTGGATCGAACGAGCGCACGGCGCGGCTGTGCGGCGTGCGCGTGGATAGAAGCAAAGTCGCGGTCTATGCGATCGCCGGCGGGTTTGCCGGACTTGCAGGCGTGCTGCAGCTGTCGCAACTGTCGGTTGGCGATCCGACGGCGGCCATTGGTCTCGAGCTCGATGTGATTGCGGCGGTCATCATCGGCGGCGGCAGCCTTGCCGGCGGAAAAGGCACGGTTGTCGGCACCGTCGCCGGTGCCGCCATCATGACGGTGATTCAAGTCGGCTGCTCGCAGCAGGGGCTGCCGAATTGGGTTCAGCAGATCGTCACCGGCACCATCATCGTCTTCGCTGTTGCGCTGGACCGCTGGCGATCGGCAGCTGTGGAGAGCCGCTCACAATGAAGATCGTCGATCTCGAAGTCCTCGACCTGAGATTTCCCACATCGCGCGACAAAGTCGGCAGCGACGCCGTGCACGTCGATCCCGATTACTCGGCCGCCTACGTGATTCTCAAAACCGACGGCGATCTGGAAGGCCACGGCCTCACCTTCACGATTGGCCGCGGGAACGAAGTGTGCGCGGCGGCGATTCACGCGTACCGCCATCTCGTCGTCGGCCGGCGTCTCGACGACATCACGAACGACTTCGCCGGGTTCTGGCACACCCTGGCCGGCGACTCTCAACTGCGCTGGCTCGGACCGGAGAAAGGCGTGGTGCACCTCGCCCTCGCGGCAATCGTGAACGCAGTATGGGATCTGTACGCGAAGGCCGAGCGGAAGCCCGTGTGGAAGCTGTTGTCGGATATGACGCCGAAGCAGCTCGTGTCGTGCATCGACTTTCGCCACATCACCGATGCACTCACTCCGGAAGAAGCCGTCGGCATCCTCGAGCGGAACGCGAAGACGAAATCCGAGCGAGAGTCGGAACTGATGCGCAGCGGCTATCCGGCGTACACGACGTCGGTCGGATGGATGGGATATTCCGATGCGGCCATCCGCGACCTTTGCCATCAGGCGCTCGCTGATGGGTGGACGCATTTCAAAGTCAAAGTCGGCGCTGAGCCGGAAGATGATCGGCGGCGAGTGCGCCTCGTTCGCGAGACCATCGGGGCGGATCACAAATTAATGATCGACGCCAATCAGCGATGGGGCGTCAACGAAGCGATCGCGCGCATCAGGGAGCTGTCCCAGTTCAAATTGTGGTGGGCGGAGGAGCCCACGCATCCCGACGATGTGCTGGGCCACGCGACGATTGCGAAAGCTGTGGCGCCTGTCGGCATCGCCACCGGTGAGCATTGCGCGAACCGCGTGATGTTCAAGCAATTGATGCAAGCCAACGCCATCAGCTTCTGCCAGATCGACAGTTGTCGCCTCGGTGGCGTGAACGAGAATCTCGCCGTCATGCTGATGGCCGCGAAGTTCGGCGTTCCCGTCTGCCCGCACGCGGGCGGCGTCGGATTATGCGAGTACGTTCAGCATCTCTCGATGTTCGACTTCATCGCCGTCACCGGGAAGATGGACGGTCGTGTGATCGAGTTTGTCGATCACTTGCACGAGCACTTCGAAGAGCCCGTGACCATGCATCGCGGGCGGTACATGCCGCCAAGCAAGGTGGGCTACAGCATCACCATCAAGCCGGAATCGAGGAGGGCTTACAGCTATCCCGGCGGTATCGAATGGGCGTCCCTTTAAGAGCGCACAACCCTGATCGGCCGCGGCACTCCTGGCAGATGCCGTGGCGACTCGGGAATGGGGCGCTGGCGGCGCCTTCACGACTGACAATTGGCGGATCGGTGGAACGGGACACGGAATCGCTAAACGCTATGGCGTTAGTGAGGACCTATCCGCGCGGTGAGCGGCTAACGTATGCGCGTCAGCTGCGAGACCCGAGCGTAAGCGAGGGACTCGGCAGCTGCAACGGGGAGTTGGGCGGCAGCGAACAGTGCCTTTACCCCCCGAGACGCGAGCTTAATCGCCGATAGAGCTCCACCGACGCGTCGATCTCCGACTTTCGAATAGATACGCTCTCGACGTTGATGCCGATCGGCAAGTGCTTTTCGCGCGCGTAGTCCTGCACGTCGGTGAATACGCTCTCGCACAGGTCGATAGAGCGTTCCAGCGTGTCGGCAGAATGGCGCAGCTCGTTCTCTAGCCATCGCGGGAACGAGATGCCGAGCCACTTCATGAACTCGAGCGTGCGCTCCGAGCCGCACGGCGAGAACGTGAGCACGACAGGGGCGGGCGAGCGACCGCACGCCTGCACTGACAGTGCGTAGTCGGAGAGCAATGACTTTGTCGAAGCTGCATCGTACACCGATTGGGTGATGAAGAAGCGACAGCCGCCGTCCTGCTTGGCGAGCATCCGGTGGTGCTCATTCTCTTTCGCGACGTGCCGCTCCGCTATGGCGATTCCACCGAGGACCAGGTTGGGAGAAGCACGCGCGAGCGCATACGCCTCGTCCAACGTCAAACCCGGGCTGCGCGACCGACCACGTGGTGCGCCGACGAAGACGCTGAGGCGTCGGCCGGCAGCTGCCCGCACCCTGTCGATCCAATTCGACAACACTTCGCGCGGATGCGCGCTCACGCAGCGGTACACGATCATCGGGATCGCGAGC
>JANMJM010000020.1:0-7285 GCA_031371345.1 Vicinamibacteria bacterium
ACCGATGCGGTGAACATGGTCTGCGCAGACGCCGACCCCGCCATGGCGAGAACGCACCACACGACGAATACCGCTGTCGATGTACGCAAAAAGACCCTCCCGACCTGATGGTAGCTCGGAGGAGGGTCTGAACGTAACTAGGTTGTCGCGGCGTCGCCGGCGATCATGTAGTTCAGCTGGCCCCATTGCATCGGCGGCGTGCGGCGCCGATCGCTGCGTCGCCGGTCGCCGCTGTCTGGTCGATCAACTGATCGTCGGCGCTCGCCCATGCGGCGATCCCACATGATTTGGACCGTCGGGTCACCGGTAAACGTGCGCGTCAACAGCTCGTAAGTGGCGAAGTGCCCGCGTCGAACGATGACGAGCCTGAAATCTGACATCAACTCTCCGGTCAATTAAACTTGGCGCCCCAGACGGCCTTGGACCGATACCAGTCATATTCAGTGATGGCCCAGAGCGCCTGATCGAGATACGTTCCACGGCGAAGGAAAGACTTTCTCAAGAGGCCTTCCTGCAGCGCGCCGATTTTTCGAAGCGCCCCATTGCCGCGGGTATTGTCGACGGCCGCGCGCGCCTCGAGGCGATGAACGCCGACGGCCTCGAACGAGAACTGCACGACCAGCTCGGCTCCCTGCATGAACAATCCCGAACCCCAGAATTCTGCGCCAATCGCAAAGCCCCACTCGGCAGTCCCGAAGGTGGGATCGAGCTGTCGAACCTGGAAGAGCCCGACGGCAATGTCATAACCATCGGGGACGACGCCGTAGCACACATGTCGGCCCGCTTCGCGCCCACGCTCGGTCCATGCGATAAATCGCTCGAACCCCTCCATCGTCGTCGGCGGCGGAGAGATGAAGCGGGGCACGTGGTGACCCGTGAGGAGCGAAAGCAACGCCGGGGCATCACTGACTCGGAGCTCTCGGAGCGTCAACCCTTCGGCTTGAAGAACTGGCAATCCCCGTTTCCAATCGGAAATGACCGTCGGCGTCGTCGTGGCCGATGGCGAGAGCGGCAGGAGCTGGAGCTCACCGATGCCTCCGGTAGCGGCAAGATGACGATCGTGGGGGAGCCGCTTCATAATTGGCATAACTCGACCGCTCCAGAGCAAACGGCACTCCAAGTTTGAAACTTCGGTAACTATATGAATATGCGTGACTTGGGGGGAAGTGGGTGGGAGTACAAGGGACGTGGTTGTTCCACTTTGACACGGGCGTACGCCCAGAGAATGTCGGCGTTGTCCGTAAACAACTGAATCCATTGGTGAAACAGCCGTTTGTTCCGATCAGGAACACGCTGTGCGCAACATTGGCCCGTTCTCGCACACTGTTTCTCAATATTTCTTCACGGTCGCATCCGTCGGAGTTCGAAAGCGCAGGCCCGTGAAATTATTTTGGCGGTGAAGAATTGTGTAGAATCATGGGCCGACGAGCGAGTGCTCTGCGGAGATCCGGCGGACTTTTTGGAGGAACGTGATGCCTTTCGTGATTACCGATCCCTGTATTGAGACCAAAGACACGGCGTGCGTGGACGTCTGTCCAGTCGACTGCATTCATCCGCGCAAAGACGAGCCAGAATTTGAAGCGATGCACATGCTCTACATTCATCCTGAAGAGTGCATCGATTGCGGCGCGTGTGTGCCGGCCTGTCCGGTCGCGGCGATTTACGACAGCCACGACTCCACTCCGTCGAGCCAGAAAGATCTGATCGAGGCCAACACCATCTACCGCAACGGCGATCCCGACACCATGGCGCGCGCCGAAGCGATTGTGGCCGCGCACGTCGCGTCGCATCCCGAGTTGATGGCGATTCCCGGCAAAGAGCGCGCGGCGGCACACTCGTAAGACGAACTGAAAGCTCACAGCTGGTAGCTGGTAGCTGGAAGCTGGAAGCTGAAAATCCAAAGGGGTCCGGCGTCGGGTAACCGATTCCGGACCCTTTTTTCTATGGTAAATTCAGAGGTTATGGTGAGTGTAGCTCAGTGGTAGAGCACCGGCCTGTGGCGCCGGTAGTCGCGGGTTCGATCCCCGTCACTCACCCCACTTGTCCACTTCGCGGCTAACCGGAAACTAAAATCTACAAACTAGAAAGTAAGTGAGCAAGTACTTGAAAACTTACTTTCCAGTTTTTAGTTTCTAGTTTCTAGTTATGAGGTTCAGCGCCGCCCCCTCGGACCTCGCCACGTACACCGCCGCGGTCATATCTCCGACCACGTTCAGCACCGTGCGGCACATGTCAAGCAGCCTGTCCACACCGATGATAATCGCGATGAGCGCGGGGTTGATGCCCACCGTGACGAGAACGGCCACCACAAAGGGAATCGACCCTGCGGGCACGCCGGCGGTGCCAATGCTGCCAAGGATGGCAAGATACAGCACCATCAGTTGCTGCGACAGCGTCAAGTCGACTCCGGCGAGCTGAGCAAGAAACAGCACCGTCACGCCTTCATACAGCGCCGTCCCATTCTGATTCGCCGTTGCGCCTACGGTCAGCACGAATGCGCCGATATCGCGCGGGACACCCAGATTCAGCTCGGAGACACGGAGCGCCGTCGGCAACGTGGCATTCGACGAGCTCGTTGAAAATGCCGTCAGCATGACGGTGCGCACGCGCCTGAAAAACTCGACAGGCGACACGCGGGCGAACAGTTTCAGCGCGAGCGGATAGACGATGAACATGTGAATCGAGAGGCCAGCGAGCACCGTCAAGACATACCAGCCAAGACTCAGGAGGAATCCAAAGCCAAAGCGCGCCGTCATCGTGAAGATGAGGCACCCGACGCCGACGGGCGCGAACTTCATGACGATGTCGATCACTTTGGCGACGGCTTCGAAGATGCCGTTCAGGAGCGCGACGACGGGCGCCGCGCTCTCCGGCTTCAGAAGCGTGAGAGCGGCGCCGAAAACGATGCTGAAGAACATCAAACCGATCATGTCGGGCGTCGAGCGCGCCATCGACTCGACTGGATTGGCGGGCACGAGCATTTTCACGAACGACAGGACCGGCGATTCATTGGCCGCGGCCGATGTGGGCGCCGCGAGTCCGGCGGCCGCCGAACCGTACTGGGCTAATAGCCGATCGCGCGTCTCAGGCGCGAGATGCGTCCCGGGTCTGACGGTATTCGCCAATGTGAGACCGATGAGGACCGAGATGACCGAGATAACCAGCGTGTAACCCAGCGTCTTCAGTCCCACCCGCCCCAGGCGGCGGACGTCGCCGATGCCGGCAACTCCGACGATGAGCGACGAGGTGACCAGCGGGACGACGGTCATCAAAAGAGCGCGGAGAAACAACTGCCCGGCCGGCTCGGCGAGATAGCCGATGATCCCGTTCAATCGGGCTGAATCCGGTCCGAATACCGACCGCGCCAGACCGCCGGTTCCAGCACCGATGGCTAACCCGAGTAAAATCCTGACGTGCAGCGGAAGCCGCCGGCGGGTCCGGGCCGCATCATTCGTCTTGTCATCAAGGTCGGAAACGACTTCGCGCTCGAAAGACTCCATAATGAGGACCCTATTCTGAACCATGAGCCACCCGCCCGATCGCCGAAATCCTGACCGCCCCGATCGCCGCGACGTCCCGCGCGGCGGCCGCCGCGCCAGCGATTTACCGCATCCGATCTCCTGTCCGAGCTGCGGTCAGGTGCAAAACGTCAAAGGCCTCCCCAGCAGCCGAATCGTGCGGTGGTGCCACTGCCGCGCGTGTGGCGAAGTGTGGCCATGGCAAATGGATTTGTGATCGTCACTTCCTAGTTTCTAGTTTTTACTTTCTTTTAGAGGACAAATGTAATGGGCGAATCGACACGTATCGGTTGGATCGGCACTGGCGTTATGGGGTTGTCGATGTGCGGGCATCTCCAGGCCAAAGGTTACCCCACAACGATTTACAGCCGCACGAAATCGCGCGCGCAGAGCCTGATCGATAAGGGCGCCGCATGGGCCGACACGCCGGCCGCAGTGGCGGCCGCCTCGGACGTCATCTTCACCATCGTTGGCTTGCCGAGCGACGTGCGCGAAGTCTATTTCGGCGATAAAGGCCTGTTGAGCGCGGCCCGCAAGGGCGCCATCACGGTCGACATGACGACGACCGAGCCGAGCCTGTCGCGCGAGATTTACGACGCTGCCAAGGCAAAGGGCGTCTCGGCCATCGACGCGCCTGTCTCCGGCGGTGACGTCGGCGCGAAGGCCGCGACGCTTTCGATTATGGTTGGCGGCGATACGGATGCCGTCGCGAAAGTGATGCCGCTCTTCCAAAGCATGGGCAAGAACATCGTCCATCAAGGAGGCGCCGGCAACGGGCAGCACACGAAGATGTGCAATCAGATTGTGCTCGCCGGCACGATCATCGGCGTGTGCGAGAGCTTGCTGTACGGCTACAAGGCCGGGCTCGATCTCGACACGATGCTCAGCTCGATTACCAAAGGCGCCGCGCAGTGCTGGATCCTGGACAACCTCGCACCCAAGATGGTGAAGCGAAATTTCGATCCCGGATTTTTTGTCGAGCACTTCGAAAAGGATTTGGGCATCGTGCTCGAAGAATCGAAGCGGATGGGGATCTCGATGCCAGGGCTGGCGCTCGTCCGCCAGTTCTACGTGGCGCTTAAATCACAAGGCCACGGCCGCCTCGGCTATCACGCGTTGCTGCTCGTCCTCGAACAGCTTTCAGCGGTAAAACAGAAAGCCTGACAGTGGCAGACGACGAAATTTACCGGCGGCGTCAGCGGTACATCCAGCGCCAGCGCGAAATGCGGCCCGACACGGTGAACGTGCCGTTCGCGGGCGCAAAGCCAGAGGGCAATGGACCGCCAAACCGTCACGGCATGCCGACCGTACCGGTCGGTCAGCATCTGGTGAAAAACTGGCCGGTGCTGGATCTCGGCGAGCAGCCAGACATTCCGCTGGCCAAATGGACGCTCGACGTGGGCGGACTCGTGTTGAATCCGTTCACGCTGAACTGGCAACAGTTCATGGAGTTGCCGCAGGTCGAAGACGTGAGCGATTTTCATTGCGTCACGACATGGAGCCGGCTCGACAATCACTGGAAGGGCGTGCGCTTCCGCAGCGTTGCCGAACTCGCTGTGCCGAAAGACGAGGCAAAGCACGTCCTATGTACGGGCTACGACTTCCTGCCCGGCAGCCACGTGCCTTACACGGTGAACGTCCCCCTCGCCCGCGCCATAGAAGAAGACGTGCTGCTCGTCCACACATGGGAAGGTACACCGTTGCCGCGCGAGCACGGCGGGCCTGTGCGGATAATCACGCCGAAGTTGTACGCGTGGAAGGGCGCGAAGTGGATCCGCAAGATCGAATTTCTCGCCGATGATCAAAAGGGATTCTGGGAAGTGCGAGGCTACTCGAACACCGCAGAGCCGTGGTACAACGATCGTTACAGCTACTAGCCGACACTTCATCCGATGGCGTTCATTGCTCCCATGCTCGCGACGCTTGAAGAGGCGTCGCTTGAAGATGAATCGCTCGTCTACGAACCCAAGTACGATGGCATCCGCGCCATCGTCGAGCTCGACCCGGCCGGCCGCGCGCTCGTCCGCATCTGGTCGCGCCTCGCGAACGACAAGACCGCGCAGTTTCCCGACCTCGTGGCCGCCCTCACCCGCTTCAGCAAAAAGCTGAAAGGATCTGTCATCGTCGACGGCGAAATCGTCGCGCTCGACGAACACGGAGAACCCGCCGGGTTTCAGCGGCTGCAGAACCGTATCCACCTCACCGAGTCGAACAGCCGATCGGCGGCCGGCCGCGTGGCGTTTATCGCCTTCGACGTGCTGCGCGATCGCGACGAGGATTTGCGGCCGCTGCCACTCACGGCGCGGCGCGCGCGCCTCGAGCGCATTTTTCGAAATCCAGGCTCCCCTATTCTCCGCCTCAGCGACGTGGTCGCCGGCGACGGCCGTGCGCTGTACAAACGTGCGCTCGAACACGGCTGGGAAGGGCTGATCGCCAAAGGCGTCGACTCGATTTATCACACCGGGAAACGGACGCACGACTGGCGCAAACTGAAAATTCTGCACGAGCAGGAATTTGTCGTGGGCGGATGGACCGAGCCGCGTACGGCCGGCCGCCCGTTCGGCGCGCTGCTGCTTGGTTACTACGACGACGCCGGCGATCTCGTCTATGCGGGGCACACCGGAACTGGCTTCAGCCAACGCGAGCTCGAACGCGTCATGAAACTGTTGAAGCCGCTTGAAAGCTCCGCTTCTCCATTCAGAAAACGCATTCGTACAAACGAGCGGCCGCACTGGACGAAACCGGCGCTTGTCGCGCAACTCAAGTTCGGGGAATGGACCGACGACGGGATTCTGCGGCAACCCGTCTATCTCGGCATGAGGGACGATGTGGCTCCGAAGTCTGTGAAACGAGAACGGGAACCGACGCTGCATGGCAAGTCACTACGCGTCACGGGTAAGGGGCAAGGGGCGAGGGGGAAGGGGCAAACGGAGAGCACGAAAATTGCACCTCCCGCACCCTCGGCATTGATTGATCAGCTGAACGCGATTGAAAAAGGCAACGGATCGGGTGTCCTTCGGCTGCCTGACGGGCTGACGCTCGAGGTCAGCAACCTGGGGAAAGTATTCTGGCCGAAGCTGAAAATCACCAAAGGCGACTTGATGCGCTACTACGTCCGCGTCGCGCCGTTCATTCTGCCAGTCGTCAACGATCGCCCGCTCATCATGAAGCGTTTTCCGAACGGCGTCGACGGGCCCGCGTTCTATCAGCAGCGGGCACCGGAGAGAGTCCCGGCGGGCGTACGCGTGGCAACCATTCCCGGCGATAAAGAAGTGCCGAACCGCCTCATCGGCGGCGATTTGATCACGCTGCTGTACATGACGCAGTTGGCGGTCATTTCGCAGGACCCATGGTTTTCGCGCGTGCCATCGCCGGATTCGGCGGACCAATGCGCGATCGATCTCGATCCGATGCCGGGGGTGAAGTTCGCCTGGGTGCTCGACGTGGCGCGCTGGGTGCGCGACGAGCTCGAGAAGCTGAAGGTGAAGAGCTATCCGAAAACGTCAGGCGCCAGCGGCGTTCACATTTTCATTCCGTTGTCGCCGGGCACGCCTTACGAGGCGGGACAGATTTTCTGCCAGATCGTCGCGACGGTCGTCTCCGAGAAGCATCCGAAGGTGGCGACCATTACGCGGTCGGTTCACGCGCGCGGGCAGAAGGTCTACGTGGATTACCTGCAGAACATCGAGGGAAAGTCGCTGGCGTGCGCGTTTAGCGCGCGGGCCAGCGAGTTTGCCGGCGCCTCCACGCCCTTGACGTGGAAGGAA
>JANMJM010000043.1:0-33272 GCA_031371345.1 Vicinamibacteria bacterium
GCAAGGTGTTCACTTGCCAAAGAATCTTGCCGGTCAGCATGTCGTACGCGCCCACGGTTTGATCGCTCAACTGCGTCGCGAAGATGCGCTGGCTCGCGGCATCAGCACACACGCCACCCACCCTGCCTCCAGGATCGCAATAAGGGAACGACCAGAGAAGCGAATGTTGTCCGTTGGTGTTGCTGACGACATCGACCCGTCTGCCTCGATCGTTCGTCACGTACAGGTACTTCCCAGTTCCCGGGAATGACGCCGGAACAGGTTGCATGGGAGGGATCGCCGGACCTGCGTCCGGGCCGCCGCCGCGACGTTGAGCGTCGGCGATTGAAGGAATCAGCAGACTCGTGGCCAGGCCGGCCGTCGTGCCCGAGAGAAAATTTCGTCGAGTAGTTTTCATAATGCGCAAGCCTCCTACGGCTAGGTCTTCACTTCTGAATTCACGGCCTGAATCAGCGCTTTGATGTACCCGTTCCCGAACGCGTAGGCTTGCAGCTTACCGGGATCATCAGGATGGCTCGGCATGTGATCGGCGCAAATGGAATACGCAAACTGGTTGTCCCTGAGAATGCGCATGATCGCGACGAAATCCATGTCGCCTTCGTCCGGGAAGACCTCTGCGAAATCGCCAAGCCCTCCGCGAATGTTGCGCATGTGGATCTGATGGATCTTCCCGCGCTCGGCGAGATATTGTGCAATCGGAAGCACTTCCGTCAGCGGTTTCTTCAGTCCTTCGCCCGTGGTGCCCAGACACAGTTGAAATCCGTTGTACGGACTGTCGATGATTGCTTCGTACTTTTTGAACCCTTCGAAAATCGACGGGGAATCCCAGTTCTCGGCGCCCTGATAGCCGAACGGGAGGCCCGGCGGGTCGTAGGGATGCGCGGCCATTCTCACATCGTATTGCTTACACACCGGGATGATGTGCTGGAGGAAGTAGGTGATGCGCTCCCAGTAATCGTCCTGTGACACGACGCCGGCTTTCCCCACGGGCAGTTCTTTCCAGTTCGGCTCGAGCTTGAACGCTTCATACGTGGAACCGCCTCGTCCCGGCACTTGCGCATTGCGCCGGATCGGGATCACGGTCCAGTGATGAGTAATCACCTTGACGCCGACCTGCGAGGCCTTCTTCACATTTCCCGCGATCGTGTCGAGCATGCGATCGCGTTCGGGACCCTTGCGCAGCATGATGTAGTCGGAGTCCATCCGGATGGCTTCGAGCATCACACCGTACTTGTCGCAGCTGTCCTTCATCCGCTTCAGCTGATCGAGATCCCACCCGCCTTCGGTACTGCTGCCGGCCAGTTGCGCGGTCAGGTGCTTGACGCCATGCCGCACGTTGAACTCGAGATTCGCTTTTCCCGTGAGGTCGCCGCCGCGCCCGCCTGCGTTGTAGTGGTAATCGCCGCCGACGTGCATCAGCGTATTTTTCCTGGGAGCCGCTGCGGCATGTGCCGAGAAGGGCGCGACAGAACCCGCCACACCAGCGCCGATGACGCCGCTCGCAAGCGTTTTTCCGAAGTCTCGTCGTTTCATGTGTACCTCTTAAATGTTGAGCGGGTTATCCAGCGACCTGATCGCTGCGCGAGCTGACAAGTCATGAATCCGGCCAGCGGCCGTGTCCGTGCAGCGTAAGTTCCGGCCGCAGGACGGATTCATGACTTGGCAGCTCGCGGTCCATCAGATCACTGGACACGCTAGAAGCTGAATTGCGCCCCGATACGCGCCACTCGCGGCGCAAGGATGTCGGTGATTCTGCCGAACGTGCCGCTCAAGTACGACGTCGACACGGCCGCGCTGCTGTTGATCAGGTTGAACACCGAGAAGTTCACGTCCACGGCGTATCTATCCGCAGCCTTGAACTTCTTGGACAGCCGGAAGCTGGTGACAGGGACAATCGGCCCTCGTTGAGCACCGAATTCCTCCATACGCAATGTGACTGCGCCCTGCAGCAATCTCGGGTCGGCGAACGTCTGCGTCCTCTGTCCGTATGCTCCGGATGCGGCTCGAACATTGATCGACGTGTTGATGTCGTAGGGAAGCCGGTAATTGGCGTCGCCGCGCGCTTCCCAACCCCAGGTGTCGTTGATGGCGAAGCGATCGTCGTTCGGACTGGTCGGCGCCGCTCGAATCCACTGGTGAGTCTTCGTCGCCCAGAAAGACGACGACAAGTTCCAGCGCCTCGAGAAACGTTTGTTCGCGGTGACCTCGAAGCTATGGTAGTAATCCGGCCGGTCGCTCGGCGCATTCAGCACTTTGTTCTGATTGAATGCGGCGCCCGCGTACGACGAGGGGAAGGTGTAGATGGTGACGGGCTGCCCGTTGAATGGATCCGTGAGAACGACCGGAACGTTCCACACTTCGTACGGCCGCCCCACGTTCACAATGCCGGTGTCGTACCAGTTGGCGTGTTTGTGGTAGACGTAGGCGAATCCGACGCCCATGTTGGCCACCAATTGGCGATCGATCCGCAACGACGCTTCGTAGTTCTTGTTTTGCTTCAGGTCCGGGTTTGGCAGCGTGTTGGTGCCGCCGCTTGCGCTGATGAAGGCCGCCGAACCCGGGCTGAAATCGACGCTGCCCGGCAGGTAGTCGCAGCTCGTGTTGGGAAGGTTGAAGGAAACGTTCGTGTGCGAGGTCTGGACGCACGGCCCATTCCAGCGGTACCGCGTCGTGATCAGCGAATTCGGATTGTAGGTCTGTGAGAAATCGGCCCCCATCGTATCCCCGAACATCCCGAAGAACGCCTTCAGCGATGTCTTGCCGTCCCCGGTCACGTCCCAGTTCATGCCGATGCGCGGAACGACATCGCGCCACGTCAGCACGTCGGCTCCCGGGATCGTCTGTGCGGGGCTAGGTGCGGGGCTGTACTGTGATGCTTCCTTCGTCTGGTCGGGATAGAAGTTGTGGTACCGCTCCCACCGCACGCCGTAGGCCAGCGTCACCCGTCCGCGTGTCCAGGTATCGGTGAGGTACGCGGCTTGGCTGAACAAACGATCGACAGGCACAACAGGCATGTTGTAGGTTCTGATCTCGTTCGGTACTCCCCTGTTGAAAAACAACGTGTAGCTGCCGCTGGGGTATTCAATCGGATTGATCGAGTCCTGCCGTTCCCATGTCAGATCGGTTCCGACCTTGACGTTGTGGTTCTTCGTGACGTAGCTGATGGATGATCGCGCCTGGTACCGCTCTGAAACGGTACCTGGGATCGCCCCCAGGGGCCCTGTCTGGATGCCAGTGGTCGTTTCCTGCGACGGAGGATTGCCGGCGACCGCGGTGCCTGGTTGCGGCGTGTAATGTGTCCAGTAACAACAAAAACCAAACGCCGTGTCGATGAACATGCGGTTGCTCGGGGTGCTTTGAAGCCCCAGCTTCCACGTCCGCGTGGGCTGACTTTGCACCCTCGTGGTCGGCTCCGGAGTCGTGGCATTGAATCCAAAGAATGGCGTCACTTTTTCGGCGTGCACGAACGTGCCGATCACCTTCGTCCCCGGTGAGGTCTGCCACGAGAACTTGGAATACTGTTGTTTCAGAATCCTGATCACCGTTCCAGGAGGCGCGTCGCCGCAGGTCCAACATCCCGCGGCGTTAGGACCCTTGACGTAGCCGATCTGCAGCTGATCGATCTCCTGCTTGCTCGCGCCGCCGTAAAACCACAGTTTGTTTTTGAAAATGTAACCCCCGAGATCGCCATTCACGTCGTAATAACGAGTGGTGGGATTGGTGACCGTGAAACCCTTCGCGGCGAGGTCTTTCGAGACGTTGTTGCTCTGCCACTTCTTGTTTTCGTAATCGGCCTCGGTGGAGCCGTGGAAGGTGTTCCCGCCGCTTTTCATAATCATTTGCTGGTACACGCCGCCGAACGCCACATCAGCGTTGTTGCCGGTGGTCTTGAACGACGCTTCCTCCACCTGGTAGGAATCCAGGTACAGCGCCGTGTTCCCCGAGTGGGCCGTCGTCGAATTAATCCCCTCGAAGTCCAGCGTAGGCGTAAGCGCAACGCCATAGGTGACGATGCGTTGCCGATTGGCCAGCTGGCTGTCCCCGACGTCGGGTGGGCCCTGCAAACTCACGCCCGCAGCCATCGGGAGCAGGTTCTGAATGCCCAATCCGAGCGGGGTCGCTTCAAGACGCTCCATCGTGATGGATGAAACGCCGGCAACACCCACTGTATCGACAACCGGACTCTGTCCGCTGACTTCGACCGTTTCAGAAAGGGTGCTGACCTTCATGGTCGCGTCAATCCTGGCGGTGAAGCCGGCGGTGATGCTGACGCCGTCGAATGCCATCGACTGAAAGCCCGGCAGCTCAAAGACCACGCGGTACATGCCCGGTGCAGGCAGGTCGCGCAGACGATAGTTGCCCTCAGCATCGGTGACGGTCGACACACTCGGCACTTGCAGAGCCCGGCTCGTGGCAGTAACCGTGACGCCCGGCATGACGCCGCCGGTATCGTCAGCGGCTTTTCCCAGAATGCTGCCGAGCGTGCCTGCTTGTGCCCACGCTGTCTCGGCCGCAACGCCGAACCGCAGTAGCACGACAACAGTCATTGCTACCAATATTGATGGGCGTGTCTTGAGTCGAGCCATGAAACAGCCTCCTACGTGAGTTCACGAGACAGCAGGGCGGTGTGCAGAGTGATAACGACCGACGCGCTGCCGGAAACGATGAATGACGGTAATCGAACTATAGGGCTTGTAGGACTCAAGGATATGTCGCAAATTGTCTCACTCTGCGCCGTTAGGTGTTAACATTCCGCGCCCCTTTTCTGCGATGAGATGTTGATGAGAAGAAACGCTTTTGCCGCCATTTTGTCGGTGATAACCCTGTCGGGGGTGTTGGCGCACCAGGCGCCTGGGCCGGCAAAGTCACCTCGAGTCGTGGCCGTTGACCGAAAAATGGCGGCTCCGCCATGGGCGCTCGCCGAGCGTGCCTTGTTGGCCTCCGCGGCAGAGGGCGCGCAACTCTGGGTGGACCGCTACGTGAAGGCCGACGGTTCGCTCAACCTCGACGTCCGCTGGGGAGTCACCGATGGACCGGACGACATAATGGAAACCGTCCGCGGCTGGCCGCTCGTCTACGCGATGGGCGCTCCTGAATCCGTGATCCAAAATTTCGAACGAGTGTGGGAAGGGCATCTTCGTCAGTTCAGTGCCAAGTTGCCGAATGTCGAATTGGCGAAGGACGGCGTCTTCGTGAAGGAGTTCCCATCATCTTTCGACTGGGAGCACAACGGCGAAGGGCTGCAGGCGTTTTACTGGTACGGGCTAGGAAAACCCGACGATCCCGTGAGCCGGGCACGCGCCGGCCGGTTTGCCGGCTTTTACCTGAACGAGGATCCGGCGGCGGCGAATTACGATCGGCAGCACAAGATCATCAAGAGCCTGTTCAATGGCAGTATCGGACCGATCACCCGGCCGGTGACACCTGTCGACTGGGACGGCGACGAAAATCCGAAGCGCGCCGCACGCTTCAGCACGTCAACGAATATTCGCGGCGATCATCCGCTGAACCTCCTGACGGTGACGCTCGCCACGCATGCCTACCTGCTGAGCCACGACGCCAAGTATAAAAATTGGGCGCTCGAATACGTTGACGCGTGGCGCGACCGCGCACGCGCGAACGGTGGAAACTTCCCGTCGAACATCGGGCTCGACGGAACCATCGGCGGCGAGTGGGGCGGCAAATGGTACGGCGGCATTTTTGGTTGGAACAGTCCCGACGATGGGCTGCGCAATTACGTGCTGCGCGGCGTTCCGGCCGCATTCGGACAGGCCACGCTGTTGACGGGCGATGCGCGCTATCTCGACGTCGTCCGGAAACAGGTCGACAATATTTTCGCGGCGGCACGCGTCGAGAACGGCGAGACGCTGCTGCCGCATTACTACGGCGAGAAAGACGGCAAGGTGGGCTGGTACGGATACAAGCCGGGAGAGTTTTATCCCACTGGCGCGCTGGGCAATTTATCCGAGACGACGATCGAGCTCTACTTGTGGTCGCTCGATCCGGCCGACGTGCGGCGCATTTTGCCGAACTCGCCCGATCGGCGCAATGTGCAGGGCTGGATAGATTTCCTTCAGGGTCGCAGGCCGGGCTATCCGCTGGAGGCGTTTCAGGATGAAACGCAGCAGTCTGCTCGGATCGCCGAGCGCATCCGGGGAGGAAAGCCGAATGGGTACGGCCCAAGTCCGGTTGCGTTCGAGTCGCTCGCGAACCTGACGCTTGGCAGCGGAAACCTCTACGGCTCTGGCGATGTGGTGCGCAGTCAGGTCCGCTATTTTGATCCCGAGCGGCGCCGTGCGGGGCTCGCCGAAGATGTGGCTGCGGTGATTGAGAACATGACACCGGCCGGATTGACGCTGATCTTAGTGAATACCAGTGCTTCGAATGCGCGGCGCGTCATCGTGCAAGCCGGTGCGTACGGCGAACATCAGGTGATCTCGGTGACTGCCGGCGGAAAGGCGGTGCGCATCGACGGGCCGCAATTCGACGTGCGTCTCGCGCCTGGCGCTGGGGAGCGGCTGACCATTGCGATGAAGCGCTACGTGAACGATCCGACGCTGGCATTTCCGTGGAACTGACGACTAACGACTCTTCTTCAGGTCCAGCGCGACGTCCACGATCATGTCTTCCTGTCCACCCACCATGCGACGGCGGCCGAGCTCCACGAGAATGTCTCGCGCATCGATGCCGTAGCGGGCGGCCGCGCCTTCAGCATGGCGCAGGAAACTTGAATACACACCGGCATAACCGAGGGATAGCGTTTCGCGATCGACGCGCACCGGCCGGTCCTGCAATGGCCGGATCATCTCTTCGGCGGCGTCCATTAAGGCGAACACATCGCAGTGGTGGGGGAGGCCGAGCCGATTCAACACGGCGACCAGCACTTCGAGCGGCGCATTCCCCGCGCCTGCACCCATGCCGGCCAGCGATCCGTCGATGCGCGTCGCGCCCTGTTCGATGGCGACGATGGTATTGGCCACGCCCAGCGACAGATTGTGATGCGCGTGCATGCCTTTCTGCGTCGTTGGGTCCAGTACCTCGTTGAACGCTTGAAAGCGCTCGACGACTTCGTGCATCAGGAGCGCGCCGGCCGAATCGACCACGTACACGCAGTGCGCGCCGTACGATTCCATCAGCTTGGCCTGTCGCGCGAGCTCCTGCGGCGGCGTCATATGCGCCATCATCAGAAAGCCAGCGACGTCCATGCCGAGCTTCCGCGCGTGCCCGATGTGCTGCTTCGCGATGTCGGCTTCGGTGGAGTGCGTGGCGATTCTCACCGACTGCGCGCCTGCGGCGTGCGCCGCCTCGAGATCTTCGACGGTGCCGATGCCGGGCAAGAGCAGCACCGTGACCTTCGCGCGCGTCACATTGCGCGCGACCGCTTCGATCCATTCCAGATCGCTGTGCGCGCTGAAGCCGTAGTTGAAGCTCGAGCCGGCCAGACCGTCGCCATGACTGATCTCGATGGCGTCAACACCAGCCGCGTCGAGCGCACGAGCAATGCGCGCAACCTGCTCGACTGAATACTGATGACGGATGGCGTGCATCCCGTCGCGCAGCGTGACGTCTTGGACGTAGAGCGCCTTGTCGCTCACGCATTCACTCCAGGGGCGGCGCCAATCATCGCTTCGGCGAGGCGCTCGCCCGTGCGCAGCGCCGCCGACGTCATGATGTCGAGATTGCCGGCGTACTTCGGCAGGTAGTGACCCGCCCCTTCGACTTCCAGAAACACAGACACCTTCAACCCCTTGGTGAACGATCCGACCCCTTCGATGCGGGCCGGCCGCGATGGATCGATCGGCTCGAACTGCACGTTCTGCTTCAACCGATACCCGGGCACATAGCCGTGGACGTCGTCGACCATGCGCACGATCGACGATTCGACGGCGGCCGTGTCGGTGTCGTCGGTGAGGCAGAACACCGTGTTGCGCATCATCAGCGGCGGTTCGGCCGGATTCAGCACGATGATCGCTTTGCCTCGATCGGCGCCGCCGACGCGCTCGACCGCTCGCGACGTCGTCTGCGTGAACTCGTCGATGTTGGCGCGCGTGCCGGGGCCGGCCGACTTGCTGGCGATGCTCGAGACAATTTCCGCGTAATGCGTTTTGGCGACGCGGCTGACGGCCGCGACGATTGGAATGGTGGCCTGCCCGCCGCAGCTCACCATGTTTACATTGCGCGCCGCGGAAAATCTGTCGAAGTTGACGGCTGGTACGACGTACGGTCCCAGCGCCGCCGGCGTGAGATCGACCACCTGTTTGCCGTGCGCGCGCAGAACTTCGTCGTGTTTCACGTGAGCCGCGGCCGACGTCGCATCGAAGACGATGGCAATGTCGGCGAACTCCGGCATCCGAACCAGTCCGTCGATGCCTTCGGACGTCGTCGCCACACCGTGACGTCGCGCCATTGCGAGGCCGTCGGATGCAGGGTCGATGCCGACAAGCGCCGTCAACTGGAGGTGCCGGCCGGTGCGCAGCAACTTGATCATCAGGTCGGTGCCGATGTTGCCCGATCCAACGATGGCCGCTTTGATTTTCATAGGCCGGGCTGCCTCGCCTCGCGCTTCATCCAGTGATAGGCGGCCACAGAGTTCTTCCAGAAATATTTTTCCTGGAGCGATCGCGGCTTGGCCGCAAAGTATTGCTTCACGATGCCCACGATTTTGTCGATCGGCGCCACGCCGTCGCTGTTGGGAAAATCACTGCCGAAGACGATGCGGTCTTCGCCGAACACGCCGATGAGCGAATCGAGCCGGTCGCGATACGTGTTCAGATCGAGCGACACCTTCTCATTGATCCTGTGAATCACTCCCGACAGCTTCACGTAAATCTGCGGTCGCTTCCCGATCTCCACCAGCGCTTTGTCATACGCCGGACGTTCGGCCTGTGTCGGGTCGAGACTGGGAAGATGATCGAGCACCACGCGCAGGTTCGGCACCTGATCGGTAAGACGAACGATGCCTTCGAGAAGCGCAACCTGCGGGTTGGCCGTGTCGAGTGTGAGCCCGGCTTGTGCAAGCAGCGTCATGCCGCTGATGAACGCCGGGTTCTCGACTTGTTTCGTGAAGTCGCGTCCCCAGAGATTTCCATAGCGGATGCCGAGGAACAGCGGGTTCTTGTGATACCGCTCTAGGTACTCGGCGAATTCCGGTTTGTCGGGCTCGAGGTTGCCGATGACGCCGACGATCATCGTGTCGGTCTGCGCGACCTCCAGTACCCAGAGATTGTCTTCGAGCCACGGGCTGGCCTCGACCTTGATGGCGCCGACGATGCCAAGCGGTTCGGCGAGTGTGCGGTAGCGCGGGGGCAGCGAGGGGATAGGCGGCCCACCCCCGCGCGGTCCCGAGTAGGGCGCACCCTGCGGCCGTGTCGGATCGAATAAATGGATATGCGTGTCGATGATCGGGACGGGCGCCTGTTGCGCCTGAAGAGCTGGCGCGCCCACGGTCGCCACAGCGGCCGCACCGGCCAGAAACTCGCGGCGATTGACGCTTTTTGTCATAGGGTCAGACCCCGTTATTTCAACGCGAACGACAGAATGTTGGCGCCAGCGGCGATCGCGACGTATTGGCGGCCGTCCACCATGTAAGTCATCGGCGACGCCTTCCATCCTTCTTGCGTTTCGAACGACCAGAGATGTTTCCCGGTCCGGGCGTCGACGGCGCTGAACTCTCCGCTCGAGGCCCCATAAAACAAGACGCCGCCGGCCGTCGTCAACGTGCCGGCGTAATTATTTGACGACCCGGTCTGCGGAATCTCCCACACGATTTTTCCCGTTTCGATATCGAGTGCGCGGAGAAACTGCTGTCCACCCGCGCCTGGTCCCGCCGCGTTGAATCCGTTGGCCGGCGTGAACCCCGCACGGCCGGCGCCGTCGGGCGGCACGGCGCCTCGTGCAGGAGTGGCATTCGCGCGTGCCGCCGCGGCCGCGCGCGCCGCGCCGCCAAACATCGTACTGCGATAGGTGCCGCAGATTTCTGACGCCATCACGTAAAACATTCGTGTGGCCGGGTTGTAGGACGTCGACATCCAGTTGGTCGCGCCGCGAATCGCCGGGCACGTGACGGTGCCCGTCGGCGTCGGCGTGTTGCCCGGCAAGAGCTGCGGCCGGCCGTCGGCGCCAATGCCGCTCGCCCAGGTGAGCTTGTTTACAAACGGCTTGCCGAGCAGAACCTTTCCATTCGTCCTGTCGAGGACGTAGAAGAAGCCGTTGCGATTGGCTTGCAGCAATAACTTCCGATTCTGTCCCTGGAAGCGCGCGTCAACCAGCATCGGGGGCTCTTGCGCATCCCAGTCGTGCAGATCGCCGGGCGTCGTCTGGTAATGCCAGAGGAGCCTGCCGGTCTTCACGTCGAGCGCGAGGATGCAGTTCGTATAAAGATTGTCGCCCTCGCGGCCGGTCGCGTCGGTGTCCGGCCAGGGATTTCCTGTTGGCCAGTACAACGTGCCGGTTTCGGGATCGTACGTGCCGGCGAGCCACGTCGATCCGCCGCCTTCAGCCATCCCCGATCCGTGCCACGTCTCCGAGCCCGGCTGTCCCGGCTCGGGGACCGTCCAGAATCGCCACGCCTGCTCCCCGGTCGCGGCTTTGTACGCGGCAAGAAATCCGCGAATGCCCTCATCTGCGCCGGAGACGCCAGCGATGACGAGATCGCCTATGACGAGCGGCGCCATCGTGCCGCCGTACGGCTGCTGCCGGTTTTCGGGCATGAGCACTTCCCAGAGCAGCGCACCGTTCAGCCGGCTCAGTGCAAGCAGCCTCGCATCGTCTGTCACGAAAAACACGCGATCGCCGAGCAGCGCGACGCCGCGGTTCAGACCACTGGCTGCATCGCCCCGAAGACCGGCGGTTCTCGGACGCGTGTATCGCCAAATCTCTCGTCCCGAACGGGCGTCGAGCGCCGACACTTGATTGGGGCCGGTCGCGTACATCACGCCATCGACGACAAGCGGCGTCATCTCGATGTTGAAGGCGCGCATCGAGTAAATCCACTGCAGTGAAAGATTGGCGGCGTTGTTAATCGTGATTTGATCGAGACCACTGTGGCGGTTGCCGTCGAGCCGGCCGTGATAGGTCGGCCAGTCGCCCGCTTTTGGCCGAAGAATTTGATCGAAGTCATTGGTTACCGACGCCGGTTCCAGCTCGCTCGACGGTGAGCCACCAGCAAGCGTGCTGAGAAACGCAATCAGATCGCGTTGTTCGTCGGTCGTGGCGTGCAGAGGAGGCATCGCTGAAGTCGCATTGCGCGCAATGGTTGCGCCTTGTTTGTCTACTGAAATCAACTGGCCGTCGAGCGTCTGCAGTGGAAGGGTACGGTTGCCTTCGTTACGCGCAAATCCCTGCAGCGTGCGGCCGTCGCGAAGTCGTACGCGCACGGTGCCGTATCCGGCGGCGATCGTTTCGCTCGGATCGGTCAACGCCGTCTTCAACTCGTCGAGCGTGAGCTGCCTGCCGATATTGGAAAGATCTGGTCCGATGGCTTTGCCGTGTCCGAGCGCGATGTGACATGACGAGCACTGACCTTTGCCGGAAAAGAATCGTGCGCCGGCGGCGATGTCTCCCTGCGGGTGCGCGTCGAATGCCGACGGATTCAGCGATCGCAGAAACGCCGTGATCGCGCGGCTATCTTCCGCCGAAAGGGCGAATGCCGGCATGCCGTTCGGCGTCCCAGTTCGAATGATGTTTTCTACTTGGGAGTCGGGCAGCGCGCGCAGCCGACGGCTGCCCGCCAACGCCGGGCCTCGATCCGCTCCGATGGCCCCCTGGCCGTGACAGGAGGCGCAGCGCTCGGAGAACACCACCGCGCCTCGTGTGACATCGGATGGCTGGGCGGATATTGCGATGACTGCTGCGGTCGCCACAACGGTCGCGAGCGCAGCGAGCGTTCGTCGCATTATTTAAGGCCGAAGGCGTAGACGTAGGACTGGCGTGTCGTCACGTAGACCCTGCCGTTGGCGACGGTCACGCTGCTCAGATGGGTCCAGTCATCGATCAGATCTTTGCTCGAATACAGCTCCTGCCCGGTCTCGCCGTCAAGCGCATAGAGAGTGGTGTGCGTCACCTGCTGTCCGCGTTCTTCGGGCGAGAGCGTGACCACCTGCGGAGGCGTTTGACCAGGCTTCAGGTAACGCTCGGCATACCGCGGGTCGGTGTGGCGCTGAATCGTATTCTCGCCCGTTGATGCCGCGAACACGATGCCGTTGGCGACGACCGGCGAATCGGGAACAGAGAAGTTGCGCGAGACCCACATGGGGACGAGCGAGGGCTTGCCGCCCGTTGTCGAGAGCTGCAGCGCCATGATGCTGCCATCGGGTGCATCGCCGTTGATGCGTTTGAATGCGGCTTCCTTCGACGGTGGCCCCCACATCGGCACGTAGATCCATCGCTGGTTCCGCGCATCGAGCGCGGTGGCTGGCGCGCCCCACATCCCGTTCGAGGCGTAGAGCATGGCATCGTTGCCGATCTTCAGCGAGAAGAGGGGCGTTTGATGGTTGGCGCCGCCGAGCGACGCTCCATCGAGCAGGTAGATCGTTCCGTCTTTGCCGCCCGACACAACGAGTTGCCGGTTCCCTTCATTGAACGCCACGACGCCACCCGATCCGTAGTCGAGATCTTTGGCGTTCAAGTCGTCAACGTTCGGCGGCGTGAAGTAATCCATCAGCTGCAGCGAGCGCGGTGATAGGCGAAGCAATGTTTCGCCCCAGAGGTTCGTCGCCGGGTTCCAGACGCCGTCGGCTGTTTGCACCAGCACAGAGTTGCCCGCCCACGCCATGCCGGCGCGGCTCCACGCGCCCGATGGGCGCGCCGTGCTCGTGGTGAAGCGCGAGATCGGACGCTTTGGATCGTTCAAATCCATCGCGATCATGTGAGCCGCAACAGAGGGCGCAAGTCCGCGCCCGCCTCGTCCGGCTTGCCGGCCGCCGCGAGCGTCTTCGCTGCCGCGCGCCGGGGTCGCAGCCGCCTGAGCCGGTGCCGGCGCATTTCCACAGCCGCGTCCGACGGTGGTGTAGAGGACGCCATCAACGAGATTCAAGCTCCAATTGCGGGAAAACGGCGCCACAAACTCGACCGGCGGCAGTTCATCCTGACCACTACCGAGCGCAAGGCTATGGAGCCTGCCATCGGCCGACAGTACATAAAGGATGCCCTTCGCCTTGTCGATGACGGGTGTGGCCGTCGAAGTGTTGGTGCAGATCCAGGTTGCGGCACTCGACGGCTGCACGGCGTTCTCGAGGTGCCGCTGCCAGACGATTCTCCCGGTCTCGGGATCGAGCGCCGCGACCGTATTGGAAGCGGCGAGCGTCACGACGAGCGACTTGGATCCTTGCGGCGTGCGCACGCCTTCGGCGACGAGCGGCGCCGTCAGCATCGAGGCGCCCGATTCAATCTCAATCGGGACCGCTTTGTCGATCTGCGCCTTCCACTTCAACTCGAGATTTTTGACGTTGTTTTTCGACAGCGACGTTTCGCCGCGGTTCCATCCGCTGCGTTCGACGTCGCCTCCCCATGTGAGCCACTCGCGCGAACGCCGGCCCTGCGCATTCGCAAACAAAGAGAGAAAGAGACAGCACGCCACGCCGGCGACAATGTTTTTTTGCATGGGATGAAAAAGAAGTGACAAGTAATATATCATCTATCAATCACTGTCAAATCAGCTCTGGCGAAGATGCTATATTGAGGCCCCCACATGGCGCGAGCGGACTCTGCAGATGCTGTCGTCGAACCCGTTTTCGAGCAGATTGAGACCGTTTCGCTCACCGAACGGGTGATTTCAGCCCTGAAAGACGCCTTTTTTACCGGCAAGCTGAAGCCTGGTGATCCGATTGTCGAGCGCCAACTCGCCCGGGAGATGAACGTCGGTACGCCGGTCGTGCGCGAAGCGCTCATCTCGCTGAAGCACGAAGGATATGTTCGACGAGTTACCAACAAGGGCAGCTACGTCACGCAATTCACCGCCAGTGAAGTTCGGCAACTCTACACCCTGCGGATCGAGTTGGAAACATTGGCGTTGCAGTGGGCCCGCGTCAGGGCGACCGAGACAGATTTATCCAAGTTGACCGCGCTCGCCGATCGTCTGGTCGACGCGGGGGCCCGCGGAAGCCGCAGCGAATTTCTGAAGGCCGATTTCGAGTTTCATCGCTATTACTGGCGGCTTTCCGGAAATCCATTTCTCGCCGACTCGCTCGAGAGGATGATGGCGCCGCTGTTCGCGTTCGTCATCCTCGCCAGCGACCTTCCGATTACGGCCGCCATGGCGCGCGAACACTACACGTTCATCGATGCCCTTCGAGGCATGCGTGAGCCCGAGTTTACCGAGGCCGTTCGCAAAGCGCTGAGCGGGTTCGCGTCGCGATGGATTGCCGTCACCGCTTCGTCAACGGACGGCAAATAATATTGTGGTAGGATGCCGTCTCTCGTGATAAATCATCTATCAGGACCAAGAGCGAGAATTTTATGAAGATCAACCCTGACAAGTGCGTCGCTTGCGGCAACTGCACGTACGTTTGTCCGATGGGGGCCATTTACATCGATCCCGTGATCAAACGCGCGACGATCGACCGCGACGAATGCGTCGAGTGTTATGCGTGCTACAACGGTATGAGCCAGGAGCACCTGAATCCGACGGTCGTTCGGACGATGAGAAAGATTTTTCAGTTCATGCGCCTCCGTTTCGATCCGGAGCCGGATGTGTGCCCGACAGCGTCGTTCGAGCCCGACGAGCTGGTGTGGCCGCGGGTGGTTCGCCGCGCATTTTCCGATCCGCGTGTACCGCACGAATCGACCGGTATCGAAGGTCGCGGTACTGAAGAAGTGAAGACGAACGACATCAGTGGCCGCGTGGGTGTTGGGGAAGTCGGCTTCACCATCGAGTTCGGCCGGCCTGGCGTCGGCGTGTGGATGCGCGATATCCAGCAGATGTGCTGGGCGCTCGCAGACGCGAAGGTCAGCTTCGAGAAAAAGAATCCGATCACGTCGCTGATGACGGACGTCAAGACAGGTACGATGCGGGAAGACATCCTCAACGAGAAGGTGATGTCGGCGATTGTCGAGATCAAAGTGCCCATCGAGCGCGCCGAAGAAATCGTCCGTCTCGTCTGGGAAGTTGAAAAGCGGGTCGATACCGTCGTCGCTCTCGGCGTCGGCACGCGATGCGGTCCTGCAGGTGAAGAGACGGTGGTCGCCCCGATTCTTGAAAAACTCGGGTACACGCTCCACCGCGCAAAAACGAATATCGGCCTCGGCAGAATTACGAACTCTGGCGCTGCGCAGCCTCAAATGGAAGCGGTCAAGCAATGACAAATACACTCCATCGATTCGGAGATGCACAGAGTTTCCGCGACGACTACATCGTCTTTGCCATCGCGAGCCGCGGCCGCAACGATGAAGGGGCGGTCCCGAAGCTCAGGAAGTTTCTGGAGATTGCCCTGAAGCACAAACCGGTGAACCTCGGAGATTCGCGGCATGGCGGCGCGCTGCGCTCGTCTAAATCGCTGAATCCTCTGTCGCATTGGAAACGCGACAACAAGCCCGACTTCGAGTGCGTCATCGCCGGCGTCGATACGCCTACGACGGTCGCGGCGGTGTTCGACAACCTCGAGGCGGCCGAGGCGTGCACCAAAGAGGTGCGCGAAGCGGATCTTGGCCTCAGCATCAACATCTCGACGTCGGTCGCGGGCGCGCAGGAATGCTGCAAGGCGGCCGGCATCTGCCGCCACAGCGCCGGATACTCGTTGGGGTTTGAAGGCAAAACCGAGTACCTGCCGAGCAGCGATGTGCTGACGGTCGCGACGATGTGCGGCCATGGAATGATCAGCACGTCGCTGGCGAAGAAAATGATCGACTGGGTGAAAGAAGGCCGGCGCACGCCGAAGCAAGCCTCGGCCGTGCTCGCGCGGTTCTGCTCATGCGGCGTCTTTAATCCCTCGCGCTCGACTCGGATTCTGGAAGAAGCGCGCGGACGGTCGAAATGATGCGGGCGCGGATGGCGCGGCTCCTACCCCTGGCCCTGCTCGCGATCGCGGCCTTGGCGGTGGTGGATGCCGCGCGCGGGCAGACCAAGCCGGCACCTTCTCCCAACACTCTCGTTCTCACCAAATTCACGCTGATCGACGGCAACGGCGGCGCGCCGCTGCAGACAGCGGCGCTCGTTGCGCAGGATGGCCGCATCACATATGTCGGTCCAGCGGCTCAGCTGAAAACACCGGCCGGCGCGGTGGTTCAGGATCTGTCCGGCAAATTTGTCATGCCGGGAATGATCGATCTTCACGTGCACGTCGCGGAATCGGATGGCGCCGTGCAGGATCCGAAACGGACGTTCACGCGCGCGAACGTCGAAAAGGATTTGCGGCTGTATGCCAGCTATGGCGTGACGTCGGTGCTGTCGATGGGCAGCGATCAGCCGCTCGTGTACGAGATTCGCGACGCGCAGCGGCGCGGGCGGCCCAACATGACGCGGTTTTTCACCGCCGGCAGAGGGTTTACGGTTCTCGAAGGGTTCCCGACCAATCAGGGCAACATCCCTGGCGTTCCCTACGAAGTCACCGAACCGAAACAGGCGGCCGGTTTTGTCGACGAGCTTGCGACGCATCATCCGGATGTCGTGAAAATTTGGGTCGACGATCGGTTCGGTGACTTCAAGAAAACCCCCATCAACCTTTCTACGGCAATCATCAACGAGGCGCACAAGCACAACCTGAAGGTGGCAGCGCACGTGTTTTACCTCGAAGATGCAAAGCAGCTCGCCGCCGCGGGCCTCAATGCGTTCGCGCACAGCGTTCGCGACAAAGCGGTCGACGACGAGCTGATTCGGTTGATGAAACAGCACGGCACGTGGCAGATTGCGACCCTGACGCGCGATAGCACGCCGTTCGAGTTCGAGCATCCGGAGAAGTTTCTGAACGATCCGTTCTTCATGCGCGCCGCGCAGCCGCTGTGGATCGAGAAATTGAAGTCGCCGGCGTTCCTCAAGGCGATGGTCGCCGACAAACACTGGTCTGAATATCCCGGCCTTCTGGAAAATTCGAAGCGGAACCTGAAGCGGCTTGCCGACGCCGGCGTGCGGTACGGGTTCGGCACGGACGCTGGAGTGCCCGGCCGCGTGCCGGCGTATCTCGCGCACGAGGAGCTTCTTCTGATGCGCGACGCCGGGTTGACGCCGATGCAGATTCTCGTGGCGGCGACCAAGAGCTCTGCCGAATTTCTTGGTGAGCGCGACCTCGGAACTGTCGAACGCGGAAAGTGGGCCGACCTGCTTGTGCTCGACGCCAATCCGCTGACCGATCTGCGCAACAGCCGCAAAATTAACTCCGTGTACGTGGCCGGCAACAAAGTGAAGTGAGGAGATCATGCTGAATCGACGGGTATCCATGTTCGCAACCGCGCTCGCCATTGCTCTGCCGTCGTTCGTACTGGCACAGGTCGGCGCGAACGCCAAAGCCGAGCAGCAAGTGCTGCAAGCCGAGAGGGATCGCTTCGCCGCGATGGTGAAGGTTGACGAGGCAGCTCTCAACAAGCTGCTCGCCGACGATCTCACCTATATCCACAGCAATGCCAACCTGCAAACCAAGGCGCAGTTCATTGCCGACCTGAAGAGCGGCGCTATCAAGTACGTCTCGGTTGCACCGGTCGAAGCCGAGTGGAAAGTGCGCATCTTTGGAACCGTCGCGGTCGTAAACGGCGCCGCCGCCGTCCACGTCGTCGACCATGGGAACGACCTCAATTTCCGCATCCGCTACACCAACGTCCACACCAATCGTCCCGGCCACTGGCAGATGGCCGCCTGGGAAGCGACGCGATTTCCGGCGCAATAGAGGTTTGACCGATTAGGTAGGGGAGGCTCGTATGAAACGTCGAGAGTTCGTCGGACTCGCCGCTGCGGCGATCGTTGCACCCGCGTTCGCTCCCGAAGTCGCGCGCGCGGCGACACCTAACCTTGCCGGATTGAAAACACGGAAAGTCGGCAAGGTCGACATCGTCTACAAATCGCCGCATGCGAAACCCAACGGCCTGCAGGCGACGCCGCAAGGCCTCTGGGTGCAGGATCAGGGCGCAGAAAATTTCGTGTCGCTCGTGAATTGGGCCGACGGCAAAGTCATCCGCGAGTTCAAACCCGACATTCAGGCGGCGAGCGGCGTGACGGTGGACGATAGCGGCGTCATGTGGCTGAGCTCGACCTACAGCTGCACGACGGTTGCCTGCAGTCAGGCGGACGGAAAAACGATCGCGAAGTACTGGACACCCGGCGCCGGGCGCATTTATCAGAAGGCTGGCGATCCGCCGCCCTCCGTCACGACGCTGGCGCCGGCCTACCCCGCGCCGGCTCCCGCGCCATCCACCGCGGCCCGCGGTGCGGCCGCCGGACGTGGCGCCAACTCGGGGCCAGGGTGGACAGGCACTGCAGGGCTTTCCTACGGGCAGCTGCCGCTCGACACCAAGAATGGCTTGGGTGGAACCGGTGCCCATGGCATCGAACATCGCGGGGGGCTGTTATATTTTGCGGTCCCGCCTGCACGCACGCTGTATGTGATGGATCCGAAAACGTGGGTGGTGCAGGCTGCCTGGCCTGTTGCGGCCAATCGACCGCATGGCGTCGGTTGGGAAGGCGATTCGCTCTGGGTCGCCGATTCAAACCTGCGCGCGTTCTTCCGCCACGACATCAAGAGCGGCGAGATGGTGGAAAAGATTCAGCTCGGCGAGAAGGATCCGATCATCCATGGCGCGACGGTCCACGACGGTTACATGTGGTACTGCGACGATGTGGGGTACGTCTGCCATTTCAAACTCAACTCATAGATACGTCGCTGGAAACTGGAAACTGGAAACTGGAAAGTGACTTCAACACTTACTTTCGAGTTTCTAGTTTCTAGTTTCGTTGCACTTCCAACCTTAATTCGCTTGACACTCGCTGTCGGCCCTACTACCATCCGCGACTGATAAATCATCTATCAACTATCTGATATCGCAGAGCCTGCGAATCCCGGGCGGTTCTCTGCTTTTCGGAGGAGAGATCTCATGAATGCGTTCTTGAGCCCGTTGCGTTCGATTCGGATCCTCGCTGCCGTCGCCATTCTTGTACTGAGCGTATTGCCGGCGCACCTTCGCGCCCAGGTGCTCTATGGATCGATCGTCGGCACAGTGACCGACTCGTCCGATCTGGCTGTGCCGGGCGCCACAGTGAAGATCACGCAGGTTGAAACAAATCAGTCCCGCGAGACGACATCAAATGAAACCGGCGGTTATACGTTTCCTAACGTCGCAGCCGGAACGTACTCGGTCGAAGTCGCCCTGCCGGGCTTCCAGTCGTTCCGCACGAACGACATCGTCGTGCGCGTGAATAGCGCCGTGCGTGTGGATGCGAAGCTGAACGTGGGCTCGCTGTCCGAGTCTGTCGTCGTGACCGGCCAGGCCGCGCTGCTTCAGACCGAAACGGCGGTCGTGCAAACTCAGACGACGAGCGAGCAGTTGCAGAACCTTCCGATCAACGGACGCAGCTTCCAGAGTCTTCTCACGCTGACGCCGGGCGTCGCACAGCCCGACTATTTCCAGACCGGCGGCATCAACAACCCGGCTCGTTCGATGCGCGTTTCTGTGAACGGGGCGCCGAACACAAACACGGTCTACCGCCTCGACGGCGTCAGCGCGACGAACCAGTGGATTCAGGGCCTGCAGGCCTACACGCCGGCCATCGAGGCGATCGAGACGGTGAACGTCGTGACCAACAGCTTCGACGCCGAGCAGGGGATGGCCGGGGGCGCTTCCGTCAACGTGCAGATCAAGAGCGGCACGAACTCGCTCAGGGGTTCTGCATTCGAGCTGAACCAAACCGACAAGCTGCGCGCACGCAACTTTTTCCTTCCGGTAGGTCAGAAGAAGACCCACGAGAACAAGAATATTTACGGGGGGACGATTGGCGGCCCCATCAAGCACGACAAGCTGTTTTATTTCCTGAGCGTCGAGTCGACGCATAACAACACGGTTGGCGGCCCGTATGTGACGCAGGCGTCTGGCTCGGCCACGCAGTTCCTGTCGCTTCCGCCGGCGGCGCTCCGCGCGGGCAATTTTGCCGGCAGTGGAACGGTCATCTACGATCCGCTGACGGGGGCGGCCAACGGAACAGGCAGGGTGCCTTTCGCTTTCCAGAACTGTCCCGGTATCACCTCGACGGCCGAATCTGGATTCGACGCGTGCAACTTCATTCCTGCGAGCCGGCTGAACCAGGTGGCGAAGAACATCCTCGCGTACCTGCCGCAGCCGACGTTGCCGGGCAACGTCAACAACTACTTTTCCAACCCTGCCTTCACCTCGATCTACACAAAAATTGACTCGAAGGTGACGCTCAACGTGAACCCCAGCCTCAATATCAACGGCCGGGTGAGCGTCCTGCCGGCCACAGATAATGCAGACGGTCTGTATCCTGTTCCGTCCGGTCAGGAGCGAAATCCGCTCGCGCTGGGGACGACGCTCGATTCCAACGTGTCGAGCGCCGCATTCTCGGCGACGAAGGTTCTCTCACAGAGCTTCGTCGTGGACGGCTTGTTCGGCTTCACGCGTCAGCACACGTTCCAGCTGCCTGGAGGGCCGGAGAAGTGCTGGGGCGCCGAGGTCGGCATTGTAAACGCCTGCCAGCCGCCGCTGCAGCGCGACTACGCCATGCCCCGCGTCGACATTGCCGGCTGGAGCTCGTACGGCAACGGCATCCGCACCAACGACAACACCGGCTCGGTGTTCGACTATCTCGATCCGCAGTGGCAGTGGGTGGCGAACGCGGGCTGGAACAAAGGGACGCACAACGTGAAATTCGGCGTGGACGTGCATCGCCTGCACATGAATCACTATGAGATCACGGCGCCCAGCTTCCAGTTTACCGGCGGAGCGACGGCGCTCAGCGGCAGCACGGCACCGAACCTGTACAACGCCTACGCCGACTTTCTCCTCGGCCTGCCGCAGTCGCGCAACACGGCACTGCAGAACCTGCTCCTCAACGAAGACAACGGCGACAACGAGCAGTCGGCGACACTCCGGTCGTGGGAATACGGCGTGTACGTCCGCGACCAGTTCCAGGTCACGCGCAAGATCACGGTGTCGGCTGGCGTGCGATGGGAGTACTATCCGGTCCCTCAGCACGCCGATCGCGGTGTCGAAATCTTCGACTTCTCTCTCAACCGCCTGAAGTTGTGCGGTCTGGGCAGCGTGCCGATCGATTGCGGCATTTCGGTACAGAAGGATCTGTTCACGCCGCGGGTGGGAGTTGCGTATCGCGCGACCGATTCGCTGGTGTTCCGCGCAGGCTACTCGCGCAATCCGCAGAACGACAACATGATCGGCAATCGCATGCGGAACTTTCCGGTCAACGTCCAGATTAACGAAACGGGCTCGACGACCTTTACGCCAGTCGGCAGCTTCAGCGACGGCTATCCGAAACTGCCGATCCTCGACTTGACGCAGTCGCTTATCGACGTGCCCGCAGGAGTGGCGATTACCACCAACGAGCTCGGGAAGTACACCCGAGGGGTCATTACGACGTTCAACGCGACAGTACAAAAGATGCTGCCGCACGCCTTCAGCGTGCAGGTGGGCTACGTCGGCAACCGCCAGCGCGACCTCGCGCGCAGCCAGAACATCAATTTCAGCCAGATCGGCGGCGGCAATGCCAGCCTGCCGTTCAACCAGGTGGGGCTGGCGGGTAACTTCCGAACAACGGCCGCCGTCAACGTGGTGAAGCCGCTCGGTAAGGTCAACTACGACTCGTTGCAGGCGAGCGTCTCACGGCGGCTGACCAACGGCCTTGCGGTGACGGGCGCCTACACGTATGCCCACGGGATCGATTGGTGGGCGGGCGGCATTCTGATTCCCCAATACTTTGGGTTGAACAAGGGGACGCAGGGCGGCAACACCCCGCACAAGCTGGACATGTCGGCGATGTACGAGCTGCCCTTCGGGACAGGGAAGAAATTTCTGAACTCGGGCGGCGTCGCGGCCGCCATCGTCGGTGGATGGCAGCTGAACGCGTACGTGTCGGCCTACTCGGGCACTCCATTTACGGTGACGGCGGCCGCCGCATCGCTGAACGCGAACAGCCCGCAGGTTGCCGATCGGGTGAAAGACAACGTCGAGATCCTGGGCGACATCGGCGTAAGCAGCGCCTGGTTCGATGCGACCGCGTTCAAGCCGGTCACCGAAGCGCGATTCGGCACCGGTGGTTTCAACACGATGCGCGGTCCCGGGTATGCCAACCTCGACATGAGCTTCTTCCGGACGGTGCGTCTGGGCCGAACGAGGACGCTGCAGGGCCGCATCGAGGTCTTCAACATCACGAATACGCCGCATTTCGCCAATCCGGGCTCGAATATCGGGAACGTCGTCTACAACGCCGACGGGTCGATCCGCGCGCTGAACGGCTTCGCCGCGGTTACGGGGACCAACTCCCTCGGTCGTGAATACGACGAGCGGTATATCCGCGTGGGTGTCCGGCTGAGCTTCTAATCGAAGAGGTGATCATGAGACGGCTATTAGTCATTGCAGCGGCGCTCTGTATCTTCTTGGCGGTACCGGCGTTCGCTCAAAGCAATCGCGCAACGATCAGTGGCACGGTTACCGATCCTGACGGCTCGGTCGTCCCTGGCGCCAGTGTCGTCGCCGAGAATCCTGCCACCGGATCGAAGTACGAAACGGTGACGACCAACACCGGCAACTACACGATTTCCCAGGTTCCGGTCGGCACCTACAACCTCAGCATCGAGCTCGTGGGCTTTGGCCGGTTCCGCCAGGAGGGTATCCGCCTGTTCGTTGGGCAGACGGCGAGGATCGATGCCAAGCTGCAACTCGGCTCGCTCGCCGAAGAGGTAAACGTCGTCGCCGATGCGTCGCTGCTCGACACGCAGAGCGCGGAAATCAGTTCGAGCGTGACCAGCGAAAACTTGAACGAGCTGCCGCTGAACTTCGGCGCCCGCGGCAATTTCGCGGCTGCCGGAATTCGCAATCCGTATACGTTCGTCACACTTGTGCCGGGCGGAAACATCTCGTCGTACAGCTCGCTGAAAGTCGGCGGTGCGCCCCTGAACACCTTCCAGATTCGAGTGGAAGGTATGGAAGCGAACAACCAGCGCCTGATGATCCGCATCGATCAGGTCCAGCCGTCGGTCGAGTCGCTCGAAGAGATGACGGTACACACGAGCAACTTCGCTGCCGAGTACGGCCAAGTCGCCGGAGGCATTTTCAATCTCACCGCCAAGTCGGGCACCAATACGTATCGAGGGAGCCTGTTCGAGTACTACGTGAACGAGAAATTCGGTGCCGGCATTCCTTTTACCAATAACGGCTCTGGAAAACTGGTCAGGCCGCCCAATCGCAGAAACAATTTCGGCGGCAGCTTGGGCGGCCCGGTTCAGGTTCCCGGTGTCTATCAGGGACGCAACAAGACCTTCTTCTTCTACAGCCACGAACAATTCCGGCAGCTCGAGACGAAGGCGGGACTGCTCGGTACCATGCCGACCGACCGCATGCGCGCTGGAGACTTCGGTGAAGCGTTGACCGGCCGCCAACTCGGCGTCGATCCGCTGGGCCGGCCGATCATGGAAAACGCGATCTACGATCCACGGACCCAACGCGTGGTAAACGGCCAGATCGTGCGCGATCCGTTTCCTGCCAACGTGATTCCGCAGGAACTGCTGAATCCGGTGGCCTTAAAGATCCAGTCGTATATTCCCAAAGCGACGCGCGCGGGCATCATCAACAACTGGGATCAGTCATTTCCCGCCAACACCATCAAGTCGATCGCGACCATTAAAGTGGACCATAACTTCACGGCCGCCGGCGGGAAACTGTCGGGCTACTACTCACGCTATTGGGGGCCGCACTACAACGGCTCGGATGGTTTACCGATTCCGATTACGAAAGTACGCCGCTTTGCGACCTCGACGCACACAATCCGCATGAGTTACGACTGGACGCTGTCGCCAACGACGCTGCTCGACGCCAGGGTCGGTTTCCTGCGTCACTGGAACCCGGATTTTGGATTGCCCGAGGTCCGCGGATTTGATCCCGTCGCGAACCTCGGTCTCATCGGTGCGATTGACGGGAAAGGGTTCCCGGTCATCGGCAATATGTTCACGGGAACAGGCGGCGGAATGTCGGAAGGCATGTCGAACGCCGGCAGCCTCCCTTCGACGAAGAAGCCACAAGCGCTCGTGAACATCACCCATTCGCGAGCCAGCCACACTTACAAGGCGGGTGTCGAATGGCGGAATGATATTTTCCGGCTGACGTCGATCAACGGTTCTTTCGGTGCATACAACTTCAACGCCCAGCAGTCGGGCCTGCCATCGACCAACGGACAGAATCTCGGCGGCGGCACCGTCGGGTTGCCTTATGCCAGTTTCCTGATGGGGCGCGTGAACACGGCGTCAGTGTCCTATGGTCCCGATCCGAACTGGCAGAGGCCGGCAGTATCGGTGTTCCTTCAGGACACGTGGAGAATCAAGTCGGCGCTAACGCTCGATTACGGTTTGCGCTGGGATCGTCAAGCGTATGGATTCGAGCAACACGATCGTCGGAGCATGTTCTCCCCGACGACGCCGAATCCGGCGGCAGACGGGTTGCTGGGCGCCACTATTTATGAAGGCGAGGGCGCCGGAACGTGCAACTGCCGGTTCGTGAAAACGTATCCGTACTCGTTCGGTCCGCGCCTCGGATTTTCCTATCAGTTGAATCCGAAGACGGTGCTCCGCGGCGGATGGGGCATCACTTACGCGCAGACTGGAAACGGTCAGTCGGACGGCGGCGGGACGCTTGGAGCCGGCGGTTGGAACACATTCAACTTTCAGTCTGCCGCATTCGGCGAGCCAGGTGCGTCGCTGACCACCGGACTTATCTACAACAAGGCTGATTTAATGAAGGTGAACAACAATGTTGGCATCCGGCCGACGCCGGGCCAGATCGACGTTCCGTCGGCGATGATCCATCCCGATAGCGGCAAGATGCCCAAGTTGAATCAGTGGAGCATCTCTGTCCAGCGCGAGATCACGAAAGACTTCGTCGTCGACGTGGCCTACGTCGGCAATCGCGGTGACGGCTTCACCGCCAATCAACTCACTAACCTGAACGCTATCAGCGAAGAACGGCTCCGTGCAGCGGGACTCGACATCAACAATACGAATGACCAGGCACTGCTGAGGGCGCGCCTGGATTCGACGCTCGCAGCGCAACGCGGCTTCAACAAGGCGCCGTACGCGAGTTATTCGCTTGCGAACACCGTCGCTCAGAGCCTGCGGCCGTACCCGCAGTTCGGCAACCTGAGCATCATCGGCGTGCCCCTTGGCAAGACGTGGTACGACTCCCTCCAAGTGAAAGCGACGAAGCGTTACTCGCACGGCCTGAATCTGACGGCGACCTTTACGTGGCAGAACGAGCGGACCAACATGGGCACCGACTCGGTCGTTCCGGTCAACAACGTCTTCGGCGATGCCGTGAATCAAAGAGCGATCACCTCGCTTTCTGAACCGCTCATCACTGTTCTCGCGTTCAACTACGAAGTGCCCGCATTCAGCCAGAACCGGATCGTGCGCGTCGCCCTCAGCGGCTGGACCTTTGGCGGAATCGTGCGGTACGCGAGCGGCATGCCGATTCCCGTACCGGCGTCGCAGAACCAGCTCGCCACGCTGTTGTTCCAGAATACCCGCATGAACCGCGTGGAAGGAGAGCCGCTGTTCGTGAAAGATCTGAACAGCGGGAACGTCGATCCCAGCAGAGACTTTGTGCTGAACCCGAAAGCGTGGGCGAACCCAGCGCAGGGACAATTCGCCACGTCGCTGCCGTTCTACGACGACTTCCGCTATCAGCGTCGGCCCGACGAACAGCTGAGCGTGGGCAGATCCATCGGCCTGAGAGGGAAAACCAGACTGGACATCCGCGCGGAGTTCTTTAACGTGTTCAATCGGACGGCGCTGAATAATCCCGATGCGGCTAATCCGCTGCAGACACAGCTCACAAATCCGCAGGGAGCGCCGATTTCCGGATTCGGGCGCATCGACACAGGATCCGTGTTCGGTCCGCCGCGCAGCGGCCAGATCGTGTCGAGACTTAGTTGGTAAGTCATTAAGAAAAGGACTGACTCCATGACGATGAAGCGAAGAGATTTTCTGAATGCGGCGGCGGTGACGGCGGGCGGCGTGATGTTGGGAGGAGCCGCGCCTCTCGCGGCGGACAAGAGCGTGGCCGGTGCGCAGGGCGCAACGCCCCCGACGCCGAAGCCGGGCTGGCCGAGTCGTCCGGCTGGGAAAGTCGAAATCCTGTTCAAAGCGCCAGGACTTTCGGGTAACGGGATGCAGTGCACCGACGAAGGCATTTGGACGATCGACAATGCCGGCAGCCGCGGGGACACGCCCGGGCGCTGCAAGGTGTACCTGTCGAGCTACGAAGGCAAGATGCTGCGCGAGCTGTCGCCGGAAGGCACGGGGCCGAGCGGGATCGGCGTTGACGAAGACAACAAGTCCATCTGGATCGGCTCGACCTACAGCCGGGAGATTATCCGCGCGGACGCGAAAACGGGCGAGACGATGGAGAAGCATTTCACGCCAGGCGCCGGCGTCATCTACCGAAGGACGACCGACACCCCGGCACGTCCGGACACCTACGGTGCATCTGTGCGACCCGCGCGCGCGGGCGGAGCGGCACGCGGGGGACGGCGTGGCGGTGGTGCGGCGGGCGACGGGGCGCGTGGACAGAACGGACAGAACAGCGGGCAGGGCACTGCGGATGGCTTGGGGGTCGGTCGAGGCGGTGCAATCCAAGGCAACCCCGGGCCTCCGGCCCCGGGCACGGGCGCACACGGCCAGCAGACTCAGAACGGCAAGCTCTGGATCTCTGTACCTCCGGGTCGCATGATCTACCGCATCGATCCCAAGACGTGGACGGTCGAGCACATGTTCCCGACGGTCGGCTTTCGGCCGCACGGCATCGGCATCGAGACGCCCGACGCGAAGTTCCTCTGGGAGTCGGATACCAACATGGGCGCGTTCTTCAAACGTGACATGGTCACCGGCGAAGTTGTCGATTCAATCGTCCTCGCGGATGGCACGCCGTTTCCGCACGGCGCATCGGTGTGGAAGGGCTACATCTACTGGGTCGATGATATCGGCGGAGGCATCGCGCCGGTGTGCAGGGTGAAGATCTAAAAGGGGTAAGGGGTAAGGGGTGAGGGTGATTGCCCCTTGCCCCTCACCTCTTGCCCCTCTCTATTCGCAAGGAGATCCCATGATCGCGCGCACCCTCAGATTTCTCGTCCTTTCATTTCTTGCCGCCGCCACCATCGCTCACGCCCAGGAAACGAGGGGGACCATCTCAGGAACGGTGATCGATGAGCAGGCGACAGCGGTGCCCGGCGCGACGGTGACCGTTCGCAACCTCGATACCAACGTGTCGAACACCCTCATCGCCAACTCCAGCGGATATTACGAGGCCTCGCTGTTGCTGCCCGGTAACTATCGGGTGACGGCCGAGCTGGTCGGGTTCAAGACCGCCGTGCGCAACGGCATCATCCTCTCCGTCGGACAGCAGGTCGACGTGAAGATATCGCTGGCGGTCGGCGCGATCAGCGAAACGGTGACCGTGACGGGTGAAGCGCCGATCCTCGACACCAGCGTCGTGACAACAGGCCAGAACCTCGATCGTCGGAGCGTGGAAAGCCTGCCGATGTTCGCGAACATGCCGGTCCTGCTCACCAGATTTGTCGCCGGCGTGAATTCATCGGCCGACGTGCCCTACGTGGCACAAGGCTTCGTCAACCGGACGTCTTCCGATACGTCCTCGCCTGGCGGCGTCGGCGGTAATGAATGGACCATCGATGGCGCGACCAACAACGGCAGCGATCGCCGGCTCGCGTCTTCGCCCAATTCCGACATGATTCAGGAAGTGCGGATTGATACCGCCAACTTCGATGCATCCTTCGGTCACTCCACCGGGCTGGGCATTTCGATGATGACCCGCAGCGGCACGAACCAGATGCATGGGTCGATGAACTATCAATACTGGAACAATCAGTGGAATGCCCCGAAGTACTTCGCGAAGAAAAACTATTATGACAACATCGCGCAGGCGCGCGCGCGTGGCGACGAGGTCACGGTGCGGCGCCTGTCATCGCAAAAAATCAACCCCCTCGGAAAGTCGAACAATCTCGCGAACACCTTCGGCGGGCCGGTGATGAAGGACAAGCTCTTCATCTTCGCCAACTATTCGTGGAACCACGACGACCGTCCAGCGGTGTCGCAGCACAGCATTCCCACGGCGGAAAATCTCCGCGGCGATTTTTCGAATCTGCTTGCCGTCGATCCGGTGCAGTATCAGATCTACGATCCGCTCACGACACGGCCTGATCCGGCTCGTCCAGGTTTCTTTATTCGCGATCCGTTCCCGGGCAACATCATTCCGCAAAGCCGGATCATCAATCCCCTCTACGCCGCGTACTCCAAGTGGCTGCCAACGCCGAATAACAACCCGACCGATCCGACGCGCGTGCCGACGAATAACTATCAGGCGAATACCTACACGGATCCGATCGACAGCCAGATTTACGGCGTCCGCGTCGATTACAACCTATCGAACACGCATCGGTTCTTCGGCCGATGGAGCGGCAGCGATTTCAAGGAGGGATTGAACGACTGGACGTACCAGAGCGCCCCCGGACTCCACAACGAAGACATGAGGCGAACGACGAATGCCGGCACGGTCAACTGGACGTGGGTGAAGAATGCCACGACGGTGATCGATGCCCAAGGCAGTGCGAACGCGTTCTTCGAGGGAGGCGATCGAAACACGCTTGCGACCTTCAAACCATCGGATGTCGGACTGCCCACCTATCTCGATCAGAGATGTGAGGCGTCGAATGAGGCGCGGCTGGCGAGTAGCCGCGGCGGATCGTGCGCACTGCCAATCATCAACTTCGGCACCGGCGCCTATCAGCCGTTCGGCAAGAACGCTGCGGAGGGGTACGACACCCTGAATCTGCAATTCACGATGAACCTGACCAAGATCCGCGGTCAGCATACGTGGCATGCGGGCACTGATGCCCGGCGCCATGCGCGCAGCGGGTTCAATCCGGGAGCCAGCCAGGGATCCTTCACCTTCGACAATACGTACACCCGGCGCTACTCCGATACCGCGCTCTACACCGCGGGCAATCTCGGCTTGAGCTGGGCCGCGTTCATGCTCGGGTTGCCGACAGTGTCCACCATCACCACGCCAACCGATTATGCGACGTCTTCGCCGTACTATTCGGCCTTTGCGCAGGACGCATGGCGGATCACGCAGAAGCTGACGATGAACGTCGGCCTCAGGTTCGAGTTCGAGCAGGGTATGCGCGAAAAGGCCGATCGTATGCTGGTGGGCTTCGATCCCAATGCCACGCCCGCGATCAGGGACGAAGCGGTGGCCGCGTACGCGAGAAATTCAGTGCCTGAACTGTCCGTCAGCGCCTTTCGTAACAACCTGACCGGATCCGGTGTGTACGCCGGCGTGAACGGTCAAACCCGTCGCGCGTGGAAGAGTCAGGCGATGTGGCTGCCGCGCGCATCGGCGGCGTACCAAGTGAGCGATCGGATGGTGGTGCGCGGCGGTTACGGCGTGTACTACGACACCCTGAACGCCACGGCGATCGTCCCGAACCAGTTGGGATACAACACCGTGACGTCGGTGAATTCCAGCAACGACTTCGGCCAGACGTGGGTCTCCGGCAATCCGAAGGCCGGAATTTCGCCGCTGGTCGACCCATTTCCCCTGCGCGCCGACGGAACGCGGTTCGTGTCGCCGGTCGGGAACACGCTTGGCGGCGACTTCGTTGCCGGCAACACACTCACATACGGAAACCTCGACCGTGAGCATGCGCGCATGCAGCGGTGGAGGCTTGGAGCCCAGCGGGAGCTCGGCCGGAACATGGCGATCGAGGTGGCTTACGTTGGTTCATTTGCCGACAACGTCGACGTGAACGTGCGGCAGGACGTGCTGCCGGAGCAGTACTGGAATTCGACCGCCACGAGAAATACCGCACTGGCGTCGAACTTGAATGCGAACGTTCCCAATCCGTTTTTTATCGGGAACTTCGAAGGACTCCGCGCGAGCAATCCGGCCCTCTACAGCCGCCTGGCAGCGCAGTCGCTGTTTGCAAGCCCGACAGTGGCGAAGAACCGGCTGCTTCGGCCTTCGCCGTTCATGGCAGCGCTGACAGCGGGCCAGCGGCCGATCGGCAAGGTTCGCACGCATTCCGTCGAGGTGACGTTTCAACGCCGGTTCTCTCGAGGGTTGAGCCTCAACGTGGGATATGTCGGCCTTCGCGCAGAGGAATGGACGACGATCATCAACGAGTACGAACAGCGACCGACGCAGTGGGTTTCGAGCAACAACGCACGGCCACATCGCGTGACGGCCGGCACCGTTTGGGAGCTTCCGTTCGGCAAAGGCCGGGCGTTCTTGAACAACGGTGGCATGCTTGGAAAGATCCTCGGCGGATGGCAAACGGGCCACACGTTCGAGTGGCAGCCGGGCCCGCTGCTGGATTTCTCCGGCCAGAACATCTTCTTTTACGGCAATCTCGAGGATATCCCGCTGAGCGAGCCGTCACTGGATCGCTGGTTCAACGTGGACGCCGGGTTCGAGCGAAATTCGGCGCGCGTCCCTGCAGAGTTCCAGACGCGGCTGTTCCCACTGCGTGTGGAGGGCGTTCGCCGCGATCAGACGCTGTTGTTGAACAGCACGATCTCCCGCACGTTTCCGGTGAAGGGGCACACGATGTTTCAAATCCGGCTGGACGCGCAGAATTCGCTGAACCGCCAGCATTTTGCCAATCCCACGTCGCTCAATCCGACATCAACCGATTTCGGCCGGGTGACGGCCAATGCCAACACCGAGCAGCGGTTCCTCGTGTTGATTGGTAAACTGACGTTCTGATGCTGAGCGTTGAATTCCTGAACGCCCCGGCAGTCGCGCTGATCAGCCTCGCGGTCGTCGCGGCGGCCACGCAGAGTGCGTCATTTCGCGAGGACGAGCTGCACGGCCGCCGTGCCTTCGTTCTCGAGAACGACCAGATGCGGGTGGCGACGCTGCCAGGCGGCGGTTTTATCGGCGAGGTCCGATTCAAATCCGACGATCCGCGAAAAAGCATCAACGTGATGCGCGTCCCGCACTACCAAACGATCGATCCATTCACCTACGACATGGCGCGCGATGGCGCGCGCTACGGCACCGGCATGCAGCGGCGGCTGATGAGCGGGTACATGGGGCACTTCCTGACGTTCCCGCATTTTGCCGCGGCGTCCGACGCCGAGCTCGCGCAGGATTACGGTCAGCACGGTGAAGCCATCGCGGTCGAGTGGAACATTCAGAAGGTTGACCAGCTGAAAGACGGCGTGTCGCTGCGGTACGGGGCGGATCTTCCCAAAACGCATTTCAAGGTCGAACGAACCATCACGCTGCCGGCCGGCGAGACCGTGGCCTACGTGGACGAATCTGTGGAGAACATGGAGGTGTTCGGCCGCCCTGTGCAGTGGACGCAGCACGTGACGTTCGGTCCGCCGTTTGTCGCGCTGAACAAGAATTTCGTCGACGCCTCGATCGCCACCGTCGTCACGAGACAAGGGCAGGCGCCCGCGGCAGATCCCCGCGTGTTTTCCGGCAACGTCGGTACCTGGTTGATGGACGGATCGAAGCCCGCGGTGTATTTCACGATGTACAACGTCGACTACCCAGTGCTCATCGGGTACCTATTCGAAACGGCGTCGAACCGCTGGGTGCTCGATTGGCAGGAGAACCAGCGCATGCAGGAAACGCCGTGGGATCGCAAGGTCGTCGCCCGCGGCATCTGTATCGGCGACTCGATCGTCGGTGGACTGAAAAACGCAGTACAGCGTGGAAGCCAACTCGGGACGCCGGTGTTCAGTTGGATCGACGCGCGCCAACGGCGCACTCAGCGCTATGCATTTTTCCTCGCCGAGATTCCGCTCGGATTCAAAGGAGTCTCGGATCTCCGAATCGACAACGATCGCATCGTGATCGTCGAGCGCGAAACCGGAACCACTCGATCGATCAAGGCGGCTGGGCTGGGTGCCACGCTCCACTTCTAACCGGGTGCTGTTCTGTGGCGCCTGCGTATGGGCTGTGCTGGGCGCGGCATTCCTCGCTCAAACGACTCAGTCGCGCGTCGTCTTTCTCCCCTTCGAGGAGGCGCGGCCCGCACTGAGGCTTTCGAAGGAACCCCTCGCGCTCTCGTCCGAATGGCCGCAGTGGATCCGAAAAAAAGATACCGAGATTCGCGCCCGTCTGACGCAGGGCGACGAAGACTCACTCGTGAACTTTCTCCTTTTCGGCACCTCGTTCACCACGCAGCCGCGAATGACCGCGCGACAGATTGAAACGATCATGGCCAGCTCGGCCGACTCCGCCGTATCGGGGGCGACGCTCGATGCCATCACCCAGGCGAGGCTCGACGACGTGGTCCGTACAGCCGCGGCACCGCGCGGCAACGAGCGTCTCGCATTTGTTCAGAAGACACTGCAAACGAAGGGGCTCACGCTCCAAACGGCCGACGGGCAAGCAGCGGCGAAGGCGTACTTGCTGCACGCGCTCAGTCGAGTGCTTGAGGAGTACGAGACCTACACGCAAATCATCGAGCAGGCCGACCGGTCGCCCGTTCCAGGTGCGGCATTCGCGCGCCGATCCGCGCTGTATCGCGCGCGAGGTTTGTCGTCGGACACGTCGCTTCTGCCCGATTTCGGCGTCGAGGAAGCGCTGAGGACCATGCAGTCGAAAGGGCTGCTGCCGAAACAGATCAGGCGCGTGGCCATTGTCGGTCCAGGGCTGGATTTTGCCGACAAACAAGAGGGCAACGATTTCTACCCGGTGCAGACGGTGCAGCCATTTGCCGTCATGGACTCACTTCTACGCCTGGGGTTGGCGAGCGAAGACGATCTCCGCATCACGACGCTCGACTTAAGCGCGAGAGTGAACGCACATCTCGGCGACGTTCGTGTTCGATCGCTCAAGGGACAACCGTCGGTCTTGCAGTTGCCCCTGGACACGACGGAAGTCTGGAGCGATGCCTTCGTTCGCTATTGGACGGCGTTCGGCGATCAGATCGGCGACGCATTCACACCTGTCGTTATACCGTCTAATCGCGCCGACGTGAAGGTGCGCGCGGTGCGTGTACGCCCTGCGTTCGGCGCCAAGCTGACGCCGATTGATTTGAATATCGTGCTTCAACGACTCGAGCTGCCGATCGACGAGGCGTTCGA
>JANMJM010000044.1:0-2924 GCA_031371345.1 Vicinamibacteria bacterium
GAACGGCGAGCTCGTCGGGACCGCGTCCGGCCCTGGCGGCGGCTGGCTTGTACTCGACGCGTCGTATCAGGATCTGAATTTCTTCGCCCAGTTCCGCTGCGCGGGCGAATGCCGGACCGGCGTGCTCTTCCGTGCCGAAAAGACCGCAGATGGAACGACGGGCGTGTACGTCGCGCTTAACGCCGGCGAGCTCTCGGCGTTTCGCGTGACGCTCGACGGAGCGGGAAGAGAGACGGCGCGCGATCCGCTTCGCGGCGTGGGGCCATTCATGCGTTCCGCGCCGGCGGCGCCCGCAACCGGCGCACCGGCCCGCGGTGTGCCACCGCGCGGCGGCGCGGGCACTGGCGGTCCGATCATGACGCTGCCGGTGCCGCTGGCTCCGTTGGCGCCTCCCGCGCCGGGCCTCCGCCCGGGCGATTGGAACACGCTCAGCGTCGCGCTCGACTCCGATATCATTCGATCGACGCTGAACCAGAACGTCGACATTCCTGCCGCGGCGACCGACGACAAAGGCAATGGGTACGGATCCGTTGCACTCTTCGTAGGCAGCGGCGAAGTGCACTTCAAGGACATCTCGTTCAAGGATCTCAACGTCAGGGTCATCCCCGCCGAGCAAACCTCCACTCGGTTCCGGATGCAGCAGCTCGACGAGTTTTTCTCTACCAGGGGCGCTGGCACGGGCGACATCAACCGCGATAGCGTTCTCGACGTGGTCGCCGGGCCGTACTACTACCTTGGACCCGACTACACATCGCGCCGCGAGATCTATGTCGCGCCAACCGTGAATCCGAGCGATCAGTTTCCCCGCAGCGGCTTCGACTTCGTGTTCGACTTCACCGGCGACGGTTGGCCCGACGTCGTCGCTGGGGAGAACCGCCCGCTCTTCCTGTACGTCAATCCGAAAGGCGAACGCCGGCGTTGGGCAAAGTACCCGGCCGTGCCGCAGGGCAACAGCGAGCTGGTGGTGATGCGGGACATCGATGGCGACGGCAAGCCCGAGGCGATCTTTGGTACGGGCACCGGCATGCCTACGGGAACGCTCGGGTACGCACGGCCCGATCCGTCAGATCCGACGCGGCCGTGGATCGTGCACACGATTTCAGAACCAGGGTTAGCCTTCGGGCACAGTCTGGGAGCTGGCGACGTGAACGGTGATGGACGCGTCGACATCCTGCAGACGGCTGGATGGTGGGAGCAGCCGCCGGCCAGTGCGAACCAGGGCACGTGGATTTATCACCCAGAGGCATTCGGTCGCTGGGGCCGATCGGAGGGCGCCGGCGGCGCCGAGCTGTGCGTGTACGACGTCAACGGCGACAAGCTCAACGATGTCGTCACCGGGTTGAACGCACACGGATTCGGCATCGCCTGGTTCGAACAGAAGCGCGACAACGACGGCCGGATCTCGTTCGAGCGTCACATGATCATCGACGACTACTCGACGAAAAACGCCGGCGGCGTGACGATCTCCGAGATGCATGCGTCGCTTTCCGCCGACATCGACGGAGACGGTGTGCCGGACTACGTGACGGGAAAGCGGTATTTTTCCCATCTCGACGGTCATACTGATGCCGATCCCTACGGTGCGCCGGTGCTTTACTGGTTTCGCACGGTGCGAAATCCGAAAGCGCCGGGCGGCGCGGAATTCGTGCCCGAATTAATTCATAATCGATCGGGCGTCGGCTCGCAGTTCTCGGCGGCGGATCTCAACAAGGACGGCGCGATGGACATCGTGACGTCGAACACACGCGGCACGTTCATTTTCTGGGGCCAGAAGCGCGCGGTCCCGGCCAGAGGAAGGTAGACGTCTATGCCCAAGGTTTCGTCGATGCTGGCGGCTGGCTCCGTGGTGACGCTCGCCGCGATTGCCGGATTGTCCGCGGCGGCCGATTTGAACTGGACCAGCTACGGTGGCAGCGCCGACAGCTCGCGTTATTTCGACTCCAAGGAGATCAACAAGTCGAATGTCGGGAAGCTTCAGGCCGTATGGAGCTATCCGTTCGGTGAGGCCGGCTTCCATCCGATCATCGTCCACAACACGGTCTACACGCGCGGCCGCGATGGGGCCCTCATCGCGCTCGACGCAAAAACCGGCAGGGAATTGTGGATTCATGACGGGATGACCGGCATGACGACGCGAGGGCTCAACTACTGGGAGAGCAAGGACGGCAAGGACCGCCGCCTGATCTTCAGCATGAACGACCACCTCCAGGAGATCGATGCGATCACCGGGAAGTCGATCCTGACCTTCGGCACCGGAGGCGTCGTCGATCTGCGCGAAGGCCTCGGCCGCGATCCGGCAACCGTCAATCGAATCCAGTCCGGCACGCCCGGCCAGGTGTTCGAGAATCTCATTCTTCTCGGATCGGCCACCGGCGAAGGCTATATGTCGCCGCCGGGAGACCTGCGCGCGTACGACGTGATCACTGGAAAACTCGCGTGGCAGTTTCACACGGTTCCGCATCCAGGCGAGTTCGGCTACGAGACCTGGCCAAAGGACGCGTGGAAGTACATCGGCGGCACTAACACGTGGGGCGAACTGTCCATCGACGAGAAACGAGGGATTGCGTACTTCCCAACAGGGTCGCCCACCTACGACTATTACGGAGCCGACCGGCCCGGCATGAACCTGTTCTCCGACTGCCTCATCGCGCTCGACGCGCGGACCGGCAAGCGGCTGTGGCACTTCCAGACGACGCATCACGATCTGTGGGACTTCGACAACAACGCAGCGCCGCAACTGACGACGATCAAGAAGGACGGACGCAACATCGACGTCGTTGCGCTTGCAGGAAAAACCGGATTCCTCTACGTGTTCGATCGCGTCACCGGCACACCCATCTGGCCGATCGAGGAACGTCCGGTGCCGCAGAGCACGATGCCAGGCGAACAGTCGTGGCCGACTCAGCCGTTTCCAACCCAGCCTC
>JANMJM010000341.1:0-3155 GCA_031371345.1 Vicinamibacteria bacterium
GGGAAGCGGTGGCTGGGCTGGGATCCGACGCACGTGAGGTTCTATAACGCGCGAGCCCTTCGACAGAAGTTGGCGAGCGCGGGCTTCGAAGTGGTCGCATTTGATGGCACGTACTTCCTGCCGTTCCACCTTCCAGCGCGACTCGTCAGCTGGCCGCTCGAACGGGCGGGCTTTGCCCGCGCGGCCCGGGTTGCCCATCGCGTGCTCGAGGCACCGGGGTACTGGGCGAACCTGCTGTTCGAGAACCTTTCGCCGAACGCACCGTTCCATTCGCTAGGGTGGGGCATCGTCGCGTTGGCGAGGCGAGTTGTGTGACGCCAACCGGTAACGCATCGGAGCTTAAGAAATTCATCCGCGAGCAGATCATTCGCGATCCCTCAATGGTGATCGACGACACTCAACCGCTCATGAGCTCGGGATTGATCGATTCGTTTGCGTTGGTTGATCTGTCGCTCTTCATCGAAGCCACATTCGGCGTGCGCGTACCGGATGTCGATCTGACGCCGGACCGAATGGACACGGTGGCGATGATGCTGGCGTACATCGACTACCTGCGACGCGGGCAAGCGTGATGGAGACTCTTGCCAGCAGGATTCTGCAGAATTCGCACAGCCATCCGGACCGCGTTTTTCTCACTCTTCTCGGACCGGGCAAGTCTCCAGAGACACTGACGTACGGGCGGCTGATAACGGGCGCTAGTCCCTATATCGCGGCGCTTAAGGACGCCGGCATTCGCGCGAACGACATCGTGTTGTGCATCTCGCCGACATCCATGCCGCTCGCCATTGCCTTCTCGGCCATCATCTTGTGCGGAGCAGTGCCGGCGATGCTGCCGTTTCCAACCCCTAAGCTCGATCGCAGCGACTACCGCCGGCGGGTGAGAGACGTCATTCGGTACACAAAGCCCACGGTCGTCATGACATCGACCGAAGGAAAAGACGATCTCGCGTCGATCGTGAGGGAAGAGGAATGGCCGCGCGCAGTTCTAAGTTGGGACGATGTTCATGCAGATGTCGACGTAGGGCAGTTTGATCCTGCTGCTGTCGTCGATGCCGATCGTCCCGCGTTGCTTCAATATTCATCGGGCAGCACAGGCCTACAGAAGGGCGTTGTCTTATCGCATCGCGCCGTTCTCACGCAGATAGACACGTACTCGGCGGCGATCCGTCTTTCCAGCAACGATGTGATCGTGAGCTGGCTGCCGCTCTATCACGACATGGGCCTGATCGCCGGCTTTGTGCTGCCGCTCGTGACCGGAACCCCGCTCGTGCTGATGTCACCAATGGACTGGGTGCGCGAGCCCGCGGCGTTCGTGCGTGCCGTCAGCGAACATCGAGGAACGCTGACGTGGATGCCGAACTTTGCCTACAACTTTCTCGCGACTAAACTCCGCGACGGCGACATTGCCGGAGTGCGACTTGATACGCTGAGGGCCGTGATCAACTGCTCTGAGCCAATGAGTGCCCGCAGTCACGATCTGTTTGCCGAACGCTTTTCTCCGCATGGATTCCGCCGCGAAGCGCTCGGCACCTGCTACGCCATGGCCGAGAACACCTTTGCGATCACTCAGGGCGGCATCGACAAGCCGGTGAGTATCGACGTAATCGATCCTGATATCCTGGCGCAGCAGCACCGCGCGCAGCCGTCGGTGACATCCAACGGCCAATCGCGTTCTATGGTTTCGGCAGGAACGCCGATTGAGGGTGTGAGGATTCGAGTTCTGGACGAAAACGGCATTGACCTGTCGGAACGACAGGTGGGCGAATTTGCCATAAAGAGCGACAGCATGCTGTCGGAATACTTCGGCCGGCCCGAGTTGACGGCAGGGGCGTTTCGCGATGGTTGGTTCCTGACCGGCGATTATGGCTACGTCGCTGCCGGTGAGATATACGTAACCGGACGGAAGAAGGACTTAATCATCGTCGGGGGAGTAAACCTCTACCCACAAGACATCGAGGCAGCGGTAAGCGATGTGCCGGGAGTTCATCCCGGCCGCTGCGTGGCGTTTGGTGTGTTCGATGAGGACGCGGGCACTGAGTCGGTTGTGGTCGTTGCCGAAGTCGAGACCGATGACCCACAAGAACGACGCGCCATTTCCGCGAAGATCCGAGAGAGCGTCGCCCGTCGTACCGACTGCGTCGTTCGGAACATCCACCTTGTCGGCCCGATGTGGCTGTTGAAGACGTCCAGTGGAAAGATCGCCAGGCATGCCAACAAGGAAAAGTACGGTCTCGAGAAACACGCAGATAGGCTGTGATGGCCGATGACTTGTCGCCTCGTTCGATGCGCCGTTTCGTCGCGATGTTCGTGGCGACCGTGGCTGGATGCCTTGCGGTCGTTGCAAGCGTGAACTATGTCGTTAATCCATACGGGAACTACGGGACCCGCTACTTCACGCCTTACAGCTGGAACGTGCGTCAGGCGAAAATTACGCATCTACGCGAAGCGCCGGTTCCGGATGTCCTGATTCTCGGTTCGTCGCGATCGTTTGCACTCTCGCCGGAATATATCCAGCGGCATACCACGCTCAGCGCGTACAACGCCAGTGTTCCGAGCGGACGTATGATCGACTATCTTGCGATCCTACGTCTGACGCTTTCCCTTCCGACTGGGGGAAGGCTGAAGGTCGTTCTTCTCGGCTTGGATCTTGGCAGCTTCTGGCCCGACATCATCACGCCGATGGAGCTGCGAGCCACACCGGCTCTTTTCCGTTACGCCGGTGCGGAACCGGCCCGTCTGTCATTTGATGTTGCTGACCGCCTTCGATTGATTGCTTTCAGTCAGTTTGAGGATTCGATTCGTACGGTGCGGCAAGCGCGCACCGGCATGCCTCCAAATCTCTTGGTCGATCCCGACGGCATCGTGCACTTTGCTCAGCGTGAGCAGCAATTGCGGGCAGGCTCCTACAATCTCGATGCGGCCATTGCCGAAGAGGTGCCGTACCTCGAAGAATCGTATGCCCGGAAGTGGCCGTTGTCGGAAACCCACGTCGCACGCTTCGAACAGATCGCCGCGCTGTGCCGTCTGCACGGGATTCGCCTGCTCGTGTCGCTCATGCCGGATCATCCCACCGCGATCGCTCGCCTTGGATCGCTCGGTTGGCAGGAGAACCGCGGTCGGGTGCTCGCGTTGCTTAAGCAGGAGCAAGATCGGGG
>JANMJM010000071.1:0-19501 GCA_031371345.1 Vicinamibacteria bacterium
AATGAACGCATCGGATGGGGACTGACGAACGTCGGCGCCGACGTGCAGGATTTCTTCGTCGAGCAGCTCGATCCGTCGCGCCAGAAATATCTCGAAGGTGACAGGTGGGTGCCTCTCGCGACGATGCACCGCACGATTCACGTCAGGGGACGGAAACAACCTGTGGAATTTGACGTGCGGTCCACACGTCACGGCCGGGTGCTCAATGTCGACGACTGGCACGACCCGCTTCCGGGCGTGGCGGCTGGCCGCGACGCCCTCGATCAAACAGTGCTCGCGCTGAAATGGTCCGTCATCGAGGGCGAATCGGCCGCGGCGTTTGATGCGCTGGCGCGCGCCGAAACCTGGACCGGCTTTGTGGGCGCCGTCCGACAGTTTTCCGCGCCTGCGCAAAACGTCGTCTACGCCGATGTGGATGGCAACATCGGATACGCGATGTCCGGTACGCTGCCGGTTCGCTCGGCTGGAGATGGCTCGATGCCACTCCCGGGCTGGCTCGACAGCGCCGATTGGCTTGGCACCATTCGCCCCGATCAACTTCCAACCGTCTTGAATCCGCCGTCGGGTCAGATTGTGACGGCGAACAACGAGGTCGCGCGACACCTGCCGTATCACATCACGCGAGACTGGGTCGCGCCGTTTCGCGCGGCAAGAATTACCGAACTGCTTGGCCATCGCGACGACTTGGACCTGACGTCGATGGCGCGCATGCAGGGCGACATCACGAGCCTGTCGGCCAATCATTTATTGACTGCGCTCGGCGACGCGGTGCCGAGCGAACTGCGCGAATGGGATCGCCGTGTCGACGGGCGACCGGCGTCGGCGGTGTTCGAGGCGTTCGAGGAAGCGATGTGGCGTCGCACGTTTGCCGACGAGATGCCCGACGCGCTTTACGGCCGCTTTTATCGCTACACCGCCAACGAGCGGTTTGCCGGACTGCGGCCGATTATCGGCGACGCCACGTCATCATGGTTTGACGATCGGTCCACGCCGAACGTTCGTGAAACGCGCGACGACATCGTCCGGGCCGCCGCGGCTGATGCCGTGTCGTTCCTGCGTGAAGACCGTGGAGATCGGTCGCGATGGCGATGGGACGACATGCACGCCCTGAAGTTTGCGCACGCGCTTTCAGGCGGTGGCTGGCTGCTCGACTGGTTTTTCAGCCGAGGGCCGGTGCCGGTTGCCGGCGACACAATGACGGTGAACAAGACGGCCACCAATCTGCGGCGGCCCTATGCGACGTCCGACGCCGCCTCGTACAGGCAGATACTTGATGTGGGCGCGTGGGACCGATCGGTTGGCGTGAATACGACGGGCCAATCGGGGCATCCGCCAAGCACGCATTATTTCGATCAGAATAGGTTATGGCGGCAGGGCGGTTATCACCCGCTGCCCTTTACGCGCGGCGCGGTCGACGCCGCAACAGTGTCGGTGTTGGAACTGGAACCTGAATAGCTGAGAACTGGAAGCTCATAGGAGGCAGAGATGGCAGCGGACGTCGGCAGCAAGGCCCCGGATTTCACTCTGGTCAACGGCGATCGCGAGCAGGTGAAGCTGAGCGATCAAATCGGCAAGGGCAACACCGTTCTGGCGTTTTTCCCCGGCGCGTTCAGCGGCACGTGCACGAAGGAGATGTGCACCTTCCGCGACTCCATGGGCCAACTCAGCGGCTTGAACGCCAAGGTCTTTGGGATTAGCACCGATACGTTCTTCACGCTGAAGGCGTGGGGCGACCAGCAGAAACTCGGGTTTCCCCTGCTCAGCGACTACAACAAGGACGCGATTAAGGCCTACGATGTCGTCAACCCCGACATGATCGGCCTGAAAAACATCGCCAAGCGCGCAGTCTTCGTCATAGATAAAGCAGGGATGGTCCGGTACCGCGAGATCCTCGAAGATGCGCGGAATGAACCGGATTACGAGAAGCTGCGGCAGGCATTGGGGCAGCTCAAGTAAGGGGCAAGGGGCAAGGGGTTAGGGGTAAGGGGTAAGGGGTAAATGACACAGTGCACTGTCTGTGAGATTCATACGGAGTCGGTCTTCAAGATCGACGGCATGGATTGCCGCGACGAGGTGACGATTCTCGAGCGCCGGCTCACCAGTCTGCCCGGCTTCGAGGATTTGTCGGCGGATGTTGTTGGCCAGCGCCTGCGTGTGCAGTACGACGCCGCGAAGCTCTCCACCGACACCATCGTTGAAGCGGTGGCGCAGACGGGCATGCGCGCGTGGCTCGAGCACGAGCGGCCGGTGGGGGCGACCTCCACTGCCACCGTCCGGCAGACGCTGGTGATCGTCTCCGGTGCGGCGCTGGCGGCGGGCTTTCTCCTGGAATGGTTTCTCGGCGACGTGTTTGCCAGCCGGGCGGCGTTTGCCATCGCGATTCTGAACGCCGGCACCTACACCGCGCGTCGCGCGTGGGCGGCCGCGCGCGTGATGTCACTCGACATCAACGTGTTGATGATGATCGCGGTCATTGGCGCGATGGCCATCGGTGAATGGTCGGAAGGGGCGATGGTCACCTTCCTCTTTGCGTTCGCGCAGATTCTCGAAGCTCGCAGCATGGATCGCGCCAGGCACGCGATTGGCGCGCTCATGGACCTGACCCCGACCGACGCGCTCGTTCGTCGCGATGGCCATGAGATGAGCATTCCGATCGACGGCGTCAGCCAGGGTGAAATCCTGCTGGTGAAGCCCGGCGAAAAAATTCCACTCGACGGCGTCGTCGTCGGGGGCGACAGCGCGGTGAATCAGGCGCCCATTACGGGCGAGTCGTTGCCGGTGGACAAGTCGCTCGGCGACGGTGTGTTTGCTGGATCGATCAACGGATCCGGCGCCCTCGAAATCCGCGTCACGCATCTTCGTCGAGACACCACGCTCGCTAGAATCATCGCGCTCGTCGAAGTGGCGCAGGCGCAGCGCGCGCCGACCCAGGCGTTTGTGGAACGATTCGCACGGTTGTACACACCGTGCGTGATCGCGCTGGCGGTCGCGGTGGCGGCCATTCCGCCGCTGGTTCTCGCGCAGCCCTTCGGCCCCTGGTTTTACCGGTCGCTCGTGCTGCTGGTCATCTCGTGCCCGTGTGCGCTCGTGATCTCGACCCCAATTTCCGTGGTCTCCGCCATCGCCGCCGCCGCGCGAACGGGTGTGTTGATCAAAGGCGGCGCGCATCTCGAGCGCGTCGGGACGGTGCGTTGCGTGGCGTTCGATAAAACGGGCACGCTCACTAAGGGTGTGCTTCGCGTCGTTGACGTGATCTCTTTGAACGGTGCGACTGAGCGCGAGATTCTCGCCCTCGCCGCAGGACTCGAGATTCGATCCGAGCACCCCGTTGGCCGCGCCATTCTCGCCAAAGCCCTCGTGGCAGGCATCGAGCTGCCGGCGTCGTCCGGGTTCCAATCGCTGCCTGGCCGCGGCGCCGATGCGCTTGTTGGAGGCGAGCCTGCGTTGATCGGCAATCATCGGTTGATCGAGGAGCGCGGGCTCTGCACCGCCGACATCCATTCAAGGCTCAATGGCGTGGCGGCAGCGGGCCGGACGGCTGTCCTCGTCGCGCGGTTGGGACGGCCAGTCGGGATCATCGCGTTGTCGGATGGGCTGCGCGACGCGGGACGCGACACCGTCGAGTTGCTGCGCAAGCAGGGAGTGACACGCATCGTCCTGCTCACCGGCGACAACCAGGCATCGGCCGACGCGCTGGCGCGCGAGGTCGGGGCCGACGAGGCGTATGCCGAACTGCTGCCCGAAGACAAGGTCGCGGCGATTCAGAAGCTGCGACGCGAGTACGGAACCGTCGCGATGGTTGGCGATGGCGTGAATGATGCGCCGGCGATGGCGGTGGCCGACATCGGCATCGCGATGGGCGCCGCGGGCACCGATGCTGCACTTGAAACCGCCGACATCGCGCTCATGGCGGACGAGCTGTTGAAAATTCCGTTCGCGATTCGCCTGGGTCGGGCAACGCTGAGCAACATCCGGTTCAACATCGGACTATCGCTCGCGCTGAAGGCGGCGTTTCTCGTCCTGGCGATTGCCGGCGCCGCCACGTTGTGGATGGCCGTGCTCGCCGACATGGGTGCGTCGCTGCTCGTGATTGCGAATGGGCTGCGGCTCTTGCGGGCCGAATAGTTGGTGGGGCGTTGCCCATGTACTGGCGCGGCCCACGAGAGCGACGCAGAGCAAAGCTATCACCAACTAACAACTAATCAACCAACCAACTAATCAACTAAATGATCCGCACGCGCGATACGCGCAACCCGTCGACGGCTTCAACCCGCAGCGTGCGCCCTCCAACTTCCACCGTATCACCGATCTTCGGTCGTCGCCCCAGCCGGCCGAGCATGTAGCCGCCAATCGTCGTGTAGGTCTCCTCGTCGATGTTCAACTCGAACCGTTCGTTGATGTCGGTCACAAGCGCGAGGCCGTCGACCTCGAATGAGTTGTCCGGGAGGCGCCGAATCGGCGTCGCCGCCGTACCGAAATCGCCGCCAAGCTCGCCAACGATGCGTTCCATGACCCGCTCGAACGTGACGATGCCGGCGGTGCCGCCGTACTCGTCGATGACGATCGCTTGGTGCGTGCGATGGCGGCGCATCTGGCGCAGCAGCTCATCGGCTTTCATGGTCTCTGGAACCGTGAGCGCTTCGCGCGCGATGGCGGCCACGCTGAAGTTCGGCGGGGGAGACGCGAGAGCCTTCACGAGATCGGGGACCAGCATGATGCCGACGATGTCGTCGAGCTCCCCGCGATAGACAGGCAGGCTGGTGTGCCGCCCGCGCCAAATGAGATCGACGACCTCGCCGATCGGCGCATCGGCTCGAAGCGCCGGCATCTCGGTGCGAGGCACCATCATTTCGCCCGCGGTGAACTCGGCGAAATGAAACACGCGGTGCAGCATCTGCTCTTCGTCCTCTTCGAGCACGCCGGCTTCCTGGCTGGCCGTCACGAGCATCTTCAGTTCTTCTTCCGAGTGCACGAGTCCGTGGCCGCTCGACGCCTTCATGCCCAGCATTCGCACAACAGTCCAGCCCATGGCATTCAACGCGCGAATGAACGGCTTGAACGTTCGCAGGAAGAGCTCGGTCGGCTTCGCGACGAGCAGCGCGGTTTTTTCCGGATGCTGCAGCGCCACGGTTTTTGGCGCGAGCTCGCCGAGCACGATGTGAAGCGAGGTGATGATGATGAACGCGATCGCGACCGCCAGCGAGTGCGCTGTCGTGATGGCGATGGAGACCGGCAGCCGCTCGAACAACGGAAACACCATCGAGGCCAGCGCGGGCTCGCCGATCCAACCGAGGCCGAGGCTGGCCATCGTGATGCCGAGCTGGGTGGCGGCGATGAACTGATCGGGACTGTTCAGCGCGCGGCGCACCGGCCGCGCCAGACGGCTCCCTTCGGCGAGCAGCTGATCGATTCTGGTCTTGCGGACCGAGATCAGCGCAAATTCGGCGGCCACGAAAAAACCGTTGGCCAGGACCAGCGCCAGAACCGCGAGCAGGCGGAATCCGACGTCAATCAGACCGAGTTCCATATCCGACCTCCGCCCTGATCCTACTGGGTTCTGGGTTCCTGGTTCTGGGTTCTAGGCCTTGCGGCTGGAGAAGAAGTGCGCGTCGACGAATTCGTCAATGGCCGCCTGGTCGGCTGGCTCGACTTTCTCGAATTGCAGGCCCATGCCGTTGCGCTGCACGCTCCACGCCACGCGGCTTTCGGCGTCGATGTCGCGCTTGGAACCGGGAAGGCGGAATCGGATGCGGACTTTTGCGTCGTTGTCGAGGGGGCTGGTCGTACGGATGGCGATGCCGCCGCGGCTCAGATTCAACGTCAGGGCGGCGGCTATCGTGTTGCCGAAACGGTAGGCGATGGGAATGCCGAGCACCACGCGGGGACTGCCGCGCCGGTTGAAGTCGTCGGGAAAGAGATGCGGTGCAAGCGACGGCAGAATGTGCTGCACCGCGCTGTATTCATTCACGTAGCCGGCGACGCCAAGCACGGCGAGATCGCGAACCTCGTCGGCCGTCGCGATGGTGCCGCTGAAAACCAGAATCGGCAAGCGAGTCGGATCCAACTTGCGGATGCTCCTGACGAGCTCGATGCCGCTCGTGTTTGACAGCCGCAAGTCCATGACCACTAAATCAAGCTGGGAGAGGTCCGCGCGTACGCGCGCGAGCAGCTCCGCGGCGCTTTTTACGGTCACCGCGCGATGCCCCGCACCCTCGAGCGCCGTCTTGAAACGGTCGCGCACGAACGCTGTGTCGTCCGCAATCAGAACAGTTTTGGCGCTGGTCGCAGCAGTGGTCATCTGACGCGGGTCATCCCACTCGAACGTATCGGAATATGGGGCGAAAACCGTTAGAGCGCGTTGCAGAATTTCACAGGTTCTCGTTATAATCCGAGCAAATGGCTACCTGCCCCGAGTGTGACGCGGAGATAGAAGTCGACGAGTACGACGTGGACAAGGGCGATCTGCTGAGCTGTCCCGAGTGCGGCTCGAATCTCGAAGTCACTGGTCTGACCCCCCTCGAGCTCGACGTCGTATCGGACGAAGACGATGACGAGGAAGAGGTAGAAAAAGAGGTGGCCGAAGTCGGGGAAGATCTCGAGCTGGAGGAAGACGAGGAGACCGACAAGGAAGAGGACTGGGACGAGTGACGACCCAGTTGCACTCGATCCTGTCCGACATGGGCTCGGTCATCGTCGCCTTTAGCGGCGGCGTCGACAGCGCGTATCTCGCCTATGCTGCAACCGAAGTGCTCGGCGCCCAAGCGTTGTGCGTGACGGCCGAAAGCGCCAGCTACCCAGCGCACCACCGCGCGCTCGCGCTGAAAGTCGCGCGCGAGTGCGGCCTTCAGCACGAAATTATTCTGACGGGCGAAATCGACAGGCCGGAGTACCGCGCAAATCCCGAGAACCGCTGCTACTTCTGCAAGCACGAGCTCTACACGCGGCTGACGGCCATCGCGCGCGAGCGCGGCATCGCGTACGTCGCCGATGGCACGAACGCCGACGATCGCAGCGACTATCGTCCTGGCCGCGTTGCGGCGAAGCAGTTCGGCGTGCGAAGCCCGCTCGATGAAGCCAATCTCTCAAAAGCCCAGATTCGGGAACTCTCGCGGCTGGCCGGCCTTCCGGTGTGGGACGAGCCGGCCTCGGCATGTCTCTCGTCGAGGATTCCGTATCACCACGAGGTGACGCCCGAGAAGCTGCGCCAGATCGAGCGCGGCGAAGAAGCCCTGCACGCGCTCGGCTTCCGCATCTGCCGCGTCCGCCATCACGACACGCTCGCCAAAGTCGAAGTCGCGATCGAAGACGTTTCACGCGCGCTCGATCCGGGCATGTACGAAACGATTGTCCGCGAGCTGCGGGCCGCCGGCTACGAATCGGTGTCGATCGATCCGCAGGGCTACCGCACCGGCAGTCTGAACGAAGGACTCATCCTTCGACAGGTTTGAAGAACTCCCCAAAACTGCTCTGGGCTATCGGACTCGCGGTGATGTTTTTCATCGCGCATGTCCTGTTTCTTCCGTCAACGCTCGAGGATGTCGATTCGCTGAACTTCGCGCTCGGCCTTCACGATTTCGATCCCACCAAGCACCAGCCGCACCCCCCCGGATATCCGGTGTTCATGGCAGTCGGCAAAGTTGTGCGCGCCGTGGTCCCCTCCGATGCGAAAGCGCTCGCACTGCTGGGCGCCATCTTCGGCGCGCTCGCGGTGTTTCCGCTGATAAAGCTTTTCAAAAATATCGCCGCCCTCACCGACGATGGACGATGGACGATCCCCGCCCTCGCCACGATCGTCGCGATTGCGAGCCCGTTGTACTGGTTCAACGCGCTCCGGCCGCTCAGCGACATTCCGGGACTGGCGCTCACGCTGGCGTCGCAGGCCGCGCTGGCGACGGCGTACGTCCGTCAACGGATGAATCCCGACCGCACGCCCGAAGCGCTCACCGAATCGGGGCAGATGATCGTGCTCGGCGCGTTCCTCTCGGCGCTCGCGATCGGCATGCGAGCGCAGGCGCTGTGGTTGACGGTGCCGCTGCTGCTCCTGGTGCTCCTGCAGCGCGCCGGCCGGGGAGCCGCCGGCGCGTTGCTCGGCAGTGCCATGACATTTTCAATTGGCGTGGTGGTGTGGCTCGTGCCGCTCGTGTTTGCGAGCGGCGGCGTGCGTGCCTATCGCGCGGCGTTGACCGCACAGGGCGGCGAGGATTTCTCTGGCGTCGATATGTTGTATCGCAACCCGACCGCCCGGCGGCTGGCGTTCAGCCTGCTCGACACCTTCATTTACCCGTGGGCGTCGACACCACTTGGATGGATCGTGTTCGGCCTCGCGGCCTTCGGGACGACCGCGCTGTTGTGGCGCGCACCGCGGGCGGCGCTGCTTGTCGGAGTATTGGCCGTGCCGTACACAATGTTTCATTTACTGTTTCAAGAAACCGTCACCACGCGGTATGCGCTTCCGCTAATTCCGGTGATCGCGTTTCTCGCGGTCTACGGCCTGAAGATAATCACGCATGCCGCCGCCGCTCAAGCGACGGTCGCGATGTCGTTCGCTGTCGCGGTGATTGTGGTGTGGTCACTTGCGCTGACGCTGCCTGCCGCTCGTCTTTACGCGCGGGAAGGCAGCCCGGCGTTTGCGGCGATCCGCGACCTGCACGAAGCGCTTGCAGCGGAACCGGACGCGGCCATCGCCATGCATCAGGCGCTTGCGCGCTCCGTGCACACGCAGGATTTCGGGTCGGCGCAGATACTGAAGTCGCCCCCGATGCGCGAATGGCTCGAGCTCGCCGCATATTGGCGCGCGGGGAACACCGCGCCGGTCTGGTTCCTTGCCGATCCGGCGCGCACCGATATCGAGCTGATTGATCCGCTCAGCCGGAAGCTGCACGCGCACTACGTCTGGAGTTTTCCGCGCGAGAAATTCTTGGGCGGCGTTCGCCCCGACATCGTCGATCTCATCAGAATCGACTCGCCTCCCGCATGGTTCGCCGAAGAGGGATGGCATCTCACGTCCGAGACGCTGAACATGTCCGAGCGGCTCGGACGACGCGAGGGAACCGCATACATCAGGACCCGTCCAGACGCCGCCCTGCTCGTCATCGGAGGAGAGAGCACCGGTGCGGCCTCCGAAATTTCTGTCGCCATCAACGATCGCGCGATCGATCGGTGGAACGTTCCCGCGGGAGGGACATTCTTCAAGCGGATTCCGCTGGGTCCCGGTGTGCTCGCGAGCGGCTCTGCGTTCAGCACGCTCGTCGCTTCGTACGCCACTCCCAGCGGGACACCAGGAAGCGTTCGGCTGACGCAGTTTTCCGTCGAACCGCGGGATGGCGTTTTTCTCGTTCAACACGCGGGGTGGAACGAGATCGAGTACAGCAAAGAGCTGCAGCGTCGCTGGCGATGGACGACGGGGAGGGCGACGGCCTTCGTCAACGCCGGCGGGCGCGATAGCATCCTGTCGATCGCGGGAGAATCTCCGCTGAAATATTTCGATGCGGCACCAACGGTCGTCGTTCGCGCCGGCAGTCAGGTGCTCGCGACTGCATCGCCGGCATCAGATTTCACTCTCAACGTGAAAATTCCTGCGGCCGTGCTCGAGGCAGCCGACGGCATGGTCACGATCGAAACAAACAAGACATTCGTGCCGAGCGAGCGATCGGGCAGCGCGGACAAGCGCACCCTCGGCCTCCGCATTTTTCAATTTGACGTGCGCTAAATCTTGCGCGCCAGGCACAGGAGCGAGCTGCCGACCGGCATGTTGAGGCCCGCCGCAATCAGTCTCGCTTCCAGCGCCAGGGCGCCGGAGAACAGCGAATTCACGGGAGCGGGCAGCACGTAAAAGTCTCCGCGCTCGCCGCCGTCGGCCTTCACACCGCGCAGTCGCTGCAGCGCGCGAACACCCGCCGTCAGTGGAAACAGCGCAGCGTTTGTGTACGTCATGCGGTCGATCCGAAAGCCCGCGCGCTGAAGCTTCGAACGCAGCCGGCCCCGGGTATATCGCCGCACTTCGGACACGAGTACGGAATGATCGCCCTTCAGCATGTCGAGCGCTGCAACGTTCACGATCAAGGCCCCGCCCGGACGCAGCACTCTGAACATTTCCGAGATCGCGTCTCTCTCCGCCGCGTCCTCCAGGCAATACAGGACATCGAAGGAGACGGCGACGTCCATCGACGCGTTCGCGAATGGCAGCGCCGCGACGCTCCCCTGCGTCAGTCGTGTGATGCCTCGCGCCTGACCGAACTGAAGGCCGCGCCACGTCAACTCGACGCCAAAGGGAATGCCGTATTTTTCAAGGAATGTGAGATTCGTGCCGGTGCCCGAGCCGCAATCGAGAATGCGGGGTTGCACGGTGCCGGCCGTTGCACGGATAAGTAGAGGTTCGATGAATTTTCGGAAGCCTCGGTACCAGAAGTGATCCTGTTCAACCCGGTACGTCGCCTCGAGCATACGGTCCACGCGTCGAATTTTATGGTACTCTGTGGCCGCTCTCGTTCCACTAAACGCCGTTCAATCTAGCTGAGGAGAATTCCATGCGACGTTACCTACTGGTTGGCGCCCTTTGCGCCGTCCTGGGTTTGACGGCTGCGGCGTGTAAGCGGCCCGTGCCTGCACCGGCTCCTTTACCGCCGCCTCCACCGACAGCGCCGGCGCCGCCGCCGCCACCACCACCACCTCCGCCGCCTGCGCCACGTCCGCCGGCGCCGACGCCGTTGACCGAAGATCAGATCTTCAGTCAGAAAACCGTCGACCAGCTGAACGCGGAGCGGCCGATGGCCGACGTGCTGTTCGACTACGACCAGTCAACGCTCCGCGACGACGGTCGAGCCGTGTTATCGAGAAGTGCCGATTACTTGAAGCGGTGGCCGACGGTGCGCATCACTGTGGAAGGCCATGCCGATTCGCGCGGCACAGCCGAGTACAACCTGGCCCTCGGCGGAACCCGCGCGGCGGCGGTGAAGGACTATCTCGTGAGTCTTGGCGTCAACGGTGATCGCATGGTGACGGTCAGCAAAGGCAAGGAACAACCGGTCTGCACGGAAGAGACCGAAGCGTGCTGGCAGCAAAATCGCCGCGGACACCCGATCATTACCAGTAAGTAATCTGCAAGGGGCAAGGGGCAAGGGGTAGGGGAACCTATAATCTATAATCTATAATTTAAAATCTAAATTTCAGATTATAGATTTCAGATTTTAGATTATAGATTCCCCTTGCCCCTTCCACCCACCATCTGCCTCAACTCTGCTTCGCTCACCCGGTATTTCGCGACTTTCGTTCCGTCGATCATCAGCACAGGAATTTCCAGACCGTAACGATCGAGCAGCACGAGGTTGTCGGAAATGTCGATCTCCTCGATGGATGTGTGCGCGTCGCCGTCGAGCACCAGGTGTACCATCGCTTTCATCTCGTCGCACAGATGGCAGTCGGGCTTCGAGTAAATTGTTACGCGCACGACCGGCTGATTTCTTCGGCGGCGGCACCGGGATCTGCCGCTGCGATGATTGGGCGGCCGACGACGAGATAGCTGGCGCCGGCGGCGATCGCTTCGCGGGCGCTGAGCGTGCGAGACTGATCGTCGGCGGGCGCCGACGAGGCGCGGATGCCGGGCGTCACAATTGTGAGCTTCGGAAAACGCTCGCGCAGAATGCGCAGCTCGCGGGGCGACGCGACGACCCCGTCGAGCCCCGCGTTGGCGGCGAGCGCCGCCATGTCCTCCACCTGTCGCTCGATCGATCGGTTCACGCCGATCTCGAGCAGGGCTGTGTCATTCAGGCTCGTGAGGACCGTGACGGCAACCACGAGCGGCGCCGGCCGGTTGTGAGCCGAGGCGGTCTCAACCGCTGCGCGCTTTGCGGCCTTCAGCATCTCACTGCCGCCCGAGGCATGCACCGTCATCATCCACACACCAAGTCTGGTGGCCGAGGCGACACCGCCCGCCACGGTGTTGGGGATGTCGTGGAATTTCAAATCAAGAAAGATGCGATGCCCCTGCTCGACAAGGCGGCGCACCAGCGGAGGGCCTTCAGCCGTGAACAGCTGATTGCCGATTTTCAATCCGCCAACGCGGCCTCGAAGGCGGGCGGCAAGCTCGAGGGCGTGGATCGCGTTGTCCACGTCGAGCGCGACTAAGAGCTGATCCATTCCTTCTCGCGCGCGCTGGTATCGAGGCTGCCGGTGAGATCGCCCAGCGTCGCGAGACCATGTCGCTCCATATAGCGTTCAACACCGCTGAGCAGTTTTGGCCAGATGAGCGGATCGACGAAATTCGCGGTTCCCACCTGTACGGCAGTCGCACCGGCAATCATGAATTCGAGCACGTCGGTCGCCGTCGCGATGCCGCCCATGCCGATGACGGGAATCCGGATCGTCTGCCGGCACTCGTAGACCATTCGCACGGCGATCGGCCGGATGGCCGGACCACTCAGTCCGCCGACGATGTTCGACAGTCGCGGACGGCGCGTCTCAACATCGATGACCATCGCGAGAAATGTGTTCACGAGCGACACCGCATCGGCGCCGGCCTCCTCGGCCGCCCTGGCAATCGATGTGATGTCGGTGACGTTCGGCGTCAGCTTCGGAATAACGGGCAGCTTGGTGACCTTGCGAACCGCGGACACGACATCGGCAGTGCCGTGCACGCTGCAACCGAACGTGATGCCCCCTTCTTTGATGTTCGGGCACGAGATATTGAGCTCGAGCGCGTGAACGCCTTCTACATCCGACAGAATCCTCGCGAGCTCCACATACTCCTGAAGCGTCGTCCCGCAGATATTCACGATCACGACAGCGCCGCGTGCACGGAGCTCGGGCATTTTTTCGGCGATGAAGCGGTGCACGCCGATGCCTTGCAGTCCGATCGCGTTCAGCATGCCCGCCGGCGTTTCAACGATACGCGGCGGCGGATGGCCTTCGCGCTCTGCGAGAAACAGTCCTTTCACCGCCACACCACCGAGCGTCGCGATGTCGATCACGTCGGAGTACTCGGTGCCGTAGCCAAAGCATCCGCTCGCCGCGATGAGCGGATTCTTCAGCGTGAGCGATCCGATGCGGACCGAGAGATTCACTGCCACAGGATTTCGTCGCCGCGGAACACGGGGCCCGCGATGCAAGAACGCACGTGATGCGGCTTGCCTTCCGAAGTCTTGATCGGAATGACGCAGCTGTAGCAGCCGCCAAGACCACAGCCCATCACGCGCTCGACCGACACCTGCGATGGGCGTCCGTGGGCGGCAGCCATCTTGGCGACGGCCGCGAGCATCGGCTCCGGACCGCACGCGTAGATCATGACAGCGGCGCTTTGCGGACGCGCCTTCAACGAGCGCTCGAGCGGCAGCGTTATACGTCCACGTTCGCCGCGACTCCCGTCTTCGGTGGTGAGCTGCAACGTCACGCCGAGACGCTCGAACCAGTCCAGGAAGAAGAGCTCAGCCGCACGTCGCGCGCCGTAATACAGCGTCGTCTGAATGCCTTTGGCCCGAAGTGTTTCGGCCAGTGTGGCGAACGGCGCAAGTCCGACACCGCCCGCAACCATCCAGGCTTCATCTGGCGCGACCACGGGCGCGAACGGACGGCCGAGCGGTCCGAGACACTGCACGCGATCGCCGACTTTTGCATCGAAGAGCAGGTGGGTCGACGGGCCGATTTTTTTGCTGAGCAGCGACACGCCGATTGGTTTGCCCTGTTCGCGCAGTACTTCGAACACGGAGAAGGGGCGCCGCAGCAGCGGCTCGAGGCGATCGCCCGTCTTCACCATCACGAATTGCCCTGGCAATGCGCGCTCGGCAATATCCGGGGCGGCGAGCGCGAGCACGTTGTAATCGGATGAAAGATGCGTATTCGACAGGACTTCTGCGGCGACGTCCACGGGCACGGCCTGAAAGTATACTCCGTCGAGATGCAGTACCTGCGGATGCTGACGAACTCCATCATCGGCGGCGCGCTCGTCGGCGCGTATGTGACGGTGCTCGTGCTGCAGTTGAATCCCAACCTGCAACTGAATTCTGTTTCCGTCGTGCCGCTCGTGTTGACGTGGTGGACGTTCTACGGCCTGCATGCGGCGGTGTTTTTCTACGCGCTCATCGTGTTGCGCCAGCTGTTCGCCGTCGAAGTACGGTCGCCCGGTTGGATCAGCCTTCGATTGCTAGCCGCATTCGGCACGATGGCGGTTTGTCTGAGCGCTGGGGTGACGTGGCTGAATCTCGGTGGATTTCGAGCCGTGCTCGGGCCTGACGCCGCGAGCCGAATGACCGAAGGTGCCGTGCTCCTGTCGCTCTGCGCGTGTGTGTGTGTGGGCATCGCAGTGGGGCAGCAGGTACTGCAGCGCCGCCGTGGTTTGGCGGCGGCGCCGTTCGTCGTCGTGTTGACCGCCTCGCTCGTGGGACCCGTCGTGCTGAGAGGACCGGGCGCGACGCCGCCGACCGCTCCTCGCGTGTCCGGCCCGAGTTTTCCGGTGGCTCCGTCGAACGCGCGCGTCTCCATGATTTTGCTCGATGGGGCCACGCTCGACCTGATTGCGCCGAACGTCGCAGGTGGGCGTTTTCCGAACTTCGGCCGTTTGCTCGAGAGCGGCGCTGTGCTGCACCTCGCCACACTCAGGCCCACGCAGCCCGCGCCAGTGTGGACCGCGGTGGCGACCGGCAAGCTTCCTTACAAGACCGCGGTGTACGCAGCCGCGCGCTATACGGTTGCCGGGTCCAGCAGTCGTCTCGATCTCCTGCCGGACTTCTGTTTTGCGCAGGCGCTCATCAGATTTGGATTTCTCGCAGAGGAAGAGCGCACGTCGGAGTCGCTGCGCGCGCGGCCGATGTGGGAGCTGCTCAGCAGCTACGGCATCACGACTGGCGTCATCGATTGGCCGCTGACCTTTCCCGCGCACGCCGTTGGCGGATATTTGATCAGCGATGAATTTCTGCGGCGTGACGATTCATCGGTGCTGGCGTCGCTTGGAACCGAGCCGCTCCTTGCGTGGCCGCCGGACATCATCGAGGCGGCTCGCGAAGCGAGGTCGAGGGCGATCCCGGAGTTCACCTCGGTGACGCTCGTCGCGCAACGCGCGATTGGCCGGCAGCCTGGAGAAGGGCCGACCCTGCCCGCCAATCCGCTCGCAGCCGATGCGGTCGCCGAACAGCTGTCACACGAGCTCTCGGCGTCGCGGCCGGCGCAATTCACGGCGGTGCGCTACCCGGGGATTGACGCCATCGGCCATTACTATCTTCGGTACGCAATGCCGCGAGCCTTCGGCGACGTGTCAGACGACGAGAGGCAGCAATATGGGGGCGTGCTCGAGCAGTACTACACCTATGTCGACGGCATTATCGGTCGCGCGATGCGCGCACTTGGACCGGACGACCTGCTCCTGGTCGTGTCGGGATTTGGGATGGAACCGCTCAGCCTCAGCAAGCGTGCGCTCGAGCGTGTGGCTGGCGATCCCGATTTGAGCGGCAGCCACGAACGCGCGCCGGACGGGTTCATGATGGCGTACGGCCGCAGTGTCGGGAAAGGTAACTTCCCGCGGGCGTCGGTCGTCGACGTCGCACCAACCGTGCTGTATTTTCTCGGTCTTCCCATCGCGCGCGATCTTGACGGCTACGCGCGTACAGATATCTTCACGAGCAGTTTTACCGATCAGCGGCCGATCACGTTTATCCCGTATTACTGATATACTGGCATTCCTCTTTAAGAGCGGCCCTGTGAGGTCGAGAAGAGCTTATGCATACGCGCCCCGTCCTTCGCCGGAACTCCCTTCACGTCATTTCACGGTACATGTTGCCCGCCGGGAGTGTGTCCTGATGCCGGTCATCATGGACGCCGACCGGATGAGCCGCACGCTGACACGCATTGCGCACGAAATTATCGAGCGTAACCGCGGCGTGGAGCGGCTCGCCATCGTCGGTATCCGAACGCGGGGTGTGTTCATCGCCAAGCGCCTCGCGAAAGCGCTGCAACAAATTACCAACGAGCCGGTGCCGACCGGCGCGCTCGACATCACCCTGTATCGCGACGACCTGATGCGCCATGCCGTCGGACCTCAGCCGCTCGTGCGGCGCACCGAAATTCCGTTCTCCATCGACGACATGAAAGTCGTGCTCGTCGACGACGTGCTCTACACGGGCAGGACGATTCGCGCGGCGCTCGATGCGCTCATCGATTTTGGCCGGCCGAAAGAAATTCAGCTGATCGTGCTGGTCGATCGCGGCCATCGCGAGCTGCCGATCAAAGCCGATTACGTCGGGAAGAACGTGCCAACGTCGTTGAAGGAAAGCGTGCACGTGAAGCTGACCGAAACCGACGGCACCGACGAGATCTCGGTCGATGCCGTGCCGGAATGAAGAGGGACGTCATGACCAAACATCTCGCGGCACCACCGCAGATTCTCGAGAGGCCAGTAGCCCCGCAGCCGGGCATCTCGGCGTTGCGCCACAAGGATCTGCTGGGCATCGCCGACCTCACGGCCGACGAGATTCGCTTGATTCTCGACACGGCCGAAGCGATGCGCGAGATCGGCGACCGTCCAATCAAGAAAGTGCCGGCACTGCGAGGCAAGACGGTGGTCAACCTCTTCTTCGAGGCGAGCACGCGCACACGCACGTCGTTCGAAATCGCCGAGAAGCGCCTCAGCGCCGACACGCTGAACATCGCGGCCACGACGTCGAGTGTGACCAAGGGGGAAACGCTGGTCGACACGGCGCTGAATCTGGAAGCGATGGCGCCCGACATGATCGTGCTGCGCCATGCTTCGTCGGGCGCATGTCATCTGCTGTCGCGAATCTGCCGCGCAGGCATCATCAACGCAGGCGACGGCATGCACGAGCATCCGACGCAGGCCCTGCTCGACGCGTTCACCATCCGCGAGCACAAGAAAACCATTGCGGGACTCAAGGTCGCCATCGTCGGCGATCTGCTGCACAGCCGCGTCTTGCGATCGAATGTCCAGTTGCTGACCAAGCTCGGCGCTGAAGTGTGGGTGAGCGGACCACCGACGCTCATGCCCCCGGGCATCGAGCGCGACGGCGTTCGCTGCACCACGTCGGTCGAGGAAGCCGTTGAAGGCGCAGACGTTGTGATGCTGTTGCGCGTCCAGCTCGAGCGGATGCAGGGCACCTTCTTTCCATCGCTACGCGAATACTTCACCGTGTTCGGGATGACGCGCGAGAGGCTGAAGCGGGCGAAGCCCGACGTCATCATCATGCATCCCGGACCGATGAACCGCGGCGTTGAGATCGATTCGGAAGTCGCCGACGGACCGTACTCCGTCATTCTCGAACAGGTGGCCAACGGCGTGGCGGTCCGGATGGCGGTCTTATATCTACTGGCGGGCGGAGCGGAACATGAAACGGCTGCTTAGAGGCGGACGCGTCGTCGATCCCACGAACCAACGCGACGGGATCTTCGACGTGTTGATTGACGGCGATCGCATTGCGCGCGTCGCGAAAGATATTCCTGTGAACGGCGCGCAGGTGATCGAGGTGCCGGCCGGGTTCGTCGTGGTGCCGGGCCTGTTCGATATGCACGTGCATCTTCGCGAACCTGGCCAGGAACACAAAGAGACCGTCGCGACCGGCGCGGCCTCGGCGGTTGCCGGTGGATTTACGGCCGTGGCGTGCATGCCGAACACGACGCCCATCAATGACAATGCCGGCGTCACCGAATACATCCTCCAGAAAGCGGCCCAAGCCAATCTCGCGCGTGTGTATCCGATCGGCGCCGTGTCAAAGGGGTCGAATGGCGACCAGCTGGCAGATATCGCCGAGCTTCGCGCAGCGGGCTGCGTCGGAATCTCAGACGACGGCCGCCCGGTGAAGACCGCGCTGCTGATGCGCAGAGCGCTCGAATATGCCGGCATGTTCAAGATGCCGGTGCTCGAGCATTGCGAAGATCCGTCGTTGAAAGGCGAAGGCGTCGCGCACGAGGGCTATCACGCGTCGACGCTCGGCCTGCGCGGGATCCCCGGGGTGGCCGAATCGATCATGGCGCAGCGGGACATCGCGCTCGCAGAAATGACCGGCGGGTCTGTTCACCTCTGCCACCTGAGCGCGTCCGAATCGCTGCGGGCGGTGCGCGAGGGTAAAGGTCACGGCGCGAAGGTTACTTGCGAAGTGACGCCGCATCACTTCACCATGACGGACGAGGCACTGGCTTCGCCGGTAAGCTACGACACCAACGTGAAGATGAATCCGCCGCTTCGGTCCACGGCAGATCGCGATGACATGCTGAAAGGCATCGTCGACGGCACCGTTGACGTCATCGCCACCGATCACGCGCCGCATCACTACGACGAAAAGAAAGTCGAGTTCGACATGGCGCCGTTCGGCATCGTCGGTCTCGAAACATCAGTGCCGATCTGCTTCGATCGGCTGGTGCACACAGGCCTTATCAAGCTGCCGCGACTCATTGAACTGCTTTCGACCAATCCCTCGCGCATCCTGAACGTTGCGGGCGGCACGCTGTCGGATGGCGCGGTTGCCGACATCACGATTCTTGCGCCCGATCTTCAGGTGACCGTCGATCCGTCGACGTTCAAGTCGAAATCGCGTAATACACCGTTCGGCGGCTGGCAGTTGAAAGGCGGCGTGGCGGCGACGATCGTTGGCGGGCGCACCGTGTATGTCAACGACGCAGCGACGGGGGCGGAGAGGTTCAAATAAGGTGCGGGGGGTGCGTGCCCACGCATCGCTGAAAGTCCGCCTCGACGCGCTGTATGCATCGTTCAACTGCGTCGATTCTGCGACCGATCCCATCCACATCGTCCGGCGATTCCCGGATCCCGCCGATCGCGAGGTCGTCGGATTTTGCGCTTCCGCTCTCGCGTTTGGCCGCGTGGCGAGCGTGCTGCAGTCGATCGAGCGACTCCTGGTGCTGATGGGACCGTCGCCCGCACGGTTCGTGCGCGACTTCGAGCCGCGACGGCAACGCGCGGCCTTCAACGGTCTCGTGCACCGATGGACGCGCGGCGAAGATCTCGTCGCGCTCATCGTCATCATGCAGCGGATGCTGGCGCGCGGATCGATCGAGGCGTATTTTCTCGAAGGCTACGATCCGGCGGCGCCCGATGTTTCGGCTGCGCTTGAATCGTTCTCGAATCGCGCGTTGGCGATCGACCAGAGCGATGCGTACAAAGACCGCGCGTGCCACCCGGGGGTCGCCTATTTCTTCCCACGACCTTCGAGCGGGAGCGGGTGCAAGCGGCTGAATCTTTTTCTGCGGTGGATGGTGAGAAAGGACGCGGTCGATTTCGGTCTGTGGACGAAAGTACCTGCAGCCAAGCTGATCATCCCACTCGACACGCACGTGATTCGCGTCGGCCGATGCCTGAGGCTCACGCGTTATACGAGTCCAGGCTGGAAGATGGCGGCTGATGTCACCGAGTCGCTGCGGAAACTGGATCCGGTCGACCCGGCGAAATACGACTTCTCGCTATGCCACATCGGCATGGCCGATCAGTGCGGGTTCAACCGCGAACAGGGCGACTCGCTGTGTCCGCTGAGTGGCTTGTGCCGGCCGCGTCGGC